>JBBQKP010000126.1:0-9698 GCA_038326995.1 Tepidisphaerales bacterium
GACTGGCGTGAGGAGCTTTGTCTTAAAAGTACTGCGGGATTATTTCCGCCGCTGGACTGCGGAGGTTTTCGGGTTTGCTGGAACTGGTCGATGAATGACCGCCAGCGTGAGCCGACGAATTGTTCAATTTCATCGCGGAAGCGTTCGACGCCGAAACGTCGGGCGGATCGCACGATGGCGGCGGAATCCCACGTCGACTTTTCGAATCGATTGACGGCTTCGATGATGCTTGCGGGCGACTGCTGGTCGAAGAACACGCCGGTCTGGCCGTCGATGATGATTTCCTTTGCCCCGCCCGCACCGTAGGCGATGACGGGTGCTCCGCTCGCCTGTGCTTCGACGAGCACGATGCCGAAATCTTCCTCGCCGCCGAACACGAATCCTTTGCACAGGCTGAGGTAATTGCGAATCTGGGCGCAGGACTGGAATCCCATGAACTTGATATTGGGCCCTGCTTTGGCACGAAGTTTTTCCAAATCCGGCCCATCACCCACCACGACGAGCTGCTTGCCCGGCATTTTGTTGAACGCATCGACCAGAAGATCGACACGCTTGTACGGAACGAGTCTGCCCAGCGTAAAGTAAAACTCTTCACGCTTGGGCGCGGCATGAAACTGATCGACATCAATGGGCGGGTAAATTGTCGTTGAGGTGCGCCTATAGCACTTCTCGATTCGCCGGCCGATGTAATTGCTGTTGGCGATGAAATGATCCACGCCGTTGCTGCTTCTGGCGTCCCACGTTCGGATGTAGTGAAGAATCACGCGAGCGAGCATCGACTTGATGCCCGAAGCGAGATTGTTGGTTCCAAGGTATTGGTCTTGCAAGTCCCACGCATAGCGCGCGGGCGTGTGACAGTAGCAGACATGAAGCTGGCCGGGCCTGGTGATGACACCCTTGGCGGCGAGATAGGAACTCGAAAGCACCACGTCATAGCCCGACACGTCAAGCTGCTCGATCGCGAGTGGCATCAGGGGCAGATACATCCGGTGTTTCGTCCGGGCGAAGGGGAGCCTCTGAATGAAGGACGTTTTCACGGGCTTATTGCGAATGAAGCCGCGTTTCTCGGGCGGCAAGAAATCGAACAGGGAGAAAATGTCCGCATCGGGGTAGACGCTAAGCATCTGTTCGACGACGCGTTCCGCACCGGCGTAGGTGTAGAGAAAGTCGTGGATGATCGCGACACGCGGCTGACGGGCATCGAGCGGCGGTGAGGCGTTACGATCGGATTCGACGTCACCAGATTCGACGTCACCAGATTCGACGTCGGCAGATTCGACGTCATCTGTCTCGGCCGAGTGCGACGCGACCAACCCTTGCAAAGATGCGGCGAGTGCTGACGTCTGAGTCGATTCTTTATGCGAGGGAAGGTCGATTGCGAGCGGGAAGGCGTCGTCTTTTGTTTTGACATCCTCATAAAGAACAGAATCAGGTTTGACTTCGTTCGCTGATTCGAGCGGTGCCAGGCCCGCCTTTGTTGATTGCTCAGACTCTGCGAGTCGGTTGGGCGTTGCTTCGAGCGAGTCCAGGCCGTGATTGGCGATGACGCGCGTGATCAATGCCAGTCGCTCGCCTGCGCTTTCGAGCGACGCCTTCGGGCACACCCGCACATGAAGTACGAGCGATTGCGAGCGGCGGCGCTGGGGCACGGGAATGGTCGAAGTCATCCCCTGAGACCGGCCTTGCGATTCCGGAATATCGCATTTGGGATTGACGAAGTTCAGTTCACTTTCTTTGCCGCCGCGAGAGAGAAGGCGAAGAGACATGCCCGCACAATCAAGCCGACGCGCGAGTTCGCTCATCTCACCCCACCACTGTTCGATCGTTCGAACGCTTTGAAAGCGGGCGCGGGTGAGTTCCAGCTCACGTCGGTAGCGCAGAGACTCGAGATACACGCCCCGGTTTCGCCGAACGGCTTTGAGCATTTCACGTGCCCGAACCGACCCGGCCGAGCGGAAAAGAATTGTCAGCAGCGAAAGTACGAGCAGGCCCGCGGACGGCCAGGCCCAGCCTCCAAGGTGAGCCCCGGCGGCAATGACTGCGGTGGAAAGCAGCGTCACACCACACAGAATCATCACGACGTGGTGCGGATGAATACCCGTCTTGAGCAATCGATGGTGGATGTGCGACTTCTCACCTTGAAACAATGACCGACGATCGACCACGGACCGGCGAAGCAGCGTGAGCACCGCGTCCATCATGGGAATCGCAAGTGCGGTCGACGGAATGAGCAGCCCCTTGACCGCGCCCAGGCGCTGTGTCGTTACGATCATCAGGACGGCGATCGTAACGCCCAGGAACATGCTGCCCGAGTCTCCCAGGGCGACGCGTGCGGGATGGTGGTTGAAAAAGAGGAACGCGATCAGCGTGCCGAGCACGGCGGCACTGATGATCGCAAGATCGAATTGAGCAGCGCCGAAGTTGACCAGCAGCAAGGATGCCGCGGCGATGGCGCAGATGCCCGCGGCCAGGCCGTCGAGGCCGTCGATGAAGTTGACGGCGACGCTCGTGCCGACGATCAGCAGGACCGTCACTACGATTGCGGCGATCCCTAATCCGAGCACGATCACATCGCGTCCGCCCAGCGGGTCGAGATGGATGCTCGTCGTGGCGATCATCCCGGCGACGGCGATCAAGGACAGCAGCTTGAGCTTGCCCGACAGCTTGACGATGTCGTTGGTCAGTCCGATGAGGGTTACGATCGTCGCGGCGATGGCTGCGATCGCCCACACGCCCGCGTTCATCGGCAAGCCTTGATAGCTGAGATAGGCGAAGAATATGAGTGCGGTCAGCGCGGTCGAGAGCGCGACTGCGACGCCGCCCCCGCGCGGCGCGGGTCGGCGGGCGGGTGTCGAATCAATCGCCCCGGTCGCGGCGATGCTGATCAGCCCCAGACGATGCGAAAGCAGAATCACCACGGGCGTGAGGACGGCCGTCGCTAGGACTGCGAAAATGAGTGCGAATAGAATGACCAACATGAATCCCCTTAATCTGATTGGTTTTGCTCGAACCCTCGCTTATCCATCAAACGGCTGCACAAGACTGGTGTCGATCGGCAACTCCGCGGACTGCCCCAGCATCTCGACGGAAATATACAGTCGATCCACGCCGTCGCGTTTGGCAATGATCCCCACGACGCCCGTCATCGGCCCGGCCTGCACGCGCACCCGACGCCCCACCACTGCAAACGGATACGCATCAATCGGGATGCCGCTATCCAACGCACGTTCGATCGAACTCAGACTCTCGACGAGTCGATCCGGGTTTTTGACCTCAATGACGTTGCAGACACGGTCGGTTTGAAACACGGCCGCCCGTGTGTGCGTATCGCCCACAAAAAAGACGTACCCCCCGAAAAGCGGGTGCATCGCTTTGCGCTTTCGGCCGCCCGAGAAGATTACCCTCGCGACCATCGGCAGGAAATACGGCACTCCTTTTGCCAGAAGGTCCCACGCCAGGGCCTTCTCATTCCGAGCTTTGGTGTGTGCCGCCCACCAGTCGCCCGTGTATTGAGCGATGGAGTCGTATCCATCTGTTCGAGCCGGGGGATTCTCGGAAACTTTTAGCATAAATTGAAGAAGGCGCTCCAGTTATCAAATAAATTCAAACATCGTCTGCCAACCCGCATTATCCGGCCCGCGCGGACCCCGTCCCCGTGGGTGCACCGACCCTTTTCAAAAACCTGCTCGACTGTCCCACTGTCGCGATTGAACCCGTCGACAGCTTACTACCTATCGGCCATCTGCCAAACCAATCGATCCAGACATTTTTCCACTTTCTTTATTGTGCACCCGTTGCGCGTAGCGTGACCGGGCATCCATGCAAATCACTCGCTTCAAACGGTTTCCCGCTTAAAGTCAAAGTTGGGGATTTCTTTCTATAAACAATTTTCTGACAGTGATTAGGGAGATGCTTCATCCAGATGTCGTGATTCTCATCCCCCGCTCATATCCGCACCCGTTCAGGAGCCGCCGTTCGATGTCCACCCGTTCAAGCCAAACATCGGGGCGTTCCTGATCCCTCCTTCAGGCTTATATCAGAGTCTCGTGTCCGATTGCAAGCGCATTTTTCGCTCGAAACAAATTTAGCGCTTTCCTGATCTTCAAGGATCCGCCCTCTTTCATAATCCACTCGGACGAATCGAAATCTTTACTCTGCATGCCTCGTCATGTCGTTTCGCCGCGAAATTTGTCCGTGTGCACCTTCGTGCTTCAGCCGCTTAACGCGACAAAACAAGTGCCAAGAAGCACGATTGAGTACCAGCGACAGATTCAATCCGCACACTTTAACAGGTTTCTACTCTGCCATTCTCACAACCGTGTCCATTGACGTTGATCGTTCGTGACAGACACCCATCAGTCCATCAGTTCATCAGTCCATCAGTCCATCAGTCATGATGGTTTGACAGAGTGATGGTTCACCATCAACTTATCCACATCTTCAAAGGAATGGCCCGTGTGTCGCATCGCTTGCAAACCCGCGGCCGATCCTGCGGGATTCTGGCCCACGCTCAAGAATTGACTCATTGATGGCCGATAACTTAAACCATGCTCATCGCCGTAGTCAACCAGAAGGGCGGGGCCGGCAAAACAACGCTGGCCGTTCACCTTGCCGTGCACTTGTTCGATCAGGGCCTGCGCGTTGCGTTCGTCGACAACGACCCTCAGGCGTCTGCCACAAAATGGCTCTCGTCCGTCGAGCCCGGCATTCCAATGCACTCGACCCAGGACTCCAGAGAATTGGTCGAACTGCTCCAAACGCTCAACGATTCACACGACGTCGTCATTGCCGACGCCGCCCCCAGGCTCAATGACCAGACCCATGTGCTGATGTATTTCGCACAGCGCGTGCTTATTCCGGTTAAGCCCAGCGTGCTCGATCTGCAGGCGACAGTCGAAACCAAATCCGCCGTCGATCGCGTCGCCTCAGCGCGGACTGCCGATCACGCAGAGCCCATCGCCGTTCGGCTCATCCTCAACATGGTCCGCTCGGTGGGGCAGCAGGACAAAATCATGTCCCAGGCCATGGAGTCACTCAATCTTCCCCTCGCCAAACAAACCGTCGGCCTGCGTGATGCGTACATCAAGGCCGTCCACCGCGACACCACAGTCACACGCATGAAGGGCGATGCCGGTGCTGTCGCCGCCGCCAGAGAACTCGTCCAACTTTTTACCGAGGTGATTCCACATGAGCTCTATCGCAACCAACCCGTCGCTGCCTAAAACCAACAAAGAAGACGCCGATCGCGTGCTGGCGAATCTCGCCCGCACCACCCGGACAACGTTGCCCGAGCCGTTCGCGGCGAGCACTATTGCTCCTGCACCTGCTCCGTTCGCGGCGAGCACGAGCGCACCTGCTCCGGTCCTGCGCGAAGTCGCAACGTCTAACCTTGCCGAGACCGAATCCGAGCCGATTCAAGCCGGCAAGCCAGTCGAAATCGTCAAGCCCGTCGCCCGCAAAAGTCGCGGCACCGCCTCTTTGCCGATCTTCGACAAGAGTTTCGAAATCAACCTCGGCAAGGGCTTCAAAATGCTCACCGTCCGCATCCCCAACGAAAAGCACGCCCATCTGTTCCTGATGGCCGCCCAGAACAAATTGTCGGGCAACGGCCAGCCGAAAACCCTCAACGACCTCATCATGCGCGCCGTCGATCAACTGCTCGCCGACGCAGCCTGAGGCGAGTGGTCAGCTCAACAACTACACGAGCGCGACGTCATCAAGGCGTCGCGCTCGTGCTTTTTCAGGTTAAAAATTTGCGGGTTACTGCTGAAGACTGCTGGTGGTACTCGTGTCTCACCAGTGCTCGTCTTGTTGATCTGTCGACTCAAGCACACTCAATCCCGTGAAGCCGCCAGCTTGCTGGTGGTTGTTGTTCAGGTTGAGTCCATCGAAGCGCCAGCAAGCTGGCGACTACTCTTTGGAAAGCGATGCACTTTCAATTGCTCACACAACTGGTTCAAGCTGACAGACTCGCATCTTTTTTCGTTGAAAACCGTCGAGTCGTTTGTGCGACCAAACACATCAAGCAGTCTAAGTTTCCGACGTTACAAATCGCTCGCGTCTTATGTTGCTGCCAATTCTCCGACGATCATCCGCGCCTGTTTTAGATCGAATCGGCCGCGCTGGCTCTCGAAGCCTTCACTCGTGAATGCGAGCAGTCGAATGGTCTTTCCGTGCTGCGTTTCGATCGGCGTCACGATCGCAAAGAGCTCCTCGAACCGCGCCTCGCCGACCACGATCAGCGTAAACCCGTTCGCATCGGCGTCGATCGCAAACGCCAGCCGCACGCGCGGTCCGAAGTTCGCCAGCGCGGACGCCAAATCCCGCATCGGGTCGCCATCCAATTGCAAAAGTATCCGAAGCGGCGCGATCGCCTCCGACGAAGCGGCAGGGCGGTAGAGCACCTGCTGCAATTGCCTGGTCCGCTCGACCAGCCCGACCCCGACCAGAATTTTTAGCTCACGCTGCACCGTCGCCACCGCAAGCCCCGATCTTCGGGCGATCTCCCGCATATGGATCGACTGATTCAGGTCCGCAAGCAAAACACGCAAAACCGCCGCACGTGCACGCCCGAGCAATATCGAAGGTAAATCGCTTCCGCGCCTTGATCGCATATACCGATCGAGTGTACGCTAATGCCGATCAGCAGTGAAGGGTCGGCTAACGCGAATGCGCGAAACATTGCTCACCACTACCTGTTGTATATCATCCGCGTGCTATGCGCTTCAGTTGCGCATCGCTACACTGCCTGTGGAACAGGCGCAACCGGCATGGAGGCCAACGTGATGAGGCAAAAATCAGACCCTGCACAGTCTCCGAGCTCCTCAGCTTCAAGAGTTATCGGCAAGTCCACCCCGCACGCTTCAAGATTCAATGAAGCCAAACCGCGCGAAGCTTCCAAACCGGAAACCGACACACACATCCTGAAAGTGCCCCAGGGCACACCCGTCAACGTCACCGTCGGCGACCGCAGCGCCATCCCCGGCGGTTGGCACAGCGGGTTCAATCGCGTCTACGAATGGGGCTACTTCGCTCACCTTTCCCCGGCCGCAAAAGCGGTTTACAAAATCCTCGAATGGCGCGCCGACTACAGCAACGGCTTCATGATCAATGCCGGCCCTGACGGACGGGGTGTAGGTTACACGGGAACCTACACCGGCCTCGGTTATACCGGCATCGCCAGGTACGCGGGCGTGAGTGTTGAAAGCGTCAAGCGCGCCATGGCCGAGATGTCGGCACTTGATCTGGTCCGAACGATCCGCCGTCAACGTTATTTCAAAGGCGGCGAAGCCCCCAACGCGCCCAAGCAGTACCAATTGACCGTGCCCGCCATCCCCGCGGCCGATCACATCGCCGACCTCGATCCCGCGCGGCGAAAGCTGCTTTATCGCAACGGCGACCCCATTCATACGGAAACTGAAACCACTATCAACCATAGGGAGGGGTCTCCCACGACCCCTCCCTATGGTCGCCCGCAACCCATCCGTAAAGTCTCCCACGACCCGACCCCATCGTCGCGCCCGGCCATACCCTCTGCCCGTCGATCACCCGGGAATGTAGTCGCCGATGACACGATTAATAAGAAGATAAGAACCAGTAAGAACAGTAATAGAGTTGCTGCTGATGATTTAGTCGATCAACTGGAATTGGAACTCACTCGCCGCGGCGTGGGCTCGCCGCTTCTGGAAACAATTCTCACCTCGGCCGATCCAGAACTCATCCGGTCGCGCCTTCTTGATTTTGATGTTCGCAATAAGCTTCCCGGCCAGCCTCGCAAAACCGCAGGCTGGCTCGTCAAGGCCATTCTGGTTCCGTATTCGATTCACGAAGCCACCGCGAAGCAGTTGGAGAACCAGACCCAGTCTCTCGCCGCCGTCGAGCACAAGCGCGCCCTCGCAGAGAAGCACGACGCCGAGGCGAATCGCCAGGCCGAGCTCGACGCGTGGGTCGAGGACCAGTTCGCCAGCAGTGATGACGAGGAGCTCGAGTCGCTACGAGAAAGGGTCATTACCGAGTACGGGTCGGTCGCGCGTGGATTGGATAAGGCCGACCCGCGCACACACCCGCGCCTCTCGCGGCTGATCAAGGGCGTGCTCTCGCAGCTCTTCCGGCCGGGCACATGATGGTTCTGCGCCGCAGTCGAGCGTGTGCCCGCAAGAACATGTGCCACAGTTTCTCACATCCTTGCTTGCATCGGTCGCTTCGATTGGGTCAAATTTAGAGCAGCGGGCAGTGACCCAGAGGGCACAGACCATGAAAACAAAAGCGGATTCAAGACAAGTCTCACATGACAAAAAAGTCATTCAGCGTCTTCGCGACGACGCCGACTTCGCGATGGAATACCTCAAAGCCGCCATGGACGATTCGGATGAACCGCGTGTGTTGCTGATCGCACTCAGGCGTGTGGCCGAGGCACGCAGCGGATTCGCGATGGTCGCGCGGAAAGCTGGCATCGAGCGAGAAAGCCTGCGCCGCTCGCTATCGGGCAAAGGCAATTCACGCTTCTCCACGCTCGCCGCCGTCGCCAAAGCCGTCGGCCTGCGGCTGACTGTTGAACCAGTTTGAGACGACCTTTCAATTGACGAAGCATCAACGCGCCCGTGGTTTGCGGCGCTGTTGTTCGCGGTCGGAATTGTCGAACGATGCCGGGGTCGGGCCGGACGCGTACAAGAGCATGTAGTCGCGTTTTCGCTTGACGCCCTTGCTGAGCGATTCGACGGCATCGGCCGTGCCTTGGTCGTCGCTGGCGACATCCAGTGCGTCGCCGGCATTGATGCCGAGCAGACCCGCGGTGGCGATGGCGTCGATGTTGGCACCGAGAAAAATGAACTGCCACTGATACTGGTCGGTCTGTTGGCGAATGCGCTGCTGAACCTGTGCCCAGTCGAACTTTTTGCTGGAGTTCTCCATGCCGTCGGTAATAACGACGACGATGACGCAGCCGGGGCGATCGGCCTCGGAGAGCCCCGCCAGTCGCTTTCCCGTCGCGTCGATGGTCGAGCCGACGGCGTCGAGCAGGGCGGTGCTGTTGCGTGGGTGAATCTTGATCGGCCTGACGCCCGCGACGTCGATCGCCACAAACACGCTCTCAGCAACATCGTCAAACCGCACGAGCGAAACCAGCAATTTGCCCGGCTCTTGCGATTGCTTTTTCAAAAGCGAACCAAGGCTTTCTTCGAGTGCTTCACGCACGGATTCCATCGAGCCAGAGCGGTCGAGAATGAGGGTCAGGTCGGTGATTTGGTTGTTCATTCAATGCAGTCTACGAACGTCGGTGACAGCGGTGTGTCAGTGATCGCCAAGACTCCGAACGCTTTTTTAGAAGAGGGCGCTTCGCACACGCGCTTCGGGTTGGATGCGCGCGGCAGGGTTGATATGGTACGCCCGGTCCTATTGCGGTTCACGAGTGAAGTGTTTAGGGAATTTCAATGATCGATTACACAAAGCGAATTCATAGATTGCTGCAGATCATCACGCTGGTGCAGGGTGACACGACCTTCACTCCGGCGAGGCTCACTCAGGAGCTGGGCCTGGAGGAGCGGACGTTTTATCGTGACATAAAAGTGTTACGCGACGCGGGCGTGCCGATCGATTTCGATAAGGAGCGAAACGGGTACGTTATCAGCAGAAACTTTTTTCTTCGTCCGACGGAGCTGTCAATTGAAGAGGCGCTTTCGCTTTGTCTACTCGCGCAGCAG
>JBBQKP010000127.1:0-9694 GCA_038326995.1 Tepidisphaerales bacterium
GCGGGACGTGGCTTTGGTGAATACGGCTCGGTCGTCTTCATCTCGAGCAACAAGCCGTTCGTCGGCGAGATCGCGCCGCTATTGATCGTCACCCGCCTCGAAGAGTTTGATTACGCCGGCGCGACTGTCATCGCCTTGGCGATGCTCGTCATTTCGCTCACGCTTCTCCTGGCGGGAAATCTGCTGGGTGCGGCCGCGCGGAAAATGGCAGGCCAATCATGATGATGTCAACTGCGCCCGGCCCACGGCCGTTTCCACGCGCGAGAAAATTCCCCGGCCCGTTGCAGATCGTTCTGACACTCGCGGCCGTCGCCGTCGTTGTCATCATGCTCGTTTTGCCATTGGTGCTGATATTGACCCAGGCGCTCGACTCGGGCTGGGACGCCTACGCCGCCGCCGTCGTCGAGCCCGACGCGATCAGCGCCATGAAACTCACGCTGATGGTGGCGGCGATTTCCGTGCCGCTCAATCTCATCTTCGGACTCACTGCTTCGTGGGCGATCGCCAAATTCGATTTTACTGGCAAGACGCTTCTCATCAGCCTGATCGAATTACCGCTCGCGGTTTCGCCCGTCATCAGCGGGCTGATTTACGTGCTGCTCTTTGGCGCGCAGAGCTATCTGGGGTCGTGGCTGATTTCGCGCGATATGCAGATCATCTTCGCCGTCCCGGGCATCGTGCTGGCGACGCTGTTCGTGACTTTCCCGTATGTCGCAAGGCAGCTCATTCCGATCATGCAGCAGCAGGGCCGCGAACTCGAAGAGGTTTCCGCGGTGATGGGCGCGACGGGCCTTCAGACATTCTGGTTCGTCACTTTGCCTCAGGTGAAGTGGGCACTTTTTTACGGCGTCATCCTGTGTAACGCCCGCGCGATGGGCGAATTCGGCGCCGTCAGTGTCGTTTCGGGCCACATTCGCGGCCAGACCAACACCTTGCCCCTGCACGTCGAGATTCTCTACAACGAGTACAACTTTGTTGCCGCGTTCGCTTGTGCGTCGGTGCTGGTCGCCCTGGCCGTGCTGACGCTGATCGCCAAGAACATCGTCGAGCATTTCGATAAGTGAATCCACGATCGCCGAACTTATGGGCGTGTTACTTTTTCGGATTCGATGACACGAACCCGAGCCGCGTCTCGATGTTCGCTACGTCAAACCATTCGACCTGCAGCGAATCAAAAAGGAAGTTATCGGTGAGCGGGTCGATTCCACGGGCAAGTGATCTGTCCATGCTTTCGCGAACGGATAATCGCAATGCCTCACCCAGGTCAGGCGAGGGAAACCTAGACGAGCGTGCGACCAGCTTCGCCGCATACACACGGTCGGCGGCGGCAACTTCGATCACTCCGGTTTGTGTCTGACCCGAGGCGAACACTTCGAACGCGTTGAGTAAGAACTGAACTTCGCCCAGTCGCGACAGGACGGGTGACGTCATGTTCGCAGATCCCATGTCTAAAGTGCTGGTTCGAAATGCCGGAAAACTCGCGTCGGAGGCGAAATTCGCTTCGCCCATTTTCAGCAGAAACGCCTGTGCGTTTTCTTTTGCCTTTGCAAGAAGACGCGCCCGAACAAGGTCGGCGGCGACGCGGTCGCGAACGCTCGCGAGATCGTCGGCGGCGCGGGAAGCCTGCGCATCAATCACGCGGGCTACGATGATCTCGTCGCTCGAGATGATTCGCATCGCACGAGCTGGCTGCAGCACGTTCAAGAGAGCGTCGCCGCGCGAGGGCCGGAGATCTTCACTGACAAAAGGTGCAAGATTAAAGAACAAATCGTCGGCGATCGCGGTGCCGGAAAGATCCTGGCTGGCGGAGAGTTCCTCGCGTGAGAGCAGCTTGTCGGAAGCAAAAGTGCGCGGAAGAATCTTGAACTGCTGCTGAATCTCCTGCGCGACCTTTTCGATGTACTGCGGCGACTTCAGATCAACGCCGAACTTATTGCCCGGCACGGGCTGACTCGCCAAGGTCGCCCCCTGATAGCGGTCGTAATCGGCACGCAACATGTTTCGAACGCGCTCCACGATTTGTCTTGTCTGTTGGTCTACGACCAGAGCAATCACGCGTTCAACGACCTTGTCTTTTACAGCATCGAAGGGGAGGGGGTTTTTGTTCGCCTCCGCCTCTTGTGTCGTCGGCTGAGTTGTCGCCAGTGTCGTCGGCTGAGTGGTTGGCGGAGCGAGAAATTCCTGCGGGTTCTGCTGGTAGAAAACATACGCGTCCACCGCCCAGTCGGCGGGGGTTTTGGTTTGACGAACGCTTTCGCGGATCGCCGCCTGCGGAACGGCAATGAACTGTAGCTTCACGAGGTCGGGCGTCTTGTAGCCGAAGCCGAACGGATTTTCGTCCGTCACAGTGCCAAAAAGCACGTCTTGATACTTCGCAAAATGTTCGCTTATATCTGCATCGCTCGGCTGCGGCACGTCGGTGCCTGAGGGCGATTTAAATTCGATCACGTCGAGTGAAAGCGTGTGCGACAGGCGGGCGAGCTTAAGTTCGACCGAAGGGGCCGACGTGCGGTCGAATCGCGTCTGAAGGTCGCGCAGTTTTTGGACGGAAAGAATCTCGGCAAGGGCGAACCTCAGCGCGCTGCGTCTGCCCTCGGGGACGGATTCGTCAAGCGGAGCGAGGAGTACGCGCTGGCCGCTGGCATTACTGGTCTGGAGCATGATCGATGGATCGGCGAGGTAGGTCTCGACCTCTGACGCACCGATCAACACGCCGGCATTCCTGGCTTCTTGTATAAGCAAGTGGTAAGCGACGGGGTCTTCAAAGAAACGGGTGATGACTTTTTGTTCGCGCGCACCCAGTGGCTCGTTCGGATCTCGCTGGCCGAATAATATCGCCTCGGGCAGAGACTGCGAGTAGGTGACGGGCCTGCCGGTTTGGTCGGACGTTCGCTGCTGCACGACCAGCGTATTGAGTGTCGCCAGGTTACCTTGTGCGCGGCGTGCCTGTTCCATTTTAACATCTTCGCCGTTGATGGTACCGAGCGTAGCGTTCGATCCGGTCATCAGGTGATCGAGCCCGGTACTGGGCAAGAGAAAGGCGAACACCAGGATGCCGCCCAGAACGATGATAACCGGCTTGCTTTGTGTGCGGAAAAGGTTGGCCATGGAGAGTGTTCGTTGGAGAGGAGCGTGTGAAGTGTGATGCGACTTGGCTTAATGATTGAATGCGTTTATTTCGACTGAGTTTCTAAAATCGTGGAGAGAAAATCATTCAACTGATTATTTCGGTTTGATCTTTGCCTCGATCGCTGCCAGACGAATCTTGGCGGCGGCGGCCTGTGAGGATTCGGGTGTTTCGGCCAGTAGTTGTTTGAGCAAAGTCTGCGCAGATTCGAGGTCGCCCGCGCGTTCCAGGCAACCGGCCGCGCTCAGAGTCGCGGCATCGCGTGCGGGTCGCTCATCCTCAGCGGTGAAGTGCGCTACGATCCGCAGATACGCCAGCGCCGCGTCCGTGAGCTTTTTCTCGTCCGTGCCGGCCTGAAGCTCGGCTGCGCGGGCGCGAAGATCCAGCGCCTTAATCTGCTGCTGTGGCTCGCCCAGAAGCGGGCTTACGTCCGTCAGTAGTTTCTCCACCTGCGCGAAGTCCTTTTTATCGAGCGCGACCTGGGCCTGATCGAGTCTGACCTGTGCGATCAAAGCCTGCATCGCCGGGTCTGCGTTGGCGGGGTCAGCCTGGTTCGGGCCGACGAGTTGCAGGAGCTGGTCGAGCGTTCGCGAGACGCCCTGGGCGTCGTTTCGACTGCGCTGAACGTCAAGGAGTAACGATAGCAGCGGCTGCTTGAGTGCGTCGCTCTGAGGCAATTGAGTGATCGTCTGGTCGAGTTCCTTCGCGGCGGCATCGAGCATTCCCGGACCCACACCGGCGGCGATCTCGGGTTTGGCCCCCGCCTTCTCGAGGCCTTCGGTGCGGAGCAGCATCAGATAAGCCGTCACCGCCGCATCGAATCGGCCGCTCTGTTGGGCCGACTGCAACAGACGCGGCAGCGCATATTTTCGTTTCCACTCCTGTTGGCCGCGCACGACTCTTTGATAGTTGTCGACGGCCTGTGCGAACTTGCCTTCGATGAACGCAGTCTCGGCATCATTGAGTGTCGGGTCGTCATTCAAGGTGATGCGATACACGCGATCAATTTCTCGCGCGCGTTCATTTCCGCCCGACAGATACACGAGCGCGCCGTCCTGAACGCGAAGGATGCGAACATCCTTGAACTCATTGCCGGGCCTGCCGTCGGTGTTACGCCAGACCACAACATCCGCAATTGCGGTAGCGGTAAGGCATGCGCTGATGAAAATTGATTGAAGAATCAGGCGGGAAGAAATTGTTCGTTTCACGATTGTTGGCCTCCGCGAGTTAGGATCGATGATCGTAAACGCCAGCGGCCATGCAATCCAGTCCGGCCGCTCGTGTGGGTTTTGATTCGTTCGCTATTCCAGCACGTCCGACAGCGCATCCTGATTGCCCTTTTTGTTGATGGCGATGTTCGAGAGCTTGTCGGCAAGCGTGTTGCTTTCGCGATACAGATGGTGGTAGGTAATGTGCGAAAATTTTCTCGCGAGGTCGGACGCAATTTTGTAAAGCGGAATGATGTTGGGGTGACGCACTTTGTACTGGCCCGACATTTGCCGGATAACCAGTTGTGAGTCGCCGCGGACGTCCAGCTTTTGTATTTTCAGTTCGACGGCTTTCGTGAGCCCGGCGATGAGTGCGCGATACTCCGCAAAATTATTCGTCGCCGACGTGTGATATTCACCTCCAGTGCACAGGACCGTTCCGTCCTTGGCACGAATGGCAAACCCCGCGCCGGCCGGCCCGGGATTTCCCCGACTCGCGCCGTCGAACTCGAGCACAAAAATTTCGTCGGCGGCGGCGTTCGTGGGCAGGTCGTTCATCGGATCGAGCATGCGGTTTTTCGTGATCGCTTCAAGGCCAGACCTCGCAGTTAGTCGTTAGAACCAATACGACCACCCCGTTTTCATTACCGCTTCAAATAAGATGGTGATAGGGGTTTGTCTTTCGACGTTGATCGCGTTGTATGATCGGGGTGTGGATTCAAGCAGTAAAGCGAACTTGCCGGACTTTCTTGATGCTGTGCCATCGATCCGCGTAAGCGACATGGCGCGATCGCTGCAGTTTTATCAGGACGTGCTGGGGTTTCGATCGGAGTGGCTCTGGCCGTTTGATCGGCTGACCAAAACGCACGTGAGCATGAGGCGCGGCGCGGTAAAGCTTTTCCTGACCTATGACCCGAGCCCGAATAGCGCGACAATGCCGCCGACCACCTCGGCCGCGATCTTCGTGAGTCATCTAAGCACGTTGCACGCCGAGTTGAAAAAGAGCGCGGCAAAGTTCGGCATCGTCATCGACGAGCCAAAAATCTTTCCGTGGGGACTGGCGGAAATGCACGTGCGCGATCCCGACGGTCATGTGATTCGCTTCTGCGACGAAACCAGCGGGTTACCTGCGAAATCCTGAGCGGGCTATTTTTTCTTCTTGGGTTTCTGGCCTGATTTACCGGTGATGTTCTGCTGCTTCTCGAGTTTGTCTCGCATGTCCTCGGCCCTCTGATTCAAGTCGAAGAAGATGCCCGCGATCTTGCCCGTCGGGCGAACTTTCTTCTCCGCCGGGCGATTGACCGGAGTGCCCAAAGACGCTGGACGAGACGCGGCAGCGGCGGTGACGACTTCGCCTTCGACGATCTGGAATTTCGCGGCCTCGGCTTCCTGTGCCTCGTACTGCCTGCGAACAATTTTCGTCTCGAAAATGCCCAGTAACGTGCTGGTGATGATGTAAAGCGTCAGGCCGCTGGGCGAGCCGTAGAGGAAGACCGGCATCATGAAGATCATCATGATTTGCACGATCTTCTGCTGCTGCGCCTGCTCGGGCGTCATCGAAACCGGCTTGGGCTGAATCTTGATCTGGTAATACATGATCACGCCCATCAGAAGCGGAAGGATGTTGAGTCCGCTGATGGTGGTGAAGGGCAAAAGCGGGACGTGAAGCGTCCGCCATCCGTAGTCTGCGAAGTCGATGAGGTGATCGGGCTTTGAAAGATCGTTGATCCACGTCAGGCCGTAGAACGCGGGGGCGTGCCTGAGGTCGAACGTGGTCTGCAAGGCTTGCCAGAGTGCGATCCAGATGGGCATCTGAAGGAACATGGGCAGACAGCCCAGGATGGGAGCCGCACCTTGCTGCTTGTAGAACTGAATCATGGCCTTGTTCAGGCCGTCCTTATCGTCGGCGAACTTCTTCTTAAGTCGCTCGACTTCCGGGCCCATCTTGCCCATTTTCATCATCGAAAGCTGACTGCGTTTTGTGATGGGGTGTAACAGTGTGCGGACGAGCACGACCAGCGCGATGATGGCCAGGCCCCAGTCACGAAGGACGAAGTGAAAAGCCTTCAGGACGGAGAACAGAATATCGATAAGCCAGCCGAAGGTGCAGATGCCGCAAGGCCAGGCCGCGATGACCAGCGAAGCGGCATATTCGACGAAAGGTTTCGCGAAGTAGTTGTTGGTAAGCACCTCGCGCTTACGCGGGCCGAAGTACATTCGGAAGTTGAGGTCGAGCGACTCGCCGCTTTCGATGATGAAGGGCTTGGTCTGTATGGCCGTGCCGATGGCGCGTTCTGCGCCGTAGACCAGCGGCGTGATCGAAACAGCCCGCACGGATTCGATGTATTCCGGATGGACAGCCGGGGCGATGGGCTCCGGTCGGATGATGGCGTTGAAATAGACAGTCGCGCCGCAAATCCAGACGAAGGGATAGTCGTTGGGGTGTTTGGTCAGCTCCCAGGGCGTCTCGGTGATGGAGTCGGTGTACTTGTGTTCGATGCGAACTCGGCCGGTGCCCATGTCGTGGCCGCTGATAATCTGGCGGTCGGGCATGCGCTCGGACTCGGCAGGCGGGCAGTTCGGGCCGTTGGTGATGAGGGCGACGGAGATCGGATTGGCGGTGAGGTTTTCGATCACATGGCCGGCGACGGGCTCGTAACCGAGCGGGCCTTCAACGGTCCCTTCGACGGTGCCCTCGGCGGGCTTGGCCGCACGACTAAAGAGGGCGTAGGTCTTGCTGATGCGAATCGCCGGGATGTTGTCCCTTGCGATGTTCAGTTCATACCGGACGAACTGCCTCTGAGCGCCAGCGTCGAGTGAAGTTTGTGCGATCGTCCAACGCGCGTTGGTGAGATCGATCCGCGTGCCGTCGATGATCAGTGCACGCGTCGCCATCGGTCGCGTAAGTTCGATGAACCCCTTCTCACCGGTGGCGAAGGTGTAGGGCGATTTCTCACGAAGATTGTTGCGGTAATCGGAAAGGCTGACTTGAGAGATGGCCGCACCGACATTGCTGAGCGAGAGGCGCATCGCCCATGGTGATTCTTTTCGTTCTTTGTATTCCAGTGAATCGATTGCGGTCAGGCCCAATTCCGTCGTTTGTTCGGTCGTTTGCTCTGCACCGACCTGGTTCAAGATTGTGTACGCACCGGAGACTGCCGCGGGAAGCGTGCTCGCATCTCGACTGGGAAGCGCGACGCCCGGTGAGGTCGAAGCCGCACCAGTCGATGGAGAATTTGGCGATGAAGAATTAGGCGGTGCTGAAACGCCGCTTGTCGGATTGCCAGATGCGTCGATGACGGGCTGCGTCGCGGACGACATCTGCGTCGTCGGCCTTTCGTTAGGCAGCTTCCAGTTGTTTTTTCTGGCGACGTACTCCATCAAAGGCGGCCAGAACACGATGAGTGCCATGGCAAGGAGCATGAAGGGGAGTACTTTTTTGAAGTCCATGTCGGGGAGCAGTGGAGAGTGGGGAGTGGTCAGTTAAGAGAATCGGTAACGAATGGTCGATGTTCAGCAGTCGAAAGTCGATAGAGGTCAGATCGAATCGCCCAGTTGCGCTATCTGTCGCACCGGCAAAATCGCGGAACTATTTGCCATCCCGAAGCCTTGCGCGAAGGAAGTCGTCGAGCATATCGACTTTCTCGATCTTGGCGATCGTGGTTTCGAGATCGTATTCTACGCGGACGAACTCGATGGTGTCGCCTTCCATGAGCACGAAGCTGGATCGCGGGTCGCGGTCGCGAGGCTGGCCGACGGAGCCGACGTTGATGATCGCCTTCTCGCGCGCGAGTTCGAGCTTGCCGTCGAGTTCGACCGGGCTATAAAAATCCGGGCCTTCGAGGAACGCGCCCGGCACGTGCGTATGGCCGACGAAGCAGACACGCTCGACGACCTCGAACATCGAAATGAATTTCGGCGCGTTCGTGTAGATGTCGTCGGGAAAAATGTACTCATTGATCGGCCGACGCGGGCTCGCGTGTGCGGCTTTAAGTCCAGGCCGATTGTGAATGAACGGCATGTTCGCCAGATAGCGCCACCGACGTGATCGCTTCTGAATGTCGGGCTCGTTCTCGAACTGCTGACGCGTCCAGAAGCTCGCCTGCTCGGCGGGCATGTTGAAACTATAGGGCTCGTAAAAGACCGCGAAATCGTGGTTGCCCATCAGCGCGATAGAGCACCTGTCCATCACAATATCCAAGCACTCCAGTGGATTGGGGCCATAGCCGATGACGTCGCCGAGGCAGATGATTTCAAGCGGACTCGGAGACTTCGCCGCCCGCTCGTCGATGACGGCAAGAACGCTGGTGAGGGCTTCGAGGTTTCCGTGAATGTCACTGAGGATCGCGATCATGGTGTCCGCACGGTGGTGCCGGACAACAAAGATTAAGAGGGCAGAGGTGAATCAGCAAGCGAAAGGTTCACACATGGTCTTTTGCGTAAACTCGCCCACCATTCGCGACGGCTATCGCCAATCGCCCGGCCCGGCGCTATGATAATAATTGTGATCCAGAAGACAGACACAAAAGCGATACTCAACGCCGCAGGCTTGCGAAGGACGCCGGTTCGTGCGGGCGTGCTCGACGCTTTGGTCGCAGCACAGACAAGCGCACGAGGGCCGATGTCTGTTCAGGAAGTTCTCGAATCCCTTCCTGCGGACACCGATGTTGTGACGGTTTATCGCACGCTCAATACGCTGGTCGAAAAGGGGATGGCCCAGCGCGTTCGCGGCGACGACCGAAGCTGGCTCTACGAACTCGGCCAGCACAGCACACCCGACGACAACGCCAACCCCACTGGCAGTGCACACGCCCACGCACATTTTTTCTGCGACGGCTGCGGGAAAATCGAATGCCTGCCCGACATGAAGGTTGAAAACGCACTGGCCCTTTCCGGGCTGCTCAAGCCGGGCTATGCGGTGCGCGATCAGGAAGTGACGGTCCGCGGAACGTGTGCGACGTGCGGCGTTGGAAGTCAGAAGCCGCGCCGAAGAAAGTGAGTTACGGTGAGTGTTCTGTCACATCTCAACCTTAGAGTGATTGATGTTTTCGATGACACGGACGAATCGACGGTTTTCAACAAAACGAATACGGAACAGTTCATTCGCCAGTTTAAGCAACGGTAAGTTTAAACCGGTTGTGCGAACCTTAGAAAAAACATCTCTTTCCAACGAGTAGCCGCCAGCTTGCTGGCGCTTTAACGGACTCGAATTGCACAGCAAGCACCAGCAAGCTGGCGGCTAGTGCGCCTGAAAGCGCGACACCATTGAGAGGTGCAAGTCCTCTCCGGGCACACGTTCTCCGGCCCGTGATCGACTGCAACTGCGTTGCCGCGAGGCAGGGTGGAGAGCAGCAGGAGA
>JBBQKP010000128.1:0-9632 GCA_038326995.1 Tepidisphaerales bacterium
GATGAATCGTGCTCCACGCTCGCGACGGGGACAGTTCGTGCGGTGCGGCTCGCCCAGGCCTTGGGAAACACGCGGGCGGCGAATAACGCGGCAACCGATACAGTCGACTCGCGCTGTTTTGGCGGCGACTCGGTCGACGTCTCAAGAACGGTATCGAGGGCTTGATCAGAGATGGCGTGAATTGGTTCCGCTTCGGCGAACGCCGAGTGACTCTGACCAAGCTCGTGTGAGTCATCGATCGCTTTGATCATCACGCGTTCTACGAGATAAGGACTGGCGTTTGGAAGGAGGTCGGGCGATACGTCCGCATCGATGAGTGTGTTGGCAGCTTGGTCAAGATTAGCGGCGATGAGCGGCTGTTCGAACGGCGCGGCTACGGTGGTCGAGCTCGTCGAACTCGCCGTGACGGCCGGGCGTCGAAGGCGAGTCTCGACGCGTTCGAGCGCGAGTTGGAGGATCGTGCCGAGCCGGGTCGAGAGCGAGGGGCCGGCTCGCTCTTTGATAGAGTTTGACACAGCTTTGGCTGATTTGACGGGCGTCATACGAAGCGACGTTGACGTGCGCGACGAAGCGGCCGAACTCGATGCCGGTAAACTTGATGCCGGTGAATTTGATGCCGGTGAATTTGATGTGGCGTAAGTCGAATATTCGTCGATGGACGAGGAATCAATCGGCGAATCGGTATCAGCTGTTGCAGTACTGCTTGGAGCAATGTCGCGCGATGAGGCCGATCGTCCGCCTAGCTCTTCGCGCAAGCGGGCGAGTTCGTCAGCGGCCGACACGGGCTCGATGGGCTTTTGCTTTCGCGGGATGAGGCCCTTGTACCAGGGCTCGGGATTGGGAAGCGGGCCCGCGGACCGCGTCCGGTTTGGATGCAGGCCAATGGCGTGACCGGCGTTGATCACCTCAAACAGCGCCATCGATTTCTTTTTTCGCCTGGCCATCCTTGACCTCGGTTCCAAAAAAGGGTTGTCAAAGGCTCCAGCCCGCCACGGGGCTGCGTCGCAACTTTGCTTCTCTGGACACCCTAACCGACGCGACGCGATCGTCAAGATTTACCCATCCTTCCACACGATTTTGCTCGTCATCTTGCCGATTTTTTTTCTCTCCATGCGAAATCGTTCCCGAGATTATGCGGAAAAAATTTTCCAATCGATTGATACAAAAGCGAGTTATGTGTCCTGCGGGACGGGCCAGAAATCATCCGTCGAACGTCGAACCCAAATCTGGAATTACGCTGCCATGAGTCGCCCAACGTGCACGCAGGCGTGCGCCTGCGGCGAAACGGTCTCGTGCTCTCATCTGCTAAAGTTTCACGCAAAAAACAAGGGGAAACTATTGGATTCTGCGCCCCATCGTCGTACAACACGTACGTGCGAGATTCCATGCCACCACCACGTTTGCTCCGATCCGTCAATCTGCTCGGCCTGTGCACAGCAGGGTTCCTGCTCCACGCGGGTGTCGCTTCTGCGCAAATGAACTTAAAACCAACGATTTTAAAACCGGAATCTAATCAGCCGACAACTGCGCCAACACGCGTCACGCGATTTGATCCCGCAAGGCACATGGGTATCGCCGAAGTCAGACCCGGCATGAAGGGATACGGACTCACGGTCTATGCAGGCTCGGAAGTGAAAAAGTTCAACGTCGAAGTGATCGCGATCATTCGCAACAGCTTCGGCCCGGGCCAAGACGTCATCCTCATCAACTGCATCGACGATTACATCGCCCACACAGGGCCCGTCGAGGGAATGAGCGGCTCGCCGATTTTTCTGACCGATGCTGCGGGTAAGGACCGCATGATCGGCGCGTTCGCTTACGGCTGGGATCAGCAGAAAGACCCCGTCGCGGGCGTGCAGCCGATCGAGAACATGCTGGGCCTGGAACCCGTCGCGGAGGTTGCAGGATTCGACACCGGAGGCGGCACGGATGCGGCAGGCGACGCCGTGGTTCAAGCGACATGGTCTTTGGCAGATGCCAACGTGCTGGAAAGTCTTTCGCGAAACCGGGGCGTATCGCTTCGCGATTTTTTCAGCGGCGCGGGTTCGATCCGCGCGGCCGGGAATTATAAATCAACAACCGACACAGACCGCCACGGCCTGAAGCGATTGTCGATCCCGCTCGCACTGTCCATGCGAGTGAATGAATTCGGCGAACTGGCTGACTCGTTTCGTGATGCGGGGCTGATGCCGATGTCAGGGGGAAATCGATCTGGTGGAACTCTATCTGGCGGCATGATGTCCGGCGGAATTTTGTCGGGCGGGAAGTTGATCGAAGCACCCGATCATTTTGAGCCCGGCGGGACGCTGATCGCGCCGATGATCACCGGCGATCTCGACGCCGCCGCCGTCGGCACCGTCACTGAAGTCATCCCCGCCAAAAACGGCCAGCCCACACGTGTTTACGGCTTCGGCCACCCGTTCAACGGCGACGGCCCGGTACGATTGCCCATGGCCACGGGCACGATCGCGACGATCATCGCCACCAACAGCTCCAGCTTCAAACTCGGCTCGACGGGAAAAGTCATCGGCACGCTCGATATGGATTCGACCTTCGGCATCGCGGGCGATGTCGGTCCTATCGCGCCGATGGTGCCGCTTAAGGTCAACTTCACCAACAAAATCGACGGCTCGGCACGCACGTTCAACTATCAACTCGCACCCCACCCCCAGCTCTTGCCCCGTCTGGCGGCGATGGCGGTGATGAGTTCTGCCATGCAGCGGAACAATCTCCCGCCGCTGCACACGCTCGACTACAAAGTCTCCATGCAGTTCGGCCTGAGCCTGGAATCAAAAGAAGCGCCGCGCGTCATCGAGTTCAGCAATACGCAATCGAGCCTGGAGGGCGAAGGGCTCTTGAGGCAGGTGGCCGGGCCGATCCTGGCGATGAGCGAGAACCCGTTCGGTCGGCGTGTGCCGCGGTCGATCGTGATCGACGCGACGCTGAGTTCGGGCATCCGCGTGGCCGAGCTGCGCGGCGTGTCGAGCGATCGAACAACTTACCGCCCGGGCGAGGACGTCGCGCTTCGCCTGAATATTCGCAAGTTTCGATCATCAGACGCGACCATCCCCGCGATCTTCGCATTGCCGGCCGATCTCGCCGATGGGAAATACACGCTCTTCGTCAGCGACGCACAAACCCACACGCAAACAGAATTTTCCACAAGCCCGCAGAAGTTTGACGCGACGAGTCCCGACGAAGTCGCTGCGATCATCACCGAGTTTTCAGGCAAGCGCAACGACGCCGTCTACATTCGACTCACCCCAGAAACGCCCCGCGCTGACATAGCGATCGGCAGGACGAGTCTGCCGGGCCTGCCCGCATCCATTCGCTCGCGTTTGTCGAGTCTGAAGAATCCGGACCTCAAGCCCACCATGCAAAGTTTTTCGAGCGTGATCGCCACGGATATGATCGTCTCGGGGCAGAGTGAGATTGTGATCGTGGTTGATCGCAAGGCGAAAAGGCCGTAGCGAAACAACTGATATCGTTAGTCGACGCTTGTCTCGAAGCTTGTCTCGACGCTTGTATGGATGTTTTTTTAGAATCGAATCAACAGGAACAGCAATGAATCCGAGCCGAAATCGAATGACACGCACAACCAATCCGAAGCGCTTTTACTTCACCCGGGCGGCATTAATCTCGGCCGTCGTGTCGGGCGTCGTGTCGGGCATGGTTGACGTCGCATTTGCGGTCAAGCCGCAGCAGTTCAAGCACACCACGAGCGAGGACTTCGCATTGGGAGAGGCGAAGCAGGTGCTGATTACCAATTTTGGCGAGGTTCGCCTGGGCAGGTCGTTGACGCCGCTATTGACGAATGAAACGCTCGCCGCCGCGGGAAGTGTCGACGCGATCATCGTAAGAGCCAACGGGCAGATCGTTTTTGCAACGAGCTTTGGCGGGAAGATCGTGGTGCATGACAAAGACAAAAACAAGGACAAGGACAAGAGTACGGTCGTCGCAGACCTTGGCGAGACGGCCGCGGTCATGGCGATGTGCGCAGCGCCCGAAAATTCTGTGGTCATCGGCAGTGGCGGTGAGGAGGCGAAGCTGCACGTCCTCTCGGCAGACAATAAAATCGCCGAGCTCCTCACCCTTCCAAACACCCAATACATCTACGGCATCGTTCGCGTCGGCGAACTTTTTTATGTCGCAACGGGTCCGCAGGCCAACCTTTACGAAGTCGATCTGAAGCTCAAAACCTCACGTCTGGTCCGTACGTTCCCGGGCGTTCACAATCTGCTCGCGCTGGCGACGGACGGCAAGAACCTTTTCGTCGGCACGGATACGCTGGGCCTGATTTACCGGATCGACCCCGCGACGGGCAAAGGCACTGTGCTTTACGACGCGGACGAGACTGAAATTGGCGCGATCGTCGTCGATCCTGCGGGGAATGTTTTTGTCGGCACGAGCCAGCTCGTCGAGCCCACAGAACCGCAGGCCGCGGTGCCCGCAGTGCAGGCTCCAACAACGGGCGAAGCAACCACGACAACTTCGACGGGCCGACCGGAATCTCCATCCACCGCCGCGGCTGGCAATGAAGGCGCAGCGACGGCGCCCGTCGCCGCCGACGTTTTGAACCTCCCGGCGAATCCGCCCGCGACCGCGCCTAATGCTGTTTCACACGCGATACCAGGCGCGGCTGAAGTCGAGCCCAATCCAACGCCCATTCCCGGACCCAATCCGACACCGAATCCGGCGCCAGAGCCCGCGCCACTCCCCAAACCAGAACCCGCACCCGAGCCGTCACCGGAACCCGGTGAAATACCGGGAGAACAGCCCGGCGAAGCGCCGAATCCGGATGCCGGGGCGGACAAGCCCACGAACCACGGAGCCGGGCACGCCGCCGTCACCCCCGCGGTGCCCCAGCAGGGCGAAGCTGCTGCAAACGGCAACGCGATTTACCGCATCTCGCCCGAAGGATTCGTCAGCGAAATCTGGCGCGAGCCGACGATGGTCATTGACCTCCTGATCGAGCCGCCGACCAATGAGAACAAGGAAGGGAAAATCGACGGCAAAATCACCGAGTCCGCTCTCATCGCCGCAACAGGCCCGGGCGGAAAGATCGTCCGAATCCTATCGCGATCTGAAGAAACCAGCACCATCGCCGACCCCGATGTAGAGTACGTGACTGCAATCGCCAGAGACGCCGCGGGCGTGATCTATGTCGGAACGGGAACGTCTGCTGGCCTCTACACCCTTCAAAACACCGTCGTCGAAACCGGCACGTTTGTCGGCCCGGTGCTCGACGCGGGACAGATCAGCACCATCGGCCGATTCGGCGTCGAGGGTGCCCTGCCGCCCGGCTCGTCCATCAAACTCAGCGCCCGCGTCGGCAACGTCAAAGACGTCGACTCCGACGCGTGGTCAGACTGGACGCCCGACGTAGACGCCAGGCGGTCGCTCGACCTGAAACTCCCTGCCGCGCGATTCGTTCAGTATCGATTGACGCTCACTTCCGCCAAGGACGTTTCGCCCGTCGTCGACCAGATCACCATCGCGTATCAGGCCCCGAATCTTCCGCCGCGAATCAGTTCCGTGCAGGCCGTTCCCGCAACGGGCGAAGCGGGCAAGCCGACGGACGTGGTGAACGTGACGTGGGAGGCGGTCGATCCGAATGACGATGAAGTGCGGGCATCCGTGCTCGCTCGCCTATTGCCATCCGGGCCGTGGCTGCCGGTCATAACTGATTTCAAGGAAACGACCTACGCATGGGATACGCGTTCTGTGACTGAAGGCCGATATGAAGTGAAGGTGGAACTGAGCGACGACCTGGCGAACGCCATCGGCACGGGTCGCCGCAGCACGAGAGTGAGCGATCCAGTCGTGATCGACCGCACGGGTCCGGTGATCGGCGACATCAAGCAGACAAAACCAGCGGCAGAACAGCCGGTGGCAGACAAAGTTGGCGTGGAAAAAGCCGGTGATTACGTCGTCAAACTACGCGTCGCCGACCTCCTGGGCACGGTCCAGTCGCTCGAATGGTCAATAAACGGCAGCGCGGACTGGCAAACCGCTCTTCCGGATGATACACTCGCCGATTCGCCCGACGAGACGTACACGCTTCGTCTGGCCGGAGCGTCGATCAACGCCAATGGTGGAAGTGAGATCGGCGTCGTTCGCGTCCTTTCCATTCGGGCGAAGGACGATCAGGGTCGCGAAGGCTTTGCACAGGTCGTGCTGCAGCCGGGTAAGTGACCGCAAGCGACGAAAATGGCAGTTGGTTAGTGAACGAGTAAAACAGCACACCTCAGCAGCAAAACGCAGGAATTTCAATGCATCACGAACGTCGAATCAGCAAAGTCAAACGGGCACGCAAGTGTGGTTTCCTTGGCCGCATGGCCACCCGCTCGGGCCGCAAGATCATCAACTCCAAGCGCCGTCTGGGTCGTAAGTGCAACGTGGTCTGAGGAGGCTTCAGATTCATCTGAAGACCCCGGTTGCGATCTCTATTATTGATTTGCCCGATATTTAATCTGTCGGTATGACCAAGACCTTATTGGCTAAGCTTTTGCCTTATAAATACCTTTCTGATCCGCCCGTCAGATTCGACTGAAATACAGGATTGATTTCTCGCTAAAATGTATTGACTCTCAGTACATAATCTGCGCATAATGTCGCAGGTGAATCGATTTCGTCTTGACAACATCGCGGACCTCGCTCGGCAGCTCGAATTCTCGCCCACGGCTTCGCGTCTGTCTCAGCTCGCGTCCGCCGAGACTTTGATTCTCGAACTCGTACCCGAGCAGACTTATCCGCTTGATTACATCGTTTTTCGCCTCACCGGTTTTCAACGCAAGGCCGTTCACTCCGCATCCGGCAACCCAGACTTGCTGACTGGCATGGCCCTTCAGCACGACTTGGGCGTGCTCATCGAAGAAGTCTCCGCCACCCTCGACCTGCAGGCCAGCGAGTCGCGCGAGCCCGTCCTGTCGATCGACGACGTCACCGAAAAGTTCAACGTCACCAGCAAGACCATTCAGCGCTGGCGCAAGCGAGGCCTTGCGAGCCGGAAATTCACCTTCACCGACGGCAAAAAACGCGTCGGCTTCCTCCTCAGCAGCGTCGAACGATTCGTTCGCCTCAACTCAGATCAGGTCGTTCGCGGGGCGAACTTTACTCAGGTCTCCGAGTTCGAGCGTGATGAAATCATTCGCAATGCACGCCGGCTCGCGGAAGATTGCCTCTGCTGCGTTCGCGAAATCACCCGCCGCCTCGCACGTCGATATTCGCGCTCGCCCCTCACGATTCTGCACACGATCCGCAAGCACGATCAGGACCAACCTAAGAACGCAATCCTGGCCCGAGCACCCGAAGAGCTCTCGACGCAGGTCAGGCAGAATCTCGCCGACGCCGCTGCTCAGGGAACGTCGCTACGTCTGCTCGCGCACAAGACTTGCCGCACGAGCTCTGCCGTCTATCGCGTCATACTCGACCAGCGAATCGAGCGACTGTCAGCCGTGCGGATCAAGTTCATCGAAGACGAACTCTATCACACGCCAGACACCCTCAATCTGCTCGAATCGATGGTCAATTCGGGCGAATTGTCTGGACCGCTGTCCGGCCCCCTTTCAGGCAAACACGAGCCCGTGCGCGTGCCCAAGGGCCTTCCCGCCTACCTGGCCGAGCTCTACCGCGTTCCGCTCCTCACGCCCGCCAAGGAACGCGCGTTGTTCCTGCTGTTCAATTACCACAAGTTCCGCTTCGTAACCTCAAGGCGTGAACTCGACCCCGAAGTCGCACTCCGGCGTGATCTCGACCGCATGGACGCCGAACTAATGAACGTGCGCGAAGTAAAGAATCAGATCACGCAGGCTAACCTTCGTCTGGTCGTCAGCGTCGCACGCAAGCACATGCAGCCCGGCATCAATCTCATGGAACTCGTCAGCGAGGGCAACATCACCCTCATGCGCGCCATCGAGAGTTTCGATACGAAGAAAGGTGTCCGCTTCAGTACGTACGCGACACTCGCCCTCATGAAGGGTTTCGCACGCAGCGTTCCAGAACTTCGCCTGGGCAGAATGTCCGCCCGGCACGCCACACGCACTTCTGCCCGCGCCTCTTCAGTGACTGGTTCAGAGGCCGGTTTACAGGCCCCTGCGAAGCAACTCACATCCATCAGTCCGTTTCGGAGCAGGCTTTTTGATTCGACCGAAATCGACGTCGCTGACCTCCGCTCTGATGCGCCGATGAGGTCTGTCGCCGACCGCGAGCAGGTCGAGCAGCTTTTATCCGTCTTGCCCGAGCGCGACCGTGCCGCCCTTCGAAGCCGATTCGGCCTCGACGGTGGCGACGAATCGGTCACGCCGTCCGTTCGCCGACTTTCCGAGGCCGCGCTCGACAAACTCCGTGCCTCGCTTCATCAATCAGCTGCACACGCCGACGCCGACTTTGAATCCGAAATGATCTTGCCGTAATGTCGTCTCGCGCCATCCACTTGCGCACGGAATATCATCGGCGGAAAATTACGACATGAAGCGAACCACACCTCGCCTTGGCCCAATGCCTCGCTTCTTTCGCCCCTGCGGCATGCCTGCCGCATTGCTGTGCGTCATCGCCGTTTCATCGATATCTCAGGCCTCTTTCGCACAGACCAGCCCCGACGCCTTCACGCGCCCCGGGCACAAACTCATCGCCGGCCTGTGGACCAAACCCCTCGCCACCGTCGATTTCGCCGACATCCTTCAGCTCGAATCCGTCGGCCGCGATCTTCGCTTCCAAATCAATCCGTCCAAGCAAGTCGAACAGCTTATTCGCGGCCGGCGCGCGGTACTGATCGAGATCAACGACTCGCGATTCGGCTGGCACTTTGATCTGCAAAGCCGCGTGTGGAACCCGGGCCGAACGTCCGCCGCCAATTTCGGCAGGCTGCTGGCGGTCAGCGAGGAGACCTACGTGCCGGGCGTTCTTGAACTTCGCGCCGTCATCATCACGCCGCGTCGAACCGACATCGTCGCCCAGCGTGTCGAGCCGACCGGCGCGATCACCAGCGTCACGCTCACGAGGTCAGACGCCGCAATCTCCATCGACATCAAACGCGACGAAGCACGCGATCAGGACCAGAACGTCGTCGCCCCCGCATTCGCATATCAGTTCTCCGCACCCCACTTCTGGGCCGCCACGCAAAGCGGCAGCGCGAACGAAGCCGTCCGCGCCGCTCGCGAATTCGTCGGCCCGATGCTGCGCCAGCTCGGCGATCGCCAGGCCCTCACGCCCGGCCCGAGCGACATCTACCGCGCCTTCGACGACGTCGAGCCCCTGCCCGCCGCACGCCAACTCGTCGATACCCTGCTTGCCGATCTCAGCAACACCGATCCCGCCTCACGAAACCGCGCCGCGATCGAGCTGAGGCAAGCTTCGACGCAGCTCGTTCCGTCACTGCTTCGCATCGATCTCGACAGCCTGACCCAGGGCAGCAGGCTCGTCGTGCAGAAGGTGATTGATGATGCGTCGCGCTATCCCGATCAGACGCCGCAGCAACTTAGATCAAGCCGCGATTTTCTCGTCGAGAGTCTTCGCTTCCCCGACCGCAAGGTTCGCCAGCGTGCGGCCGACATTCTCAGATCACAGTTTCAAATCGATGCGCCCATCGACCCATCCGATAGAGAGATCGATCAACTGCATTTGAAGGCGAT
>JBBQKP010000129.1:0-9514 GCA_038326995.1 Tepidisphaerales bacterium
AGCGGGACATCGGGCGCTAGCTTATACGAGGCGAAGGGTTGCCGTCACCAACCTTGCGCACCAGCTTATGCGGCCCGGCGTGGTGAGGACGATTAACCGGCAGGAAAAAAACATCACCACCGACAACCTGGCACGCATGAACATGCTTCTGCACGGGGTGAACGACACCGAGTTCGACATTTACCACGGCGACACGCTGACCAACGACTCACGTCTGCTGCGGGAGATGAACCCCGCGAAGATGCCGAAGTTCGACGCGATCGTGGCGAATCCCCCGGCGTTGCAAACGGTTCTGTTATCGCTGGGACTCCAGCGAGGCGATGGGCACGGACGGCTGGAGGTTTGTGGAGAACATGACCAAGCCGTCGCGCTTCGGCCGTGCTGCGTCGTTCTTCCTTTTCAATCTCATTTTGAGGAGGTGCGTTCCCATTCTGCGCCGCGCGTTTGGCGCAGCTCGCGCCATTCTGGAGTGACGGCGATCGTGCCTCGATCGCGGACGATCTGCCGCGCCGCCAGGCCCAGGATCGATACGAACGTCGGGTACGCGAGTTCAAGGTCAGCCAGGGCTTCGATGCTCAACCCACTTACCATGCCCGCAGAAACGGTCGAGACGATTTCCACCGCGTGTTCGCCGACGACGTGGGCACCGAGGACCTTGCCCTGCCGCCGGTCCACGACCAATTTGCAGAACCCGATGAGTCGTCCGTCGATGACGGCGCGGTCGAGGTCGGCATACGGAACTTTGGCGACGACCACATCATAACGTTGGCGTGCCTGCGCTTCGGTCAGGCCGACGCTGCCGTATTCGGGATCGGTAAAACCGCCGTGCGGGACGAGTTGTTGTCGCAACGCCTGTTCGTATGACAAGAGCGCATTTTCGACTGCGATTCGCGCCTGATATCCTGCTGACTGGACGAGCATACTGCGTCCTGTGATGTCGCCGGCGGCGTAGATGTGGGGCACGCTGGTACGAAGGTAGTCATCCACAAGCACGAAGCTTCGCTGTGTTTTCACCCCGGCCGCATCAAGGCGCAGCGGATCGGTATTGCCAGGCCAGCCGACCGACGCGACCACCTCACCAACGGACACAGTATGAGAGGTGCCGTCGACGGAGTGATATTTCAAGTTGAAACGATTTCCGTGTTGATCAACGGGTTCAATCCGGTCTATGCGATCTATACCGCCGATGCCCAGACGCAGTTCAATGCCGCGATCCTCGAAGCAGCGGCGGATCTCATTAGAGGTGTCGTGATCTTCTGTAAACAAAACCCGATCGGCGATATCGAGCAGAGTGACGGGAACGCCAAAATCGGCAAACACCGAAGCGAGCTGGCACCCCGTCGGGCCGCTGCCGATGATGGCGATCGAAGACGGCCGGTGGTCCAACTCCCATAAACTGCTGCTATTGACCGCATATTCGGCGCCGGGGAATGGCAACTCACGCGCGCGGCCGCCCGCACACAGCAGGAACCGGTCTCCTTCGATTTTCCCGGCATGTTCGGTTTGCATTTTGTGGGCATCGACAAAATGCGCATTGCCCGCATCGGTGTGGAGCGTGACGCCGACCCCTTTCAGATGCTCGATCAATTGCTTTTTAGAATGGACTTCTTCGACCACGGTTTTGGTACGCCGCATGACGGCCGCGAAGTCGACGACAGGTGGGCGTGACAAAATCAGCCCGTAATCCGCGAACTGCTGGCTGTCACGCATCAGGCGCGCGGCCTTGGCGAGCACACGCGTGGGCACGCAGCCGTCATTCGTGCACGTTCCGCCCAGACGCTTTTTCTCGATCAACGCCACGGTCGCGCCCAGCTCGCGAGCGCGTAATGCGGCAGTCACACCGGCCGGGCCTCCTCCAACGATTACGATGTCAAACATAGTCTTCTTTTGTATTTACAGATGAACGCGTTCTGATCTTCTGGGCAACGAAATCCGACGTTGCACAGCCTCAAATTCATTTGAGTATTGTCGCGGCCGATCACCACTGTCAGCGACTCTTGAACATGACTATAGCGGTGTGAAACGATGTTGTCCGACAGAACCGCATCGGCCGTGATCTTCATCCAATCTTCCGCAATTGTTCCATCATCTTGATTAGTATTGCTGCAATTCGAGCAGCCGCTGCGATTGATGACTGAGCGATTCGTCCAGGTTTTTGGCATCACTGCAGCCGTTTGCACCAAATCGCATTGGTTAGGACGTTTTGGGTGCCACTGCTTGTATTCAAGTCGTGGTAGGCGCGAGCGGTCTAATCGCTTGCATTTTTCGAGCTTTCCACGACTTGCGTACAAATCGTGGCACCAGATGTAGTGCGATTGTGGCATTGGGCTGAAGTGTTACGTTTTTTGCAAGAGTCGGATCTGGACGTCGGCGTTGAAATTCACGCGGTAGTCATGGTCGGCCTGTCATCGGTCGCGCGTTGATTGGCGGTTTTGTAGAAGCACTCAAAATGTTCGATGTCTCTTGTGAGTCATCGAACCAATATTACGACTCAAATTGGCGGCGTCTTGGATGCGTTTCTGGCCCGTCCGGCAAGACATCTTCTTTTGAATTTTCGTAAAGAGCGTTCTACTCGTGGAGCATCGCGATGTCCTGCCGGACGGGCCAGACGCGCGTCGGCATTCTAGAATTTTACGCCAATTCTCAGCAACCGCTTACAGACGAGCGTGGCTCGTTTCATTGCGTCTGCATTCGGCTGAAGTGTTATTCTGTATGGCCGCGGCGACGAGTGCCGCATCAGTCGCGCCAGAAAACGGGTCAAAAAAGCTCGGCCAACGGATTGCGGCTCACGAAGGGCTTGATCGCTGGCGTGCAGCCAAGTCTTTCACGTACACGCTTCGCGACTTCCCGCTCTCTCCTGTCGTCTTCAAGCCGAACACCGCGACCATGGATCCGGACCGCCGCGCCATCCGCATTGACGCGGAAGCGTTCGACATCATCTCGGACGGCACTTCGACCGACGCCTATCCCGCGGCCGATGAGATCGGGCTTCCCCCACGCTTTTACGCCAAAGGATCGACCTATTTCATCATGATGCCCTTCGTCTTCGCCGACGGTTTCATTACCGCGACCGACGACGGCTCCATTGAATCCGCCGGGAAGACCTATGACCTCATCAGCATCAACTACGACGAGAAGGTCGGCGACGTGAAGGACGATTATAAGCTCCTCGTCGACCCTGTCACCCATCAGCTCGCTCACATCCATCACTCCGTCCGGGCCGGGCTGACGCGTCGTGACGAGGCCGCTGTCGGTCGGCTTGTCGAATTGCTGCGTCGTGGTCTTGGCAAAGCGCTGGGCAATCGCGGGGACTTCCGAGCCGCCGACGTCGACGATTTCGCGCAGGAAGCCGCCATGAAAGTGCTCGACCACCTCGACGACTTTCGAGCCCAAAGCAGACTAAGCACATGGGTGATCGCGATCGGCGTACGCGTGGCGCTGAGCCACCTGCGTCGCCGACGAATCGCCCCGGCGGCCGCGGAGACCATCGAATCGGCGGCCATGGTTTCGGGGCGTAAAGGAGAGGTCGACCCGGCGTCGGCTTCATCGCGTTTAGAGCTGACGCAGCGGCTCCGGCTCGCGATAGACATAGTGCTCACCGAACGGCAGCGCGATGCGATCACCCCGTTCCTCGCCGGTGCGCCGCAGATGGTGATCACCGAGCGTCTGGGCGTGTCGGCCGGCGCTTTTCCCAAGATGAAGCATGACGCGCGTCGCCGTCTTCGCGTGTCGCTCGAGTCCTCCGGCTTCGACGCCGCGACCGTCGGACGTTTGTTGGAATAGAACAATCTCACGATTCGCCTGTAACCCACTGACGAACTATTAATTGCCCTGGCGAAGGTGGTTTCTATCACCCAGGACGTCGAGATCGAATGCAAACAGGTGGCGTGCGCCATCGCTTCATACGTCGAAGGCACCGGCCTCTCGCCGGCCGAAGTCCGCGCCCTCGACGAGTATCTCGCGATCTGCCCTGAATGCTCTGAGGAACTCGCGGCCCTTGGTCGCGCCCTTTTGTGTATTATGTAATTGGTGCGCAGAGACCCGCAGCATCGTCGCCACGCGATCCAGATCGACCATCACTTATCCGTTCACTGCAACGCGGTCAGGCCCGCCTAAGCCCGCTTATGCTGCCAACCAGTGACGGCCGACCAGTGACGGCTGACCAGTATAACTCTGAGCGTGACAGTCCGGACCGTCTGGTCGCGGAATGATTCGCAAAGCACACGGGGCTCGCCATTCACACGACAACCGCTCGCCAACCGGCATTCGCGGGGCCATCGACGTGGCATTAAGAATAAACACCCAAACGTTCCTGGAACCACAGCGGCGTCCGACAACCAGGCCGCGCAACATCGCATCGCATGCAATGTGAAATCAGATCGCATGACTGAAATCAAACGCCGCACGACTCAGAGACTCTTGCGCATGACCGAGAAAGCGAACGCGTGTGGTGGGCGTGTTGCCGAACAGTAGCAATTTTGCAAAGTGCGTGAGTTGCCGGATGGCTGGTGCTGCGACTTGCGCAAGGCGTGGCACACAACCGGACGAAAAACCGCTGATTTCTGTATTCGGCTGAAGTGTTGCGGAAAGACAAAAGATCAACCGGCAAGGTCTTTGTGAAGACCTTGCCGGTTGGGTTATGAGTCGAGATTGAGCTAGCCCGGTGTAGAACCAAAGCCCAATTTAGTAGGCGATGCTCACGCCGAGCTTGCCGACGAAGCCGCTGTTGTTGTCGTTGTTGACAGCTTCGAGGCTATCAGCAGCGAGGTAGAGGTACTGGAACGACGCGTTGAGGTTCCATGCACCGTACTTGGCGGGCACGGGCAGCGGGATGCTGGCGGCCGGTCCGAAGGCGACGTAACCGAGGAACTCGCTGTTGCCGTCTTCGTCGGTGAAGTAGTGATCGGAGGTCAGGCCGACCACGATCGGGAAGCTGATCGCAGCGTTACCGACGTATGGAACATCCTGGAGGTCCAGGGTGTAGCTGGGGTTGAGGCTCACTTCGATGTACTGGTTATCTTCGCCGTTACCGTCATCGAGTTCGAAGTACCAGCCGACGGTGGGGCTCAGGGTGAAACCCTTGAGCATGTTGTCCCAAACTTTCGAGTCATCGTAACCAGCGATGAAGCCGATTTCCTGGATGCTCTCAAAAGCGTTCGAAGGGTAGAAGTAGGCGGTATAAATGGTATCCAACTTGAAGCCAAAAGCCGTGACTGAGGCCTTGGCTGACAGGTCAGACTCGTACCAAACGTTGTCCCAGCTGACGGAACCTTCCTGGCGACCACCGCTGAAGCTGTTCCAGCTCGACAGTGTCAGATCAACATTGACGTCGTCGCTAGTGAAAGCATTGAACTTTACAGCAACGTAGGGCTGAATGATCAGTCCGTCGTTGTCCTGAAGTGCGCCACGGAAGTAGTAGGCAGTGGTGTAATCCGCACCGAGGGTGAAGCTCAAAGCACCGGTGTTGGGCTTTTCATCTTGAGCCAGAGCGACGGCGGGAACGGCGAGGGCGGCTAAAACTGCCGCGGTAAGCATACGCTTCTTCATATGAGTCTCCTTAAGACTGTGGGGTTATCAGACAAGTTTCGGGATCGTACGGAAGGTTGCTCGCCGCACAAATTCCCTGACTGTTTTCGACAGCCAAAATTATATCGGCGAGTGACAGCTAATTTCAATAGTCTGATGCGTGGTCCATTATTGGCGAAAGGACTTTCCCCCATGCAGCCCGGAAACAATCCGGGCAAGCAGGTGCGGTAATGTGGCGTGTCTCGTCCCTGAGCCAGATGAGGCATATACTGATCACTATACCCACCATGAGCATCACCTGGCAACAACCCCTTCCCCCCATATACTCCCAGCTCTCCGACGCGGAGCTTCGTCTGCGTATCCACGACGCGCGTGAATTCCTGGGAAAGCGACTGGTCATTCTGGGTCACCACTATCAACAGGACGACATCGTCGCCTTCGCAGATTTCACGGGCGACAGCTTTGAGCTCTCCCGCCGCGCCAGTGAACAAAGCAACGCGGAATTCGTCGTATTTTGCGGCGTCCACTTCATGGCCGAGAGTGCCGACATTCTCACCCCGCCCGAAGTTCGCGTCATCCTCCCCGACCTTGGCGCCGGCTGTTCCATGGCGGATATGGCGAATCTCGAACAAACCGAAGAAGCCTGGGCCCAACTCACCGACACCTGCGGCGACCAGCTCATTATTCCCATCACCTATATGAATAGCTCCGCCGCCATCAAAGCCTTCGTCGGCGAGCACGACGGCGCGGTCTGCACCAGCTCGAATTGCCGCAATGTGTTGCAGTGGGGACTTGACGGTGGCGCGACGTCCAACACGCCACGCAATCCCGAACAACAGATCCAACAACCGACCGACCTGCGGCAAAATGCCCTGTCGCAGGCGCAGAACGCCAATACCAAAATCCTGTTCTTCCCCGACCAGCACCTGGGCCGGAACACCGCCGCCAACATGGGCTTCGCGCTCTCCGACATGATCCTGTGGGACCCGCGCCTCGACCTGGGCGGCAACACTCCGCAGGCCGTCAAAGATGCCCGCTTCGTCCTCTGGAAAGGACACTGCTCCGTCCACGCCCTGTTTCGCCCCGAGCACGTCGATCAGGCGCGTCTGAAAAACCCAGCCGTCAAGGTCATCGTCCACCCAGAGTGCAAATACGACGTCGTCCAGAAAGCCGACCTCGCCGGAAGCACCGCCTACATCGTCGAGCAAGTCCAAAACGCCCCGCCCGGCACGGCCTGGTGCATCGGCACCGAAGTCCATCTCGTCAACCGCCTCCGACAGCAACACCCCGAGCAGCACATCAGCGTTCTCTCCGACTGCCAGTGCATGTGCACCACCATGTACCGAATCGATCTCCCTCACTTGTGCTACATTGTTGAACAACTCGTCATGGGCAATGTTGTCAACGAAATTCGCGTCGACGACCAAACCCGCAAGTGGTCGCTCGTCGCCTTGGATCGAATGCTCAAAATCAAAGGCACCGGTAACCCGCTGAATAAATCCCAGCCCGTCGGCATGGCCATCGATTAGTGCGAACAGGGAGAATTTAGCTGGGAGCGGGGTGTAGGAAAAGAGGAGATGCCTTGGAAATAACCAGGAAAAGAACGAAGAAAAGAACGAAGTGTGTCTTCTAATGTCTCGCATAACGACCTTAGAGCAAATTACCTTCGCGCCACGCCCCTCCTCCCCGCTTTCAACTTCCCGCTCCCAACCCCCCGCTTCCCGCTCCCAACCCCCCGCTCCCCGCTCCCAACCCCCCGCTCCCAACCCCCCGCTCCCAACTCCCCGCTATACCAACCCCATGCCTCAGTACTCTCCCCCGATTCAGACGCTGATGGACCAGCTCGCCAAGCTGCCCGGCATCGGCATCCGCTCCGCCGAGCGAATGGCGTTTCACCTCCTCAAGCTCCCGCCCGAGGAAGCGCTCAAACTCGCCGACGCGATTCGCGACGTGAAGACCCGCATCAAGAATTGTTCCATCTGCTTCAACCTCACAGAGTCTGATCCGTGCAACATCTGCTGCGCCGAAGAACGCGACCACTCGATCGTGTGCGTCGTCGAACAGCCCAAGGACCTGCTCGCCCTCGAGGCGGCCGGTACGTACATGGGCGTCTACCACGTCCTGCTCGGCCGAATCGCGCCGCTCGACGAGACGCAGGCGATCGACACCACAATCGCCGCCCTGCTCGAACGCCTTCAAACCGCCCCCATCACCGAACTCATCCTCGGCACCAACCCCAACGTCGACGGCGACGCGACCGCGATCCATCTCGTCGAAATCGTCCGCGCTAAATTCCCCCACGTAAAACTCTCGCAACTCGCCCGAGGCATCGCCGCCGGCACCAACATCGAATTCGCCAACAAGAACGTCCTCTCCGACGCGATGACGATGCGGCAAGCAGTCAACTGACGACGCATCCCCATCCGCTCGACCCGATCGCGGAAGTCGAGCTCAGCGCTAAGCCTCCGCAGCGATCCAGCCTGCTCTATCGCGTCCGTACCTCACCCAGCGACAGCACGACACGACTGTGATCGACACCAGAACGATCGACTTCTGATGTCCGCCTTACGTCGTATTGTGCGACTATTGACTCGACCAGTCTCCCGCCGCCCTCACTTGTTTCCGCCCTTTTCGCGCACCATCAACCCACGTCCGCGAATACCCGCGTCACTGCCCGAATAACCCTCGCGACGAGTTACCGGCCTTTTTTTTATCGATGTTTAAGCTTTAAACATCGATGTTTAAGGTTCAAACATCAATGTTTAAGTTCTGCCATTCGATGTTTAAGGCTTAAACATCAATGTTTAAGTTCTGCCATTCGATGTTTAAGGCTTAAACATCGATGTTCAAGCTCTGCCATTCGATGTTTAAGGCTTAAACATCGATGTTCAAGCTCTGCCATCCGATGTTTAAGCCCTCCGCTACGGCATTTTCGGGCAGCGCTATCAGACGACCGCCGTCCACTATTTCGTCACCGCCGTCCACTATTTCATGACCGCCGCCCATAATCCACCCCGCCCGGCCGCCCGACCGCGTGTGGTTCTGATAACCGGTATTCCATTACATCCCGGGGAACTTCCCCGTGCTGTATTCCCTCCTTCCCGGGCTGTATTCCTTCCTTCCCGGGCTGTATTCCAACTCTCAAGGGGCCTTATTTGGCCACTCATCGTCCGACGCAATCTGAGCCCAATGACTGCGGCAATGACGACGGGCGACTTGCCATCCTGCAAGCAAACTCCGTGGGCTCAGATCCATGGCCGATCCAGTCAAATTTGGTCGTTCTTTACATCAGCACCTTTTGAATAGATGATGTCCGCAGTCGTACCGTGACCAGTCAAGCCGAATATCGTCTTATTGAGCTACTTGGGGAACATATGGCATATACGTCTGAAATCAGTCGATTAACTCCTTCCGCGTTTCTTTTCCTCATCGATCAGTCAGGATCAATGCAGGACGTACTCGATCCATCGAATGTTCAGGCACTTGACCAACCGCGCTCGGTCGATGGACGCACATACACTCATTCCGCATCAGGACGCACGAAGGCGCAGGGTGTTGCCGACGCGATCAATCGGCTACTCCAAAATCTGGTGATTAAGTGCGCTAAATCAGAAGGCGTTCGCGACTACTACCACGTCGGGGTAATCGGATATGGCGGCGACAACTCGGCAAGTCGCGTCAGTCCTGCATTTAGTGGCGCTCTCGCAGGGCGAGACCTGGTTCCGGTCAGCGATATCGCAAATAATCCAGCCCGAGTCGATGAGCGCAGCAAGAAAGTGGATGACGGAGCAGGCGGCTTACTCGATCAGAAGGTCAAGTTTCCCATTTGGTTTGATGCCGTTTTTGGAGGTGGGACGCCGATGTGCGCAGCGTTGTCAAAGGCTCAGTCCATACTCGGCGGGTGGGTGTCGAAGTATCCAAGAGGCTTTCCACCAATCTGTATCAACATTTCGGATGGGGAATCAACCGACGGCGATCCCACGCAACC
>JBBQKP010000130.1:0-9360 GCA_038326995.1 Tepidisphaerales bacterium
CAAGAACAGCTTCGGACGCATCGACGTTCACTCTCACATTCTGCCCGGCATTGATGACGGAAGCCGCAGCATCGCCGAGTCGGTGTCGCTCGCGCTGGCGATGAGCAAGGCGGGTTACACGCACATGTTCTGCACGCCTCACTACTGGCCCGGCATGGAAGTGATCACGCCGGACTTTTTGCAAGCTCGCGTGCGCGCGTTGCAAGCAATACTCGACGAGAACGAAGTGCCACTCACCCTGCTGCCTGGTTCTGAACTGAATCTTTCGCTCGACATTTCGAAGATGTCGATCAACGACATCCCGACCTTCGGCCTGGCTGGTCGACATGTGCTGTTCGATTTCTGGGACGACAAACTTCCGCGGATGTTCTGGCCGTGGGTGAAGCGGCTTCAATCGATGGGGCTCACGGTCATTCTCGCGCATCCAGAGCGGATCGACTGCATTCAAAACGACCCGATGCTGATGGACACGTTTGATCGTGGCGGCCTGCTTCTACAGGGCAATCTGCAGTGCCTGGCGGATGCACCGGGGCGCATCACGCGTAAACTTGCAGAGAAGTGGCTCAAGGCCGATCGCTACTTCATGCTCGGTTCTGATCTGCACCGCACCGAAGGCCTGGCGCAGCGCCTAGACGGACTGTCGCGCGCCATCGAGCTTGTCGGCGAAGAGCGCGTGTGGAAACTCACGCACACGAATCCGAAGTTGCTGTTAAGCAAGTGCTCAATCGCACTTTGATTCCGGGAAACTCTCTGACTTTTACCTTCGTCAACAGAACACCGGTCAGAGACCTGTGCGTTAATCATGATGGAATTGCCCATAACTTTGATTGTGACGAAGCAAAGTTAATCAAAGCCAGTTTCGTCGCCTGAACACGAACAACATCGCGATCATGGACATCAACATGATGACGGCCGTCACGTAGAACGCGGTTCGGGAGTGAATGCCTGGCAGGTGCTCGAAGTTCATTCCGAAGAACCCGGTGAACACATTTAAAATCGCCGCCATGACCGTGATGACAGTCAGCGTCTTCATGATGACGTTCAGGTTATTGCTGATGCTCGAAAGATAAATGTCGCGTGCACCGATGACGAGATCGCGATAGAGCTCGATCATTTCGACGGCTCGCACGAGATGGTCCTGCACGTCTCGAAAATAGAGACGACTGCTTTCGCGAATAAACGGCACCTCGCCGCGAGTGAGCTGCGCCAGCACGTCGCGCTGCGGCGCTATGATGCGGCGCAGCGTGAGCAAATCACGCTTTTTAGCCGTAATTCGCGGCAGAAGGCCCGGCGTAGGGTCCATCGCCGCGAGCTCTTCCAGCTCGTCGATCTCCTCCTGCAGATAGTCCAGGATCGGCATGTACGCATCGACCAGCACGTCGAGAATGTTGTGCAGCAGCATGTCGATGCCCTGATCAAGGGCACGCTGCGGGTCTGCGATCGCACGGGCACGAACGTCATTGATCGAACGGTGAAGCTCCTCGTGAATCGTCAGGAGATAGCGCTCACTGACGAACATGTCGAGTTCTTTGGTGCGGAGCTTCTCGCGAAATGTTTGAACGTCCGGGCCGTGGATCACCATGTAGCAGTAGCCTTGCTGCTCGGTTTGCCCGACGTGGTGATAGTGCTCGATTTTGGGGCGCTGCTGGTATTTAATTGTGTCTTCGATCGCCAGTGGATGAAAGCCAAAAAGGTCGTCGAGCCACGAAAGTTCATCTTCGGTCGGCTGCTCCATATCGAGCCAGAAGACGGCGGCCGAGTCGCGAAGACCCAGAAGCACGTTGGCTCTGGTCGGCTCGGTGATGATTGTTCCGTCGCCGGTCTTAAGCAGGAGGGTCAGCATGTCGATTGTGCCTGACTGAAAGTGAAATGTTGCGAAGGAGTAAAAATGATTCGATCACACTCCGATTACACTTCGGCTTTCAATCCTCGGCCCATAAGGTCTGCCAGCGCTTGATTCGCGTCTTTTTGCCCGAACAGCACCTGATACACCTGTTCGACAATGGGCATCTCCACGTCATAGCTCAACGCGAGCTGCCGAACGGCGGCGGTGGTGTGGACGCCTTCTGCGACGCTGCTCATGTCTCGCAGGACGTCCTCGATCTTTTTGCCTTTTCCCAGTTGCTCGCCGACCTGTCGGTTGCGACCTTCGGGGCTGACGCAGGTCGTCACCAGATCGCCGAGCCCGGCAAGGCCTTGAAAGGTCGCGGGCTTTGCGCCCATCGCCACGCCGAGTCGGCTGATCTCGACGAGCCCGCGTGTGAGAAGAGCGGCCTTGGCGTTGTTGCCCGCGCCCAGCCCGTCGAGCATTCCCGCCGCCAGCGCGATGACGTTTTTGATCGCACCGGCCATCTCCACGCCCAGCACGTCTGAGTTGGTGTAAACGCGAAACCACTGAGTGGTCATCGCGGCTTGAACTCGCCGGGCGAGGGTATCGTCCTCGCTTGCGGCGACCGCGCTGGCGGGCATGAATTTCGCCAGCTCCGCCGCCACGTTCGGGCCGCTCAATACCGCAATGGAATGCGACCTTCCCAGCACCTGCTGCAAAATCTGCGTCGGCCGCAGCAGGGTGTCCTTTTCAATTCCCTTGCTCACCGACACGACCGGAACCGCGTCTGACAAATACGGCGCGAGACGAGTCAGGGTCTGTCTCATGTACTGTGTGGGCACAGCGCTGACGACCATGGTGCAATCGACGAAACAATCGTCTTCGCGCGAGGTCAGACGAACGCCGTCAGGAATGCGAATACCCGGAAGCAGCCGTTTGTTTTCGCGGTCCTTTAACATTCTCTGGACCGACGACTCGAACGCGCCCCAGATCGTGACATCGTGGCCGCCCGACGCGAGGAGAATCGCGCACACCGTGCCCATCGCACCGCCGCCTAGAACTGTGACTCGCTCTACGCCCATGCGTGCGTTGTAATGCAAATCGGCGCACTCGCCTACTGCTTCAATTCTTTGAGCTTGCGGCGCAGCACTTTGCCCGTGGGCCCGCGTGGGAGACTTTCCACCCTGATGATCTCTTTGGGCACTTCGTAGTTCGCCAGATTCTTGCGGCAAAAATCGCGAATGGATGTCTCGTCGAACACCTGACCTTCGTGAACTTCAACGAACGCCATCGGCACCTCGCCGCGTGCGTCGTCGTGCTTGCCGACCACGCCGCTCTCTTTGACTGCCGGGTGATTGTTGATGCACTCTTCGATGACGCGGGGGAAAACGTTGAACCCGCCCACGATGAGCATTTCCTTTTTTCGGCCCGTGATGTACAGGTGCCCGTCCGCGTCGAGCTTGCCGATATCGCCCGTGCGGAACCATTTCTTGCCACCGATTTCGACGAACGCATTCTTCGTCTGCTCCTCGTCTTTAAAGTATCCCTTAAACACCATCGGCCCGGCGAAGAGAATCTCGCCCTGCTCGCCGCGAGCAAGTGCTTTGTCGTGATCGTCAACAATCAAACATTCCGCGCCACCGACAAGTGTGCCGACGCTGCCGGGCCTGGCATTTGTTCTCATCGCCCAGCTCACGACGGGCGACGTTTCGGTCAGTCCGTAACCTTCGGTGAGTTGACAGCCGAACTTGTCGATGAAGCCCTGCGCGACGGTGGAAGGCAAAGGCTCGCCTCCCGAGACGGCGTGCTGAATGCTTGCAAAGTCCTCGCGTTTGGCGGTCTTCACGTTCAGCATGGCCGAGTACATCGTGGGCACGGCCATGATCACATCGGGCTTGTGCGTGCGAATCAGATCGACCAGCTTGTGCGGAACGAAGCGGGCCTGATAGACGACTTTCGCGCCCATCGCCAGGGGCAAAAGCGACAGCGCCGTGAGCCCGAAACTGTGAAATTGAGGCAAGACGCCGACGAAGGTATTCGCCGCGACAAGGCCGACGTGGTCGATGCACGCGTACACGTCGGACCGAAGATTGCCGTGCGAAAGCATGACGCCCTTGGGCTTCCCGCTCGTGCCGCTGGTGTAGAGAATCGTGGCGAGTTCGTCATCACTTATTTTTCTCGGCCAGCGGATCGGCGGCAGTCCCTTGAAGCTTAAGTCTTCGATCTTCACGACCTTGATGTTCGCGGGGATGATTTCCGCGCCGCCCAGAAAATCCAGCATCGGCCCGACCGTGATGATCGTGTCGATGCCGCTGTGTGCGATCACATAATGCAGCTCTTCCTTCGCGTACAAAAAATTGAGCGGAAGCGGCGTCTTGCCCGCCTGCCACGCCGCCAGGATGCAAAGCGGCGGCGCGCCGCTGGTCGGCAAGAGCAGGCCGATCTTATCCAGCGTCGTCATCGCCTTGATGTGCCTTGCCAGGTGAAACACCGCGGCCATCACTTTGAAATACGAATACTCTTTCCGATCGTCGATGATGGCGATTCGTTTGGGGTGCTTAATGCCGTTGAGCAAAATGGTGCGGAGAAGGTCCATAGGTCTATCAATATAATCGCCCGCCTTCAACATGCGAGCGGCATCAGAGAACTCGTCAATCGCGCCTGCCGAACTTGATGAAAATTCTCGCTAAACGGATTTTGCCCTGGACTTGACTTTTGTCTGCGTCGATTTAGACGTGGCCTTTCGCGCTGCCGACCTTTCGACCTTCGCGATCGCGTTCTGCTGTAGCGACGCTTCGTAATATTCGACGTATTTCTTCACCGGCATACGCCTAATCATCTTGCCGATGACGTCTAGAGCGAACCCTTCCAGTTTGTTCGCGAGGACGCAGCACTTGCCCATGTCGAGCTTCTTCCCCGACTTTTCCCACTCATTGAAGAACCATTTTTCCTGCTCGATTTGCGAATAGAGACACATGAGGTGCAGCGAAAGATGATTCTTCTGCGAAGCCAGGCCAACGAACGGCAACGGCTGACGCGGGCCGGAGGGGTAGCCATCGGGATAGACCGAGTGCGGCACGACGTAACCGATCATGCCGCACTGCATCACCTGCTGATAATCCTTGTCCAGATTTTTCAGGATCACTTCACGGATGGCGCGAATGGCCTCCTGACGTTCCGGCGGAAGCTGCTTGATGTACTCTTCGACGGTCGCGGCTTTACTTTGCATTGATTCGACTTGGAAACACTCGAAACCATAACCCGACGAATCGAGAATGTGATATTTTTGTGATCTTCAAGTCGCAATTCCTGTCGTTTTCTTCACTTGGGCACCATTCTTCTCCGGCCCGTCCGGCAGGACACTTCTGCTCCATCAAAGTCGTTGAAATGGCGTACAGTAAATGCATTGAAGTGTCCTGCCGGACGGGCCAGAAATCAGCCGCGCGCGTGTCGTCTCAACCGCATTGCGATAGATTCAACCCATGCCCTTTCCCACCCTCCGCGACTTTGTCGATCACCTGAGTCAGCAAGGCGAACTTTCGCGCATCAAGGCGAGCGTCAGCCCGAAGCTCGAACTCGCGGCGATTGCGGATCGTGTGATGAAATCTCCCGCGCATCATCCGCACAAAGAACGCGACAAACACCCGGCGGCATCACTGGGCGGAAAGGCGCTGCTCTTCGAACGCGTCGAAGGCAGCCAGATGCCGGTGGCCATCAATACGTTCGGCAGTTACTCGCGCATATGTTCGGCCCTGGGTTGCGAATCGCTCGACGAGCTCGCCCAGCGCGTGCAGGATTTGATCAAGCCCGAAGTGCCCACCAGCTTCATGGACAAAATGCGCAAGGGCATGGACCTGCTGAAAATCGCGGGGTACTCGCCCAAGTCCGTGCGAAGCGGCATTTGCCAGCAAGTCGTGCACGAGGGCGACAAGGCGGACCTGTCGATGCTGCCGATCATTCAGTGTTGGCCTTTGGATGGTGATTTGACGAGCGATCAGGTCTATGACCGCATTGCCGCCGACCGGGCGATTCCCGTGCAAAGCGGGACGGGCAAGTACATCACGCTGGCGGGGATTTACACGCGAAATCCGGATCGGTCGCACCGCAACATCGGCATGTATCGGGTTCAGGTTCACGGGCCGCGATTGTGTGCGATGCACTGGCACATGCACCACGACGGGGCCAAACACTTTCGCGCGTGGAAAGAAAAGCGTGAAAAAATGCCCCTCGCCATCGTGTTGGGCGGCGAGAGTGTCCTGCCTTATTCCGCAACAGCACCGCTGCCACCCACCGTCAGCGAACTGCTTTTCGCCGGCTTCCTCAACGGCGGCGGAATTGAACTCGTGCCCTGCAAGACAATCGACCTTGAAGTTCCCGCCAACGCGGAAATCGTCATCGAAGGTTACGTCGACCCTGAAGAGACTCTTTACGAAGGCCCGTTCGGCGATCACACCGGCTTCTACTCACTCGCCGATCATTATCCTGCTTTTCACGTCACCGCCATCACGCACAGGCGCGATCCGATCTATCCGACCACGATCGTCGGCAAGCCGCCCATGGAAGATTATTTTCTGGGCAAGGCGACGGAGCGAATTTTCTTGCCGCTCTTGAAAATACTCGTGCCCGACGTCATCGATTATTCACTGCCCATGAGTGGTGCATTTCACAACTGTGCGGTGCTGAAGATCAAGAAGGAATATCCGCAGCAGGCCCGCCGCCTGATGCACGCGATCTGGGGCGCGGGGCAAATGTCGTTCACGAAATACATCGTCGTCGTCGATGCACATGTTGATGTGCACGACGAGCAGCAGGTGCTATTTCAGGTGTTTGCAAACTCCGATCCGCTGCGGGATATCGAAATCGTCAAAGGGCCGCTCGACATTCTCGATCATGCAAGCATTGAATACGGCTGGGGCGGAAAAATGGGAATCGATGCGACCAGAAAACTGCCTTCAGAAGGAAACCGATTTGGCGGCGTACGCGTCTGGCCGCGTGAGTTGGAATTCGACCAGCCGACCCTCGACCGCGTGAGCAGGCGCTGGAGCGAATACGGAATCTGAGGCAACTTTCGAACGCATTGACTAGCGCACGAATTTTGGTGTGCGACGTATGGCCCGTCCGGCAGGACATTGTTGTCTTTTCCTGCCCGAGGATTTCGCCAGCGAGTTAGAACAAATACCGGACGAGAATGTCCTTCCGGACGGGCCGGAAATGTGGCGAGGCGCCGCGTCGGCGATTGCCAAGTGAACCCGCTTACTCGAACCCGCTTACCCACACCTGCTACTCCGTGCGCGCCTCTTTTAAAACGACCAACGATGCGATTTTTGAACGTGCCTCGCACGATCGTAAAGCCTGGTCTGCGATGACAGAACGAACCGACGCCTACCCGCACTCGGCCGACAAGCCGACCAAGACTCGCTTTTCTCGCGGGTCCAGCAGGACATGATACGGATCGCAGTAAATTCTCGGGTTGAAGAATTGCCGGGCGTCAATCTCTTCCGCCGGGGAACCAAAGGATCGGAGTAAGCGTCATAGAGTGACGCGCTACAGAGTCATGCCTGGGAGTCGTATTATTACGCCTTGGGCGTTCCTCGCGTTTGCCTCAAGTACACGTCGGTCAGTTCTGCAGAACGCGGGAGCAACAGCCCGCTCGCTATCGATGACGCCACCGATTCGGGTGACATCAACTCTTTGCGTTCAAGCGTTTCGTGCTCGTGTTCGAGCACCAGTTGCTGCATCGGCGTATCGACTCGCCCAAGAAGATATGTGGTCACCCGCACGCCGTCTGATGCCAGCGTCTCTCGTAGGGAATCCGCCAGACTCCACGCCGCGGCCTTGGTCATGCTGTACGCCATGAAATCAGGCCTCGCATTCACCGCGGCATTCGAGTTTACAAACACAATCTGACCCTTTGAGTTTCGGAGCAACCCCACCAGCTTCTGCGTTAATCGCATCGGGCCCGTCACGTGCGTCTTCCAAAGTCGGTCGGCGTCGTTCCCGTCGATCGAATCGATGCCTCCAAAACAAATTTCGCCCGCACAATGAATCAGCACGTCTAGCTTACCCGGCCAGACCTGAATCGACCCCGCCACGCGATCAATCTGCGACATGTCACACAAATCGCACGGCACGGGCGTGATGTGATCCTCACCACACGCGTCGGCCGCGTCGTTATCGAGCTGCTTCAACTTTGCTATCGTTCTCCCCATTGCAAGAACGTGGGCACCCAGTCGCGTAAGTTCGAGCGACAGCGCGCGGCCGATGCCCGAGCCGGCGCCTGTGAGCAGGACGATTTTCCCTTGCATTTCTCCCATAGCATTTTAAACCCTACCACGAACAAACCAGATTCACAGCCGAGTTTTTTTCGCTCGTCGTTTCGCCTGTCGTTTCTTCTTGGCGATGATCGTGACGTTTGTGTACATTGTGCGGTTCAAACCATCGCGCTCACCGGTGCCGAAAAATTTCCCATCGCTTATGGCCTCCATTCAATCTCAACTCGATTCCGCGTTTCGCTCTGCAACCAACTCCGCGTTCGCTTTGGAAATCGATCCGATTCTCGGGCCCGCGGTGAGGACCGACCTGGCGGACTATCAGTCGAACGCGGCCATGTCGCTCGCGAAGAAGCTCGGCAAGTCGCCGCGAGAAGTCGCACAGCAGATCGTGGACAACCTCCATCTCGCCACCATCGCGAGCGAGGTCTCGATTGCCGGCGCGGGGTTCATCAATATCAAACTCTCTGACGTTTTTCTGTCCGCGCAGCTCGACGCGATGAGGGCTGACCCGCGCCAAGGTGTTGAGCGGACGACCACGCCGAAGACCGTCGTCATCGACTATGCCGGGCCCAACATCGCCAAGCAGATGCACATCGGCCACCTTCGTTCGACCATCCTGGGCGATGCGGCGGTGCGGGTGCTCGAGTTCGTCGGGCACAAAGTCGTCAGGCAAAATCACGTCGGCGACTGGGGCACGCAGTTCGGACGCGTGATGCTCGCGCTCTGGTACGAGGCCGCCGCCACGCACACGCACCAACTCGATGCGCTCAACGGATGGATCGCCACGCTCAAACAGATTTCTCGCAAGGAACTCCCTGTTTCGGCCCGAGCGGCATTGCTCGCAACCATCGCCACGCTGCACCGCCAGTGGATCGAACTCGACCCCGCGGGCACCGTGTTTTTTGAGGCGTATCTCACAAACCATTTCCCCAACCTCGAAAGACTCGACGAGCTTTATTCGTTCGCCTCCGCCGCGACCGACAACGATGACGCAGCCCGAATCGACATCAAGGGCAAGACCCTCAAAGAACTCCCGAGCTTTCTTGCGACGTTCGTGCAGCAGCAGCATCGCCCGGAAAATGCGCAGGAAAAACTCGCCTGGGAAAAGGCACGCGAGGTCACGCTCGACGATTGTCACGCGTTGTTCGCGCGAATGGGCATTCTGCTTACGATGGCCGACGTACGCGGCGAGAGCGACTACCGCGCTGACCTGCCCGCGGTCGTGGCGGATCTGAAATCGCTCGGCCTGGCAGTTGAAAC
>JBBQKP010000131.1:0-9350 GCA_038326995.1 Tepidisphaerales bacterium
GTCTTGCACGAAGCCCATCGATTCAATTTCGCGTTCGACATCGGATTGATTCGGTGCGACGCACACGCAAGTGGAATCGCCCGTGATGACGCCGGAATCGAAAAGTAAATTGAGTCGCTCGATCGAAACTGACTTGCCTTCGGGCAATTGCCAGACCGGAATGCGATGGCCCCACCACAGCTGCCTGGAGATGCACCAATCACGCAGGTTCGCGTTCCACGTCTCGAAGGTTTTAGCGTATCGATCGGGAATGAACGAAAGCGATTTCCCGTCTTCCATTAGTGTCAGCGCCGACAGCGCGAGCCCGGCAAGCGACTGGCTTCGACCGGGAATTTGCTTTTGAACTGCGACGTACCATTGATCGGAGAGGTAGGGCTCGACAGGCACGTGGCTTCGATAACTGTGGCCGACACTGTGGCGGTAGGGCACGACTTTTTCGAGCAGATTGTTCTGCTTGAACCACGCGACGACGGCCTTACGCGCTTCCTCACGCGAGAGCCCGAGAAACTGCGCGAGGGTCGTATTCGATCGCTGCTGCGGCTCGATTTCCGCCCAGCCGTGATCGAGCGAGATGTCGGCATTGGGTGCCATCACATTAATGCGGGGCAGGGAATGTTTCTCGCCGAGCTTGTAGTCGTTCTCGTCGTGCGCGGGAGTGACCTTAAGAAAGCCCGAACTGAATTTCGACTTCGCATCATTCTCGTCGCCGCCGAACTCAACCGGCAGGACGACGTATTCATCTGCGATGATCGGAATGGATCTGCCGACGATGGGAAGCAGAACGCGCTTGCCCGCGAGTGATGCGGCGCGAGGGTCTTTGGGGTTTACGGCAACGGCGGTATCGCCCAGCATGGTTTCGGGCCGCGTCGTTGCGACAGTCACAAATCCGCCGCCTTCGACTGGGTAGCGAAGGTAATAAAAGAATCCGTCGATCTCTTCGTTCTCGACCTCATCGTCGGCCAATGCGGTGAGTGTGACCGGATCCCAGTTGACCAGTCGCTTGCCGCGATAAATCAGCTTGTCCTTGAACAATTGAAAGAAGGCCGTCCGCACCGCAAGAGATCGCGGCGCATCCATCGTGAAGGCGACGCGATCCCAGTCGCATGAACACGCCATGCTCTTGAGCTGCGAGAGAATGCGCGCTTCGTATTCATCTTTCCAAGTTTGAATTCGGGCGACGAACGCTTCGCGCGTGAACTCAGTTCGGCGTTTGCCTTCTTCACGCAAGACGCGTTTTTCGACGACGGTTTGGGTTGCGATACCCGCGTGATCCGTGCCGGGAAGCCAGACCGAATTGAACCCGGCCATCCGCTTCCAGCGGACCAGAATGTCCTGCAGCGTGTTGTTGAACGCGTGACCCAGATGCAGCGCGGCCGTTACGTTGGGAGGCGGAATGCAGATGACAAACGAAGGCTTGGTTTGGTCCGGCTCGGTGTGCCAGAGTCGAAGCTCGTCCCAGCACGCACTGACTTCCTTCTGCACGGCGGCGTGGTCGTAACTTTTTGCCAGCTCAGTCGGCGTCACCAGCTCTTTGCTCGCGGTTTCCATTCCGACATGATCGCGAAAGCCGCGGGATCGAAAAGAGCGCGCGCGATGCAGCAGAAACGTTGCTGTTGCACCGTCACGTCCGAAAGTTCGGATGGTTGATGTCTTTGGTGACACAGGACTCTGTCATGTGTCCTGTCGTTCTTGTACGTGCGCGATGCGTTTTGCGCGATGCGTTTTGCGCGATGCGTTTTGCGCGATGCGTTTTGCGCGATGCGTTTTGCGCGGAGCGTTTTGCGCGATGCGACTCACTCGTTCCGGTGACCGCAGCTTTTCCCCGTCGCGTCACTTGCCTGATGCGCCGTGTACAGACGAACTCAACAAGACCAGCACAGGACAGAGTCCTGTGCCACCAACACACGTAGGTACTGGCTCGTAAATCCAGTCGTGACCCAGCAACAGCAATCGGCCTGACGACAGACCGGTCAAATCGTGGCATACTTGTTGAGTCTTGAAAAACATCAAACCCATCACCATCCGGGTTCCCGGACAAACTCTGGCGGCCGTCGTACGATCAACGCGCGAAGGCATGTCCTGGACCGACGCCAAGAAGGTCATCGCCAAGCGACAGGTACAGCTCAATGGCAATCTCTGTACCGACGAGGCGCGAAGGCTGAATCCCGGCGACATCGTCCGCATCGGCAGTCATGCCGCGGCCAGGCCTTTGGACGAGCGAGAGATCATCATTCGCCATCTTGATGAGCACATTCTGGTTGTCGAGAAGCCGACGGGCGTGACGTCAACTCGGCACGCTGAAGAGAAAGACTGGTCCGACCGTCGCAGGCAGATTCAGCCGACGCTCGACGAGTTGCTGCCCGTCGCGCTGGCAATGAAGTCGGGGAAGATTCGGCTTGATCCTGGTCCGACGATGCTGTCTGACGCACTGCGCGAAGCGTCAAAGGCGAAAGTGCATCACTGGCCGACGGTGATTGCGGTGCACAGGCTTGATCGCGAAACGAGCGGGCTCATGGTGTTTGCCCGCACGCGCCCGGCCGCCGGGGCGCTGACGGCGATGTTCGCGAAGCACGAGGTTGATCGTCGGTATCGCGCCGTCGTGCTTGGCGATTGTGCGGACATGGTCATCGATACATTTCTGTCGAAAGACATTTCGACCGGGAAGCGCGCCAGCGTCGCGAAGAGTATTGCTGGTGCTCAGCACGCGGTGACGCACGTCAAACGAATCAGCACGATCGGAAATTATTCGCTCGTCGAATGTCGATTGGAGACGGGCCGAACGCACCAGATTCGAATTCACTTGTCCGAGCGCGGCCACGCGATTTGCGGCGATAAGATTTACCGATGCGATCTCGCCGATGCGTCCAACGCACCGCGGCACGCGCTTCATTCGTACTCGATTCAGTTTCTTCATCCGCACACGGACAATCCGATGCGCTTCGAGATGGATTGGCCGCTCGATCTGGCGAACTGGATGAAGCCGCTGGGGTTTGTAAGGAAGTGATTCAACATGAGTGATGAGCAAACGAGTGATGGCATAATGAGTGACACCAAGACGACCGATATCAGGCCGATCGTGATTGTGACCGAAGGCTCAGACGCCGTGCCGCTCGCGTGGCTTGCGGAGCGTGCACGCGTGATCGAGTGCGGCGTGGACTCTTCGTACTTCGACGGTTACCTCCCACAGGCGCAGGGCATGGTGGTTCGCACTTACACGCGTGTGACGGCGGCAATGCTTGAGCGTGCGCCGAAGTTGAAAGTCGTGGGGCGAGGCGGAGTGGGGATTGAGAACATCGACGTGAAGGCATGTCGCAGCCGCGGGGTGGAAGTCGTCTACACGCCCGACGCGAACACGATCGCAGTCGGCGACTATGTGTTTGGCAACTTACTTCGACTCATTCGTCCGTACGCGCATTTTTCTGAAACGGTTTACACGCCCAAAGAGTTCAAACACATCCGCAACACGCAGCGCGGCAGGCAGCTTGATCAGCTGACGCTTGGCATCATCGGCATGGGTCGCGTCGGCAAGCGCGTCGCACGAATCGCCCGTGCGTTTGGAATGCGTGTGGTGTTCAACGATCTCATCGATGTGCCGCAGGAGCACGAGGCGATGTCGAAGGACGATGTGTTGCGCGCTGCAGATGTGCTGAGTCTGCACGTCGACATGAGACCCGGAAATGAAAACATGATCGCCGCGAAAGAGCTGGCGATGCTGAAGGACGGCGCGATCGTGATCAACACGTGCCGAGGTGAGGTGTTGGATGCGCACGCACTGGCGAGTGAGCTGCGAAGCGGCAGGCTGGGCGGGTGTGTGATTGACGTGTATGCGCCCGAGCCGCCGACTTCGGATTTTCCGCTGCTGGGTATTGGCAGTGCGCTGCTCGCGCCGCACATGGCGGCGCGGACGGAGACGGCGATTTTAAACATGAGCTGGGTCGTGAAAGATGTATGGGGCGTGATGTGCGGCGAGAGGCCGAAGTATCCTGCGCCATGACGACTGATTGCGACCGACTAAGCAGACGTGCAAATTCACGTTCCCTTTTCTTCAGACCGATCTATACTGAGATGATGCTCCCTCCCACATTCGCGCGTGCGTCCGTCACTGCGATGCACGGCTACACTCCGGGCGAACAACCCGGCCTGGGCGTGCGCGTCGTCAAGCTCAACACCAATGAGTTGCCCTTCCCGCCAAGCCCGAAAGTCATTGACGCGATTCGCGAGATCGATTCAGAATCACTTCGACGGTACCCAGACCCGACGGCCGCAAGCTTTCGCGCCGCCGCGGCGAAGGTGCTGAGCGTGCAGAGCGACATGCTGATCGCCGGCAATGGAAGCGATGATATCCTGACCATCGCCACGCGTACGTTCGTCCCTCCCGGCGGATTGATCGCGTCTTGCGAACCCAGTTATTCTCTCTATCCCGTTCTGAGCGCGATACAGGAAGCACGGCACGTCGGCGTGTCATGGAACGCGAACTACACACTCCCGATTGACGCGCTTCTGGCGACCAATGCCGATGCCATTTACCTTGCCAATCCTAATGCGCCGACAGGAACGGTCGTGCCGCTGGCTTCGATCGCTGAGCTCGCGCAGAAATTTCAGAAACTGCTGCTCGTCGACGAGGCGTACATCGATTTCGCATCGCCAGGCACGAGTGCCATTTCACTCATCGAGTCACACCCCAATATCGTCGTCTCCAGAAGTTTGAGTAAGGGGTACGGGCTTGCGGGGCTTCGCTTCGGCTATGCGGCTGCGCGGGTGAATGTGATCCACGAGATGATGAAGGTGAAAGACAGTTACAATTGCGACGCAATCAGCATCCTCGCGGCAACCGCTGCGATCGAAGATCAGGCGTACGCACAGGCGTGTTGGGCTCGCGTGGGCGAAGAACGCGAGCGTGTGCACGTATCACTCACGAGGCTTGGTTTCTCTGTCATTCCGAGTCAAACGAATTTCCTGCTCGCAACGGTTCCTTCCGAAGCGGTCGGCCGCGAGGTCTATCAAGGCCTGAAGCAGCAGGGCATTCTGGTTCGCTTCTTTGATAAGCCGGGCTTGTCGGACAAAATTCGCATCACCATCGGCAGCGGGCAGGAGAACGACGCCGTCATCGCCGGGCTTACCGCGCTGCTGGAAAAGCAAAAGGCGGCATGAGCGTCACTACGAAAGCCGACTGCCCATTTTTTCTTTTTGACAAAGATTACCAATTCAATCCATGCCCCGCACCGCACACATCAAGCGTAAGACCAACGAAACAACGATCGATCTTTCGCTCGACCTCGACGGTTCGGGCAAGTCATCGATCTCCAGCGGCGTCGGCTTTTTCGATCACATGCTCGACCTCTTCGCCAGGCATGCTTTGATCGATCTTAAGGTGGACGCGAAGGGCGATCTGCACGTCGATCCGCACCACACTGTTGAAGACGTTGGTATTTGTCTCGGCCAGGCGATCGACAGCGCACTGGGTGATAAGAAGGGAATCGTAAGATACGGCTTCGCGAAACTGCCGATGGACGAGAGCGTGGCCGAAGTGGTTCTGGATTTGTCAGGCCGCGTGTCGTTTCTGTTTCACGCGAAATTTTCCGCCCAACCCATCGGCACGTTTCCGCCCGAGCTGGTGGAGGAGTTTTTCAAAGCCGTCGCGGGAGCGGCCCGGATGAATCTGCACATCGACGCAAGCTACGGCACGAACAATCACCACATCGCTGAGGCGATTTTCAAGGCTTTCGCGCGGGCGCTGCGCGCAGCAATCGCGATCGACCCCAGGCAGGACGGTGTGCCGAGCACTAAGGGATCGCTCTGAGGGTTCCCTTTGAGGGTTCTCTGTAAGCCGTCGCCGATTTTGTTACGCCACGGAAATTCCGGTGATTCGATGGCCCAGAAGTTGAAGCGCGTCAAACGACTTGGTCTGGTGTTTCGCGTCGATCATGAGCACGCTGTTGCGGTCAGTCGGCACGACGATCAGCGAATCGTGCGAGAGTGCGACGAATCGGCACGGGCCCGTGGTGACATTCGCCGCGAATGTGTGCTGGTCTCGCATCTGAGGCAGTTTGACTTCCGGCACGCCGACAATTACCCGGCCGTCGGTTTTCGCGATCGCGACTCGCCCGCCGCAGGATGAACTGGCGGTCGGTTCACCGGAAATTTCGAACGACGATTTCAGGTGCGCGGTGCAGTCGATGATGTCGCATCGACCATCGCGCCGAATGACGACGAACATGCCATCAGCGGAGGGTTCGATGCCGATGATTGAAGCACCCGGCGTGAGCGTCGAAGGCGAGACTTTATCGCGCGACCACTTCCAGATTCTTCCCCGAACCGCAAAGATGGCCGACCCGTCGCCGCACGCGATGACATGTTTGGGCGCGTGCGTGTCGTCGGATTCGAATGCGTCGTGGCTGAACACTTTGGCAGCGCCGCTGGTCAGATCGAACGACGCCAGGCCGAGGGTCGCGTGCGTTGCTAGAACCCGCGTGCCGGTACTTATGAGCGCGACGGAATTGATCGCGTGGTCTCCGGTCGAGAGATCACGACCGGCCGGGCTTTCGAGCGTGAGTGTGCGGATCGATCGACCCGTCGCCGTATCGACGACGTGAACCCCGCCGCGACAGCCGACGATGAGTTGCGATTTGCCGTCTAATGTCACCGCGATAACGCACCGACATGATCCCAGGGCCGAACCGAGTTCGATGACAGGTGATGGTTTCGCGTCAATTATTCTCACCAGCTTTGTTCCGCCCATGACCAGGATCGAATGGCCCGGTGCTGGCGGCGACTTGCCCGAGGACATGTGCAATGCGCCGGTGGCGACAGGCTGCGATGTCTCGGCCGCGCGGGTATGTCGAGCAGTCGCAACCGCGACGCGAATCGAGCCGACCATCGCAAGCCCCATGTCGCGCACGCTCGATCGCATGACATCTTTAAGTTTATGTGCGACATCTGCCTCGCTCACGGTCGTGGTGGCTTCGCTGGCTCGGATGCGCTCAAACGCACTCACGACGGCGGCGCGGATCGACGGAGAAAGCCTGGCTCCGACGTCGGCCGATTCAATTGAAGCGTGATGAAGCGAATTGATCCACGCGCCCAGTAGTTGCCGATCGGGAGTCGAGTCGCCGGGCTTGAGTCCGATGGTGATCGAAACGTCGATGACGTGCTTGTCACGTGTCGGAACCGCATCGAGCACGATACGAACCGGGACAGGATCTGCCGAGAATACAAGGCCATTTGACGACTTACGCACGAGTGCTGGGGTGCCGATTGCCATATTGAAATCCTCCAAAAGATGTGAAGACGAATCATACCGCGACGTAATGCTTTCCACATAACAATCGCGTTACGATCGACTTAATCGTGGCAACCGCGCCGAGCGTGCGGACGTGCTACGATGACGCTACAGGAGAAGGTGGATGACGTTGGAATTGGCGAGGCTTAAGTGCTTTTCATCTTCGGCCTATGTCGCGCAGTTGCCCTCGGGGCACGTTTTTCCGATGTCTAAATTCGCCGACTCGGCACAGCAGATTCGCGACGGAAAAATTGCGTCGGTCATCGACCCTGGAATCATCAGCGACGTCGATCTGTTTCGCGTGCACACGCGCGAATATGTGAACTCGATCAGGACGGGAAACTACAATGACCTGACCGCGCTGCGGCTGGGGTTGCCGTGGCATCCGACGATTTCGACCCGTTCGCACGCTGCAACTGCGGGCACACTCGCGGCGTCGCGCGCGGCGTTGCGCGAGGGCATCGCCGCAAATCTCGCGGGCGGGACGCACCATGCCTTTCCAGATCGCGGCGAAGGATTTTGCGTGTTCAATGATGTCGCTGTCGCCATTCGTGCGCTGCAGCGCGACGAGCCTTTCATCCAGGTGCTCGTGGTCGATCTTGATGCGCATCAGGGCAACGCGACGCATTTCATCTTCCATGATGACCCCAACGTGTTCTGTTATTCCGTGCACGTGGGCAGGAATTATCCGAGCAGAAAGGAGCCGGGCGATCTCGACGTGGAACTCGAGCGTTTCGTCGACGGCCAGATTTATCTCGAGCGCCTTCACGAGACGTTGCCCGGCGTCATTGCTCGCGTCGAGCCTGACATCGCTTTTTTCATCGCGGGGGTTGATGTCCACGTTGATGATCAGTTCGGACAAATGAGGCTTTCAACGACACAGATGAAACAGCGCGACGAACTGGCGATCCGGCTGCTTCGCGACAGCAAAGCCGCGACCGTGGTCGTTTACGGCGGCGGATACAACAGGACGCCCGGCATGACCGCGGCTCTGCACGTGCAGACGATCCAAGTTGCGGCGGATCGGTTCAATCAGGAACGCGCGTCGGGTTGAGTTCTAGTCTCTGATGCATCTGATCGGCCTAGTACCCGTATGGATCTGCCGCGACTGCTGCGAGGAACTTGCGAAACGCGAGGATGACGACGACCGCGGTGATGGCAGCACCGGTCAACGATAGAAGTACGAACGATTGCCAAACCTTTAGGTTTCGCAGGCCTGGCAGTGCGATCGCGCCCGCGATTGCCGGGACGGACGCCAGAACGATCGCCTGCCAGACTTCCATCTTCGACCACGCTGCGGCGTTGGCGAGCGTTACCCAAAGTCCGACGAGCACCACAAGTTGATCCGCGAACGAAGACAAATTTCTTCGTAGCACAATCGAAGTAAAGAGCACGCCAGTCGCGGCACAACCCACGAGCATGACGTGCTGCGACAGGGCGAGCGAGCCGGTGAGCGCGATGACAAAGCCCGCGCCGACTGCCGTTCCGCTGATCAAAATAGATGCGAGAAACGACGGTGAACGAAGGTCCGCGTTGCCGATGCCGATGGCGGTCATTCGGGTCACCAGTGCCATCGGAAGCGCGAGCGCGATCAGCCGTGCGTCGCGTGTGACGTACGCCACCGCGAGTGCGGCAAACACGCCGGTCACGACGGCCGCGACGCCGCTGCTGACTCTGTTGTTGGCGTGTGCGATGGCACGCGGACTCGCACGTGCGATGATGAGTCCGATACCCGCCGCGGCGCTTAGCAGAACGATGATCGGAAGCAGACGAGTCGTGTCCTTGGGCAGCGGCCAAGGCGACGGAAATTGCGTCAGCCACGCCGTCAGGATTGCGCTGACAACGCCCGCGAGAATCGCCCCATCTCTTCGGCGATCAGGCTCGGCCTTGAAGATCAGCCCCGCGAGGATCGATACGACAAGCGTGATACCGATCGGCAATAGCACGGTGAAAATGGTCTGCTGAGTCGTGTACATGTTGCCTATCGTAGCCGATCGTGCGGAGGAGATTCATCGCCTATCATCACGACGACTATGTCGCAAAAGCGTGTGGTGATTATCGGCGCGGGAAT
>JBBQKP010000132.1:0-9323 GCA_038326995.1 Tepidisphaerales bacterium
CGGATCGCCTGCGCGTAGATCGTTTCGCATGCCGCGGCGCTGTCGGCCCAGCTGAGTTTGCTCACTTCGATCGCGCCGTGCTCTCGCAATGTGTTGCCCAGTGGCGGATGCTTGAGAACCGCGACGATCATATTCGCCATCTCGTGCGTGTCCCAGAAATCGACCTTCAGCGCGTTCTGAATCACTTCAGACACGCCCGACTGCTTGCTGATGATCACCGGGACATCATTGGCGATGGCCTCTAGCGGCGCGATGCCGAACGGCTCGCTCACGCTGGGCATGACGTACACGTCGGCCATTTTGAAAACATCTTCGACGTCCTTGCCGCGCAGAAAGCCCGTGAATAAAACCTTGTGCCCGATGCCCATCGACGCGGCGAGTTCGATCGTGCGGCGGGTCATGTCGCCCGCACCGGCCATGATGAATTTCACGTCCGGCATGACTTCCAATACTTTCTTCGCCGCGGCAATGAAATATTCCGGCCCCTTCTGCATCGTGATTCGACCCAGAAACAGCACGATCTTCTCGCCCTTCTTGATGCTGTATTTTTCCGGATCAAAGCCCAGTTGTGCGCCGGTGAGTTCGATGGCGTTGTACACGACTTCGATCTTGCTCGCATCGATTCCGTAGTGTCGGGTGATGAGGTTTTTCGTAAGGTGACTGACGGCAATGACCTTGATGGCCGCGTGCATTCCGCGGCGTTCGATGTCGTAGATGCGCTGGTCGATGTTCTCGCCCGAGCGGTCGAATTCCGTGCTGTGCACATGAACGACCAGCGGCTTTCCCTTGGCCGCAGCGACGGCCATGCCCGCGGCGTAGGTCATCCAGTCGTGCGCGTGCACGACATCAAACGTCTCGTCACGGCTTAGCTCGGTAGCGAGCGTCGCGTATCGCTGAACCTCGTTGAACAGATCGCCGCCGTAATGAGGCGTATTGCTGTCGATAGAAGACTGCTGAACGGATTCCGTCGAGGCAGACATCTGGGTCGCGTGATGGGTGGTCAGGCGCGTCGCCTCGAGCGTCACCTTCTTCACGTCCTGCTTAACAACTTTCGGCGCGCTGATGGGCTCAGTCGGCACAGGATCGCCGGCCGAGGCGTACGCACCGTCTCGCAGACGCCCGCCCGACGTGCGGTCGTCCACATCATTCTGGCTGTCGACTGTATGAAAAGTAACATGATCGAACGCGTCGAGATAATGCTCGGCACGTTGGAACGCGTATGACGTTTGCTCGCCGGGCGTAACCATTCGGACGTGCGACGAATAGGGTGCAGAAACAGGCCGGGGCAGGACAAATACGACATCCGTTCCGCCGGAACTGAGCGCCTTGGTCAGGCCGTAACAAGCGGTGCCCAGTCCGCCCGAAATGAATGGTGGAAATTCCCAGCCGAGCATGAAAACGCGCATGAAAATCCTCTTTAGCTTCCTACGGTCAACAGCGAACATACCAGATATCCGCTACAGGACGAAAGGGTTGCGCAGATTTCAGTGGCGCGGGCATTTTGACGCAGCTTGTTTTCTACGTCGTCATAGTCATCGTCGCCTTTTGACCGCGCCGCGAACCGCCAACGCCGTCAGCGGATCGTCGGGCCAGCTATGACGCGGATAGCGGGCGCGAAGATCCTTGCGGACCTGTGCATACGTGTTCTTCCAAAAGCTCGCCAAGTCGCTGGTCACTTGAACGGGTTTGTAGTTCGGCCCGAGCAGATGAAGCAAAACCCGCACTCGGCCGTTTGCCAGCGTCGGCGTTTCTGCCAGTCCGAACATTTCCTGCAGCCGCACCGCAAGCACCGGAACGTCGCCCGAATAATCGACGTTCACCTTCGAACCTGTCGGCACCTCAATTGTTTCGGGCGCGAGTTCGATCAGCTTTCGATCCAGCGGATAAACTAAACGGCCGCGCAGCACATCGGGAAGCCGGGCGATCACGTCTTCCATGCTCTTCGCGTTCTCGCACGCGGCTTCGACGAGATGCTTTGCAGTCAAAATGTCGGGCGAATCAGATATTGAATTGTCCTGCGACGGCTCTTCGAATCTCGGCCAGGCGAGTTCACTCGCGTGCTTGCGGCAAAACCGGATGCGCGCCAAAAGTGCCTGAAGCGGCTCGCACGCCGCCACGAGCGCGACTGCATTCGCGACCGCGGCGTCGCAAAGCGCTTTGCGAAGTCCGTCTTGTGTCACCGGCACGCCGCGATGCTCCGCGAGCAATAGATCACCAAAATACTGCCGCCTTACGCCGATGACTTTGCCGGTAATTTCGTCGGCGATCGCAGTCGTGCTGTTGGTCAAAAGTGTCGGCAAGAGTTCGCCAAGCCATGCCGATTCGATGCGCGACGCGATGCGAACGATCGCCTCGCTCTTGCGTGATCGCGAATCGTCGCGAACGTCGAGCGCGAGAAAAAGTTCGCCCTCTCGAACGACGGATTGGCCGTGCAGGCGAACGCCGATTCCCCCGACCATCACCGCCGCTGCCTGGTCGCTTTCGCGCCGCTTGCACACGCGATCGGGCCAGCCCAGCAGCAGAAGCTTCATCAGCACTTCGTCGCCGCTTCCGGAGAGACCCTTGGCCCTATCTTGAGTTGTCGCGATCGATTCATTCTGCAGCTGCTTCTGCATTTCCTTTACCGCATAAAAACCCGCCGGGTTCACGAAGTGCTGCGGGCTGCGTTCTTCGAGCAGTTGCATGCGCCAGATCGCATCACTCGCGCCCGTTACGCGCGGAATTCGCTGCTGCGGATCATCGTCGATCACGAAATCCCGCTCTGACAAGATCGCACACAACGCCGCGGCTTCCCGCGCCAGCCCGGCCGACCTTCCTTCGATTAACACGCGTGCGACGCGCGGGTGCAAGGGCAGTCTCGCGGCCGCGGTTCCGAGACTGGTGATCGGACCATCAACAGACCCGTCTGCAATTTCAATCATTCCCAGACTCATCAGCAGCCGCTGCGCGACCGTGATCGATTCCTCGCTCGGCGCTTCGAACCACCCGAATGTTCGTGGCCTGGTCACGCCCCAACTCGCCAATGCCAGCAGCACGGGGGCGAGGTCAATGCGTGCGATGTCGGGCAAGTCGTACTCGTCGAGCGTCTGGTGCTCCATGGCCGTCCAGAGGCGAATGCACTTTCCGGGCCTTGTTCGGCCCGCGCGTCCGGCGCGCTGCGTGGCCGATGCTTTGCTGATGCGCGAGAGGTCCAGGCGATCAAGCCCGCGCCGATGGTCCATGCCGGCGATGCGTGCCTGACCCGAGTCGATCACGCAGTCCACGCCGTCAACGGTGAGCGAGGTTTCTGCGATGTTGGTGGCGAAGATGCAGCGAGGCCTGCCGTCGGAAGGCGATAGCGCGTGCTGCTGCTCGTCGAATTTTAAGCTGCCGTGGAGTTCGCGAACATCGACATGTGGGCACCGCGCCGACAACTGCGACGCGGCGGCGCGAATCTCACCCGCGCCGGGCAAAAAAACCAGCACGTCGCCGGTCGTGTTATGCGAATCAGAAAAGTGTGCCGCGGCCTCGTCCACGCATCGATCGACCATGCGATTGCTCGACGGCGGGCGATGAACGATTTCGATCGGGAACGTTCTTCCGGGCACGCGCAGCACCGGGGCCGAGCCGAGAAAATTCGCCACGCGGTCCGCGTCGATGGTGGCGGACATCACGACGATCTTCAGGTCTTCGCGAAGGCTGTCGCGAATTTCCCGGAGCATGGCCAGCGAGACGTCGGCGTCGATCGACCGCTCGTGAAACTCATCGAGAATGACGCAGCCGATGCCGTCGAGCGTCGGGTCGTTTACGAGCTGGCGAGTGAGGATGCCCTCGGTCAGCACGCGAATACGAGTGCGCGGGGTGAGACGCTTGTCGAGCCGGACGTGATAGCCCGCGAATTCTCCGCCGAGCGGTGTGTGTGATTCATCGGCGATGCGGGCGGCGGCGGCGCGGGCGGCGACGCGGCGTGGTTGCAGCAGAACGACGCGCGGATGATCAGGCAATAGCAAGCCCGGCGCCGTGACAATCGCAGGAGGAATTCTCGTCGTCTTTCCTGCGCCAGGCTCGGCCACGACGACGAGTACGCCGCGATCTCGCAGCAAGTCGATCACCTGCGGAAGAAAGGCGTCGATCGGTAACGGGCTGGCTTGAGTGGCCATGATGATGCGACGAATTTGAACAAAATTTGATATGGAGTGACACGTGATTGCTTCGCATTATTGGCGGACGAAGCGGGCACGAATCACGGCACAGAGGAACAGGGCGATCATGATCAGCACGACGGCCGGTCCGGTTGGGAAGAACGGAAGTTTGAGATGAATCAGCGAACCGCCGAGAGCGCCGATGATCGCGACGGCGACGCACACGGCCGTGTGAGCGCGGAGTGTCGTGGTGATCTTACCCGCGGTCACGCCGGGCAAGATGAGCAGGGCGGTGACGAGCAATGTGCCGACGACGTTGACGCCGATGACGATGACCAGCGCGATAAGCCCGACGAGAAGGTAGTGAATGAACGCCGATCGCACGCCCGATGTATGCGCGAGCATCGGGTCGATGCAGTATGCGAGCATTTCTTTTCGGAGTGAAAAAACGGCGATCACGACAGCGGCGGCGACCATGACCGAGCTGAAGGCGTATTGGGGAGAGACTACCGCAGGCTCGCCGAAGAACAGGGACGTAAAGCCCGCGGGCTCGACCTGTCGAACGTAAACGTAAACGCGTTGTCCGACGAAGCCCCATGCGACTGAGCCGACGAGAAACACGCCGACGGCGGCATCACCAGAGAGCGCCCCGAAGCGTGAACCCGGGCGCGAGAGATATGCGATCCCGGCGGCGGCGGCGAGTGCGAAAACGACAACGAAAATGTACGGAATGTTCGGATCGTCCAGCAGCGGAAACGCGCACGCAAGCAGCCAGGCCGTGCCCGCGCCGCCGAAGCCGGAATGGCCGATGCCTTCACCGACGAAAGCCCATCGCCGAGCGACGACGAATCCGGAGAGGACTGCGCACGCGATTGTTACGCTGAGAATGGCAAGGAGGGGTAGCACGAGGAAGCGGATTGGGGAGATAAAGACGTCTTGACTTGTTTCGGATCCGTGAATTTTTTTTCGCCTTGAGATTTTGCGTTATGGATTTTCCACCACGTTCACGTGTTTTCCGTCACACGACGGATCGGCACACGGGTCGGTGATTCCCAAGGCCGCCAGGTTGCAGTCGAAGAGTCGCGTGACGAGCTCGGCCGGGAGTCGCTGGGGAACGTCGTGGAAGTGAATGGTTCGGCCGATGCACGCGATGCGATCCGCCAGGCCGACGAGTGTGCCCAGATCATGGCTCACCATGACGATGGTCAGACGCAGTTCGGTTTTGAGGCGCGACAGCAGTTGCAGGAATTCGTTTTGCCCCTTGCGATCGACTCCGACGGTCGGCTCGTCGAGGACCAGCAGCCGCGGTTTCGGGGCCAGTGCCTTTGCGATCAGGGCGCGTTGAAGTTGCCCGCCCGAAAGATGCGCGATCGGCATTGTGGCGACGGTATCGATTTGAAGCTGATGAAGAAGGCCCTCGACGAAATCCAGATCGACAGGCGAATAGGAATGGAACATGCCCGTTTTACCCGCCAGGCCCAGGCGTACGAATTCGCGCGTGCTCAGGGGAATATCTGTGGAGATCGTAGGCTGCTGGGGAAGATATCCGACCAGATCGCCCCGCCGCACGGCGTCGCGAGCGCTGAGCCCCGCGATTTGAATCGAGCCGCGTTCGGGCAAGAGCAGTCCAAGGATGAGCTTCACGAGCGTCGTCTTCCCGCCGCCGTTGGGGCCGATGACTCCGAGTGTCAGGCCTTCGGTCACACCAAGCGTGATGCCTTCCAACACAGGTTGGCGTGCGTAGGAGAAGCAGAGGTCGTTGATGTCGAGGATGAGCGGCAAGGAGGGATCTGGTGCAGACGATTATCGAATGATGCTGACGCCGAATCGTAGGCTCTGGCCCTGCTGATTGTAGTTGAGCAGGCTCTCGCCGAACCCGTTGAAATATTGGGTGTGGAAGTACACGTCAAGCCCGCTCTTGGCGAGTTGCCTGATGGGCATGCTGAGATCGAGTTGGATCGAGCCCTTGTCGTAGTCATTGCCGAGTCGACCGGTGGCGGCGAGTTGAAGGCCCAGACCCTTGCCCGCGACGAGTTTAAGCTCCATGGAATCGCCGCGAAATTCACTTATATCGGGGTTGTCGTCGACATCGCCTATGTAGGTAAAGAATCGTGGCCCGACGGACAGGAAGTAATCGGTGCGGTCGCCGATGGTGAACGTTGGATATAAAAACACGGTGTTGAAACTTCGCGATTCATCGCCGCCGCGGCCGTTGGATTCGTGCCCGACACCCGCCTGAATGTTCAAGCGCAGTCCTTCAGGAAGCTGCTTTTTCATCACCTCTCGAAATTCGAAGAAAAGCTGCGGCCTGTACGAGCTGTCGAAGAACGGACTGCTTGTCGAATCGATGTCCCAGAACGACGTCTGTGAATACGCCAGAAACATGTGGGCGAGTAGCGGTGCATTTTTTACAAGCTCGGCCTCTGGGTCGAAAAGCTGGTACTTGAAACTGATCTGATACTTCACGATCGGATCCGCATCGCCGCCCAGAAAATACACGGGCTCGTGCGGCCGAAACCGATAGGCGAGATACTCGACGAGTCCGCCTTCGGTCGCGACCACCGGCGTGGCTAAAACGGGATTTATCGTGACAGTCGATTCGGATTTTAGGGGCGTGGAAGATTTCACGATCTCAGCCGGATCTGATTTTTTGCTTAGTGAGAGAGTAGCGTTTGAGCCCGGCAGGCTGATGGTGATGTCGCTTTGATCACGAAGATCGATTCCGACCAGGGCGTATCGCATTCGTGCAAAATCTCCGGGCGCGAGCGTCACAAGATTGCGGGGCGAGACAAGTTTAAGAGTTTTGACTCCCACGCCGTTTGAACCCGCCGAAGATCGAACGACGACGTCGATCGACTCGGGCGGCGTGAAGTCGATCGCGGTCGACGTTTCGTTCATGGCAATGACGTCAACCTGCGAATTTTCCGTGGTGTCTGAAGTAATCGGCCTTGCCAGCATCAGCGTTTGTCCGTTCGCGCCCGAAGCGAGGGTCGCAAACATTAAGGACGCAATAGAAAACACGTATCGAGAGAACATCGTCCGGGTGATGGTACACGGACGCAAGCGATTTGCATGTTCGCTTCGACGTTCCTGCCGGCCCAGATCGGATGTCCTGCGTAATAATTATGCCTTGGGCAGCACATCGTCGGCATTCAGCACGACCGCAATTTCGCCCGGCAGCGTGACGGACTGTCCCGGCATTACGATCGCGAAGGTGTCGTAGTTCGCTTCGTCGCCAAGTCCGTGCGGGTTGTGAAAAACCTCGATCTGCATGTCGATGAGATTGACGATGAGATAGACCGGAATTCTCGCGCGGGCGTAGCTCCGCAGCTTGATGCCGCGATCGCGCGCGAGCGACGAGTCAGAAATCTCGACCACCAACGCGACTTCGCTCGGCCCGGGGTGACGATCGAGCAGTGCCATTCCGCCGCCGCGAATGACTGCGCCGTCGGGCTCGGGCTCGCCGTCAAAGAGGGTGATGGGCTCTTGCGTTTCGTAGGTCAGGCCGGCGCCGAGCTGGCTTTCGATCAACCTGCGAATGACTCCTGTGACGGCCGCGTGGATTCGCTTCTTCGGCATGTTGTAAACCAGAACGCCTTCGATCAACTCGACTGGATCATCTTCGGTCAGCGTCCCGGCATTGATCATGTCGTGATACTGATCGACTGAGAGCTTAAAAATCAGCTCATCCGTCCGGGCCGCTCGGGGCGGAAGAAGTGTATCGGATTGGCTGTTGGAAACGATCATGTCAGGAGTATAGCAAAACCGTGTTCCGCGAGGATTTCAATTCACCTGCGAAACCAGATACAGCACCGCCATCCGAACCGCCAAGCCGTTTTCGACCTGCTGCAGGATTCCACTGCTGGGCCCGTCGGCGATCTCATTATGAATTTCCACGCCGCGATTCATCGGCCCAGGGTGCAGCACCAGCACGTCCTTGCGACACCTCTGAAACCTGTCCCACGTCAGGCCGAACAGCCGAGTGAATTCACGTATCGTCGGAAACTGTGCGCTCTTCATTCGTTCGTTCTGCACACGCAGCATATTGATGACATCAAACCGCGCGAGATCGACGTCGAAATCGTGAAGCACACGAACGCCGGGCGAAAGCTTTTCGAAAGACTTAGGCACCAGCGTCGGCGGGCCGATCAAGGTGACGGAGGCGCCGAGTTTCGTCAGCGCCCACAAATCCGATCGCGCGACGCGACTATTGGCCACATCGCCGACGATCGCGACGTTCAAACCCTCCACGCGGCCGAGCCGTTGTCGAATCGTATACACGTCGAGCAGGCCCTGCGTCGGATGCTCGTGAGCGCCGTCACCCGCATTCACGACCGAACACTTGAGCGCTTTACTTAGCATGAGCGGCGCTCCGCTACTGCCGTGGCGAATCACCAGCACGTCGATGCCCATCGCCTCGATGTTGCGAGCTGTGTCGACCAGCGTCTCGCCTTTCGTCACGCTGCTGCCGGCCGACGAAAAATCCAGCACATCCGCGCTGAGCCTCTGAGCCGCGAGCGAAAAACTCATCCGCGTACGCGTGCTGTCTTCAAAAAAAGCGTTGACCACGACCTTGCCTCGAAGCGCGGGAACTTTTTTCACGCTGCGGGTCGACACCTCTCGAAACGTGTCTGCCGTACTCAATATCAACTCAATCTCATCCTTGCTCAGCGACTCAATCTCGAGCAGATGCTTTCGCGTCCATGACGGCATCGAGGGCGTCTGGGCGCGCGGCTTCAAAGATTCGCCGACCACAATTTCATCGCGGCCGTCCAGCTCGCGAAGCTGCAACGTCACGCGCTGGTCCTTCGGCAAATCGACGAAACGATGCGCCGCAAAATCCGCTTCGATCGGCACCTCACGCCCGCCGCGATCCACCAAAACCGCGAGCTTCGTCGAGCTGGGCCTGCCGAAATCCGCCAGCGCATCCAGCGCCGCTCGCATCGTCCTTCCCGTCGACAGCACATCGTCCACGATCAAAAGCGGCATGTTGTCCAGCGTCATTTCCAGCATCGTCGGCCCCGCGGGCGTACGCGTCGAAAGCCGCGACAGGTCATCGCGATAGAGCGTGATGTCGATCACGCCGTGGTCAATATGATCAAAGCCCAACGCACGCAAACGATGGACGATGCGGTCGGCAAGGATCGCCCCGCGCGTGCGGATGCCGACGATGTTGAGCCGCAATGTTTTGTCGAAATGCGA
>JBBQKP010000133.1:0-9291 GCA_038326995.1 Tepidisphaerales bacterium
GACTTGTCCAAGTCACTCTCCGACGGCATCCGCTCGACGGGCATGAACGTCATCGATGTGGGCATGGTCGACACGAGCTTCATCTACTTCGCGGCCAATCACCTCGACTGCGTCGGCGGAATCATGAACACCGCAAGCCATAATCCGATTCAATACAACGGCTTCAAAATCTCAGGCCCCAAGGCCAAGCCCATCGGCAGCGCGTCCGGGCTCGACGACATTAAACGCATCGCGACCAATCTTCGCGTCGGCCATACGGGCGAACAGGGCTCGATCGAAACAATCGACCTTTGGGCAGAGTATCGCGCGCATGTTTTGAAATTTCTCGACCTCAAGCGGCCCATCAAGGTCGCGATCGACGCCAGCAACGGCATGGCGGGAAAGATGATCCCGGCCGTGTTCGGCGGGGTTGCGAACCTCACCATCGTTCCCATCCTTTTTGAAATCAACGGCAGCTTCACGCACGAGCCCAACCCGCTCGTCGAATCAAACCTGCAGATGCTCAAAGACCTGATGCACAACGACAAGGATCGCGGCGAGCCGGTTGACCTGGGCGCGTGTTTCGACGGCGACGCCGACCGATGCATGTTCGTCGACGAAACCGGCAACACGATCGGGTGCGACCACCTCACCGCGCTTCTGGCGAAGGATTTTTTATCCGTGCCGGCCAACAAGGGCGCGACGATCGTCTATGACCTGCGATCAAGTCATAGCGTCATCGACGCGATCAAGGAAAACGGCGGCGTGCCCAAGCGAGAACGCGTCGGCCATACGTTCTTCAAGAAAACCCTCGCCGATACCGGCGCGGTTTTCGGCGGCGAACTGTCGGGTCACTTCTACTTCCGCGATAATTTTAACGCCGACAGCGGTGCGATCGCCTTCGCACGTCTGCTCAGCGTGCTCAGCGCCCAGAGCGGCCCGCTCAGCAAGCTCATCGCACCGTACAAAAAATACGCCCAGACCGGCGAGGTGAACTTCGAGGTCGAAGACAAGGACGGAAAAATTCGCGAGCTGGCCGATGCCTACAAGAAGGGCACGATCGACTATCTCGACGGCATCACCATCGAGCTGACCGACCCCGTGCAGGGCGATTGGTGGTTCAATGTTCGCAAGAGCAACACCGAGCCGCTGCTTCGACTCAATTTGGAATGCTCGAGCCCGAAGCAGCTTGCGGAGAAATTCGCCGAGATGAAGAAGCATCTGGGCGAGCCTTCGCACGGTCATTAGCAGGGGGCACTAAAAGTCCGAGCGACACGCCTGATTAATTGCTTACATGATCACATGTTCAATGATCGCAAAATTCGCTCCGCCGTGGCGGGGAGATGAAGCGGCGATCGCGAACGCGTGCGGAGTGCATCCTTCGCGGCGAGCCAGACGCAAAGGCCCAGAATCAGGGGAGGCTCGCCGACGGCCTTGCTTCGATAGAGGCTCACGACGTTGTTCGGATTATCCAGAAATCGCACGTTGAATTGTTCGGGCACGTCGCTGATCGCGGGGATTTTATACGTCGTGGGCGAGTAGCTCAGCAATTGGCCCTTCGCGCCGTAGACAAGCTCTTCGCCGGTGCACCAGCCCATGCCTTGAACGAAGCCGCCGATGACCTGGCCGCGATCGATGCCCGGGTTGATCGATTGACCGACGTCCATGATGAGATCGATGCGCGACACGACCAGTTCGCCCGTGAAGCGGTCGATGACGACTTCGGCGCACGCCATGCCGTTGGTGAAATAAAGGAACGGCGATCCGCGGCCGGTCTCTCGGTTAAAATCCACTCCGGGCGTCGCGTAAAACCCGCGCTCGCCTAGGCTGACGCGGCGCTCGTAGGCCTGCGCGCAGACTTGTGCGAATGAGAGTGTTCGAGAGGGCTCGCGTGCATCGAAGACGATGCCGGAATCGAACATGATTTGCTGCGGCTCGGCGGTCAGGCCGTCGACGGGGCGTGCGAGCATGATGGCGGCGACTTCGGAAAGTCGGGCGCGGATTTTTTCGCACGCATCCCGCGCGGCCGCGCCGTTCAGGTCCGTCCCCGAACTCGCCGCGGTGGGCGACGTGTTGTTGTTCTTTTCGGTGCTGGTCATGCCGACGATGATCTGGTCGAACGAAATGCCAAGCTCGTCCGCGACGATCTGCCGAACGCGCGTGTGCACGCCCTGACCCATTTCGGTGGCGCCTGTCGCGACGATGACGCTGCCGTCCTGATACACGTTCACCAGCGCGTTCGCCTGGTTCATCGTGCGCCGCGTGAAGGAGATTCCGAACTTCACCGGACACACCGCCAGGCCGCGAAGCTGCGTGACGGATGTATTGTTGAACGCGTCGATCTGCTGGCGTCTGTGGTCGTAATCGGCTTCGCGCCGAATGACGTCGAAGAGTTCGGGCAGCGTGTTGTTGCGGACGATCTGGCCGTAGTGCGTGATGTTTCGCTCTTCGACGCCGTAGCAATTGAGCGTGCGGACGTCCAGTGCATCGCGGCCGATGGTCGAGGCGATCGTGTCCATCACGTGCTCGATGGCCGCCACACCCTGCGGCCCGCCGAAGCCGCGAAACGCAGTGTTGCTCGGCAAATTCGTCTTGCACACGCGGCCGACGATCTTCACCGCCGGCAAGTAATACGCGTTGTCCGCGTGCAGCATCGCGCGCTCCAGCACGGCAAACGAAAGATCGCTCGAACACCCGCCGTTACTGAAAAATTGAAGATCGATCGCGGTCAATCGTCCGTGCGTATCGACGCCGACTTTGTAGATGACTTTGAACGGGTGCCTCTTGCCCGTGAATCGCATGTCGTCGTCTTTGGTGTACGCAAATCGCACGGGCCGACGCGTGTGAGTAGCGATCAGCGCCGCGAGCATCGCGTGCTGGGCGGCTTGCGTTTCCTTACCGCCGAATGCACCGCCCATTCGCCGGCAATTGCACACCACGTGATTGAACGGCACGCCCAGAACCTCGGCGACCAGCATCTGCACTTCGCTTGGGTGCTGAGTGCTGCTGTGCACGACGACCGATTTCTGCTCGCCCGGCACGACGATGGCGATCTGCGATTCGAGATAAAAATGTTCCTGCCCGCCGATCTCGAGTGTGCCCTCGATGATTTTGCTGGCCTGTGCGAAACCCGCGTCAAGATCGCCGCGCGACATATTGCGCGGAAAACCGAGAAATGAATTTGCGGCAATCGCCTGATCGATCGACAGGATCGGCGAGAGTTCTTCCATCTCAATGACCGCGGCGCGCTGCGCTTGCTCCAGCGCCAAGCGAGAAGTCGCGCCGATCACCGCGAGCGGCTGCCCCAGAAAGACGGCCTCGCTTTCGACAAGAAGCAGTTCGTCCTTGATGGCCGGGCCGAAGAGATTATGGCCGGGAATATCGCGGTGTGTGAGGATTGCAACGACGCCCGGAATTGATTTGGACTTGGATAAATCAAGGCGAATCAGGCGGCCGTGCGCGAAAGGCGAAGGAATGATTCCCGCGACGAGTTCGCCCGACAGCGGTGCGATATCGTCGAGAAAAACGGACTCGCCCGTCACGTGGGTGACGGCCGATTCGTGCGCGATGTCCTTGCCGATGACGCCCATTCAGTGCACTCCATTCGAAGGCATTTTTTCAGACGTTTCGTGAAAAAACTTCAGAAGCAGATTGCCGACGACCGTTCGGCGATAGACGTCTGATCCGCGAACGTCGGTGATGGGACTGACTTCCTCGCGCGCGATGTCCGCGGCGACGGTGAAGGTTTCAAGCGTGAACGGCCGCCCGCGAATCGCCGCTTCGGTTCGGGCAAGACGAATCGCCGTCGCGCCGACGCCGCCCATGACGATGCGTGCTTCGAGAATTGTCTGCTCGGCCAGACGAAGATGAATCGCCGCACTCACGGTCGAAATGTCCATATCCTTACGCTTCGAAACTTTATAAATACGCGTCTTCCAGTTGGCCGGCGGGCGCGGAATGTGGATCGCGCCGACCAGCTCATCGGGCCCGAGCGCGGTCTTTCGATAGCCGGTGATGAACTGCTCGATTGCGACGCGTTGTGAGCCGATTTTCGAAATCAATTCAACCTCGCCGCCCAATGCGATCAGCGGCGGAGTCATGTCGCCGATCGGCGAAGCGGTCATGAGATTGCCCGCAAGCGTCGCGATATTCTTGATCAAGGGCGACGCAAACCACTGCAGATATTCCGCCAAAACCGGCAGTGCCGTCTGGCACGCACGCTCGAGATGATCAAGCGTCGCACCGCCCGCGACGCGAATGGTGTCGTCAAATACTTCGATCGAATCAAACCCGGAAATGTCGCCAATATAGATGATCGACTTCGGCTCCATCACGCATTTATTGATGTACACGCCGACGTCCGACGCCCCCGCGATCAGCATCGCATCGAGATGTGCGGCCCGCATTTCTAGGGCTTGATCGATCGTGACGGGCTTGAAAACGGATCGGCCATTGGAGTGAATTTCGACGGGAACATTTCGAATCGAGTCGAGCTTTGGAAGAAGCGTCTGGCATGGGAAAAGTTCGTTGACGTGGCTCAGCGATGTCACATCAGTTTGCTTCATCGCCCGCACGATCGAATCGTACCCCGTGCACCGGCAAAGATTGCCGACAAGCCCTCGGCGAATCGCGTGATCGCCCATGCAGCCGCCGTCGACTGAGCTCGTCAGCAAATGATGGCCCGTGATGACGAACCCCGGCGTGCAGAATCCGCACTGCGCGCCGTGGCATTTCACCATCGCGTCCTGAAGCGGGTTGAGCTGGCCGTTCTGTTTCAATCCTTCGATCGTCACCACATGCGCGACGTCGAGTTGATAGAGCTGAACGATGCACGACGTGACGGGGGCGTAGACGAGATGCTGGCCGCGAACGCGCCCGACCAGAACGCCGCACGATCCGCAATCGCCCTCGGCACAGACGACTTTTGTCCCTGAAAGTTGCATGCGCTGACGTAGAAAATCCGAAAGCGTTCTGAACGCATCATCGCCTCGCACGTCGCAAGAGACACCGTTGATGTAAAGAAATAAGTGGTCTCGCATCGCTAGCGGGCTCCGGAAAATGAAGAATGGGTGATCAATTTCGCGATCGGCCGTGACGTGACCTTTCCGTCCAGCATCACCGTCTGCCCGCGCACCATCGTTCGCATCACCCGGCCCGAAAACGTGCGGCCGACATACGGACTTTGTCGATGTCGATCCAGCAGCATGTCGCGGGTGAGCGTCGTCGGGGTTGTCAGGTCGATCAGGCAAAGGTCCGCGTCGAATCCGATTTCGATCTGGCCCTTGTTTGGAAGGTTAAATCGCTTTGCGACATGGTCAGAGGTCAATGCCGCGACTTTTTGAAGCGGAAGTCGGCCAAGCAGCGCGAGCAGCGACGTCTGCACGCCCGAGATTCCGCCCCAGACGGCGAACGCATCGTCGCTGATTTTCATCGCGCTCGGCGCGGGCGAGTGATCCGAGCCGATGAACATAATCTCGCCCGAGCGAAGTCGGTCCCACAATTTCGCCACTTCGTTCGCGTCTCGCAGAGGCGGGGCGCACTTGGCGATCGCGCCCGTCCGTATGAGATCGTCGCTTGTGAGAAGCAAATAATGCGGGCACGTTTCGCACGTGACTTTCACGCCGCGACTCGCCGCCTGAGTCACGCGAGACACGCCGCTGCTGCTCGACACATGAACGATGTGAAGGTCGCAGCCGGTCTCAGTGGCGATGTCGATCGCGCGGTCGATCGCATCGCACTCTGCTCCGATCGGTCTGGATGCGAGATAATCCGTCCACGATGTTCCGCCGCTGGCTCGAATCTCGCGCGTGAGCCGCGAGGTCAACTCCTCGCTCTCGGCGTGAACCGCGACGGGAAGATTAAGCCTGCGGGCGATCGTCATTCCGCGACGAAGCGTATCGTCGTCGGACCTCTCGAAATCGTCGATACCGCTGCCCGACATGAATGCCTTGAAGCCGATGACGCCTCTGCCTGCGAGTTCTTCGAGTGAGTCGAGATTACGCGGCGTGAGCCCGCCCCAGAGCGCGAAATCGGTAATGCTCGATCGCTCGGCCGCGCTGCGTTTGAGATCGAACGACGGCCCGTCGAGTGTGGGCGGAAAGCTGTTGAGCGGCATGTCGAAAAAGCATGTCCCGCCGCCCGCCGCCAGTGCGCTGCTGCCGGTTGCGATGCCCTCCCATTCGGTGCGGCCCGGCTCGTTGAAGTGCACGTGCGGGTCAATCATCCCAGGAAAAATATGCAGTCCGGTCGCGTCTATTTCGAGCCGAGTCGAGCCCGTGATTTCGCTGGCGATGTCGACAATGACTCCGTCCTCAATCGCAAGATCGAGAGGGGCAATTTTGGTCGGCGTTACAACAGTGCCGCTGCGAATGAGAACATCCCACGGCATTTAGCTTCCTCGGTAAGTTGAATAGCTCCAAGGCGAAACCAATAGCGGCACGTGATACGCTCGCGACGCGTCGGAGATGATGAACACGATCGGCACGACATCGAGAAACAGTTTTGCGTCGGCGTGATTCATCGACGCAAAATAATCGCCGATCGCAAAGTCAATTCGATATTGCCCCGCGACCAATGCGTCGCCCGACAATAGGGCCGAATCTGTTCTGCCGTCGGAGTTGGTTCGGGTCGCAAGAAGAAGCTCATCGCCTCGATAAAGCGATATGCCGACGCCCGCGGCAGGCTTGCCGCTCGCGGTATCCAGAATGTGTGTTGAGAGCTTGCCCATGACTATTTCTTGCGAGTGACTTTTCCCTTGATGAGCCCGAAAGGTTCGTCGGTGGCGATGAAAATATCGTTCTCAAAAGCCAGGCCGAACGGCTCAAGATTGAACGGAATGCGGTGCATGTTCGGAAGCTCGAAAGCGATGTCGTCGATCGCTTCGCACGCGTCTAGGGCGTTGTTCCCCATCTCAAGAAGAGTTTGCTGCACGCCCAGACTGTAGTGCCCGGCGAACGTCGTCAGGATGGAAGCTGTAATCGCGAGGTTGTGCGAATCAAAGTCGTTGATGGCGGCCTTGGCATTGAAAGTCCAGTCCGCGTCGATCCGAGTCGCGATGAGTCGGTCGTGCGAATCTTTGAGCGTGCGATAACGGTCGCGATGAAAGTCGGCCCATTCACTCGCGGTGGTTTTGAGCACGAGCAGATGACGCACTCCGCCGATAAGTGATGCCGAGGTTCGCGTCGCGGTTGATTTCGAATACCTGAGCTGAGTACCGCCATTCGAGAACGCGTGATCGTGCAGCTTTTCGTCCACGGTGATCCGCGTCCACGCGCTCTGTGTGATGATGGTGGACGCACCCTGAACCTGCGGATAGGTCGCAAGGAAGTGACGGGTTAGGATCTGCGAAAATTGTTCTACGGATGAAAAGTCGTGTTCTTTTGCGAGCACATAAATAGTGTTCTTAATCGTGTCGGTCGCGATCACGTTCTGATTATTGCCGTCGGCATACGCGGGCGCGAAATCGCCGATCAGTTCGACGGCGACATCGAATTCGAACAATTGATGAACCGGCGTTTTGCGAACGACCTTGGTCAGCCGAACGCGTGACTTGCCATACGCTTGACTCGTGAGTTCGTGATTCATTCTTCGCTCTCCCAGATGGCGTCGCTGGCGCGCAGCATTGCAATGTTGTCGATTTCGGACAGCGCGGTCTGAATCTCGGCGTCGCGCGAGTTGCGAAGCCGCAGGGGAAACGCCGCCAGGATCGCGTCCTTTTTGTTCATGCGGGCACAGATGATGAACGGAAAGCCGAATCTGTCTTTATAGGCGGCGTTGAACGATTCGAAGTCTTCAACTTCGATCACATTGAGTGTTGTCAGCCCGGCCGAGGTTTGCTCATGCGAAGACTCTGCGGTGAGTTTGTTTTCGCGTGCGAGTTTGCCGACCAGGTCAGGGTGAGCCTGAATGAGCTGCATTTTCTCGTCTGGAGATGCGTCTCGCACAGTGCGAGACATTGCCTCGATCATTTTTCGCACGGAAGTAAACGGGCGAACTTCCCATGCGCGCTCGGCGACCCAAGGCGAGTGCTCGTAAAATCGGCCGCAGACGGAAACGAAATGTTTTTGATCGGCGAGATTGAGTTGTTCGAGCGTGGGTCTTCGCACGAGCTTTTCGATGAGCGATGCACCGGCCGCGATGTCATCGAATCGGCTGAATTCGGCGGAGTTGTGGCTGATGCCGTCCTTGCTGGGCACGAATAACATGACGGTTGGCATGTGCGGGGCCATGACGGCGCTGTCGTGCAGTGCGCCGCTCATTATGAGGGGCAGATGGCTTGAAAACGTTTCAACGAGTTTCGCGTTCATCGGCCGGGCTGGGATCGATTCAGAGACTTCGACCGAGCAGTCGATTTGTCGTCTGGTGGCGATCGTCTGGATGTTTGTTTGTATGAGCGAAAGGCCGCGTGCGAGTTGATCATCATGAGGGGCGCGGAAGTCGATCGTGAATTCCACGCGGTCGGGAATGACGTTGATCGCATTGGGGAGCACGCTCAATCGGCCGATGGTGCAGACGGCATCACCTGAAATTTCCGCGGCGAGCGTTTCCAGCATGAGTGCGATTTCCGCGCTGCACGCGAGCGCATCTCGGCGGTCGGCCATTGATGTTGCACCGGCATGATTGGCCTCGCCGCGAAGCGTGATTTTGTATTGCTGACGACCTGCGATCGAATTGACGACGGCCAGTTGCTGATCGCGCCGCCACATGCCCGGACCTTGCTCGATGTGCAACTCAATCAGGCCGAGGTAATGGGCAACAAAGCGGTCCGAGGTGAATGTTGTCGGATCGACGCCGAAGGGTTTGCCGGCCTCGAGATAGTTTTGTCCGTCGATGTTTGTGAGTTGCGACAATCTCTCGGCCGAGAGTTCGCCGACCCACGCCCGTGCGCCGAGCATGCCCAGCCCGAAGGTCGGCCCTTCCTCCTCGGCGAAAATGATCAGTTCCAGCGGCAAGACGATGCCGTCGTCTCGGGCGGATCGAAGGAGTTCGAGCGCGACGACGATGCCCGCGACGCCGTCGTAATCGCCGCCGTGTGGGACGGTGTCGATGTGCGATCCGCAGAGCCAGACTTTCGTATGTGTGTTCGTCTCACTCGCGAACTCTGCGGGCCTGGCGTGGACATGTCCAAACGCATCAATTCGTATTTCAAAGTTCAGAGCGGTTGCTTGCGCTATGACGTAGTCACGTGCCCGCGCCCACTCGGCGGAGAACGTGGGGCGTGTTGCACCGTTGCCGGGCGTGTGGGTGCACGCCGCGATGGCGCGGATGTCGCTTTCGATTCTGTCTGCTCGAATGGCCATTGAATTACTTTCC
>JBBQKP010000134.1:0-9215 GCA_038326995.1 Tepidisphaerales bacterium
GGAATTGGCGGGCAAGAACATCACCTGTAACGTGGTCGCGCCCGGCTTCATCAGCACCGACATGACCGACACCCTCAGCGATCAGATTAAGGAGCGCGTGAAGGAAATCATCCCGCTTCGCCGCTTTGGACAGCCGCACGAAATCGCCAGCGTGGTCGCGTTCCTCGCCGGACCGGACTCGACTTACATCACAGGGCAGGTCATCCTCGTGGACGGCGGAATGGTCATGTGACGCCGGTTGACGGCGAGGCAGGATTAAAGTAAGTTAACATTTACTAACAAATGGTGGCGATGGCCTTGAACCGCCGTTGCAAATGGGCATCCCACCGCTATAGTTTCCGAACCGACCGGGCCGTGGGGTCCGAGGGTAAGGGAATCAAGAGGCAGCAGGACTGGTTATGGACGAAACTGAACAGAAAGTCATCGAAATCGTAAGCGAACAGATGGGCGTCGATAAGAGCGAGATCACCCGCGAGACTCACTTCATCAACGACCTCAACGCCGACTCCCTGGACACCGTCGAGCTCGTCATGGAGTTCGAGGACGAGTTCGAGCTCTCGATCCCCGACGAAGAGGCCGAGAAGATTCAGACCGTCGGCCAGGCGATCGATTACATCACCGGCCACCGCAGCAAGTAAACGGATCAGGGAAACGGTTCAAGTAAAGAACGGTCCAATCAGGCGGGCCGTATGGAATTCTTGAAGCCTGCCAGCGCACCGTCGCGCTCTTGAGGACTAACTCTGGATATGAAACGTAGAGTCGTCATCACCGGTCTTGGGGTCATCACCTCTCTGGGCGAAACCGTCGAGCTTATGTTCGACTCGGTGTGCCAGGGCAAAAGCGGGATCGTCCCGATCACGCGGTTCGATATCTCAACCTACCCGACCCGGTTCGGCGGCGAGTGCACGGGCTTCGACGTCACCCAGCACGGCGTCGACGGACGCGAGGCCAAGCGAATGGACCGGTTCGCACAGTTCGGCGTCGCGGCTTCGCGTGCGGCGGTACGAGACAGTGGAATCGACTTCTCTCTCGAAGACGGCTATCGATGCGGTGTGATCATCGGCACTGGCATCGGCGGAATCGAGACCATCGAAGAGCAGAACCGCATCGTCCAGGAACGCGGCCATTCACGCGTTTCCCCGTTCACCGTGCCACGGATGATGGCCAACGCCGCCAGCGGCAACGTCTCCATCGCGTACGGCCTGCGTGGGCCTAACACGTCGGTCGCGACAGCCTGTGCGACGGGTGCCAACGCCATAGGGGACGCGGGCCGCCTTATTCAATGGGACCACGCCGACGTCATGGTCGCCGGCGGTGCCGAGGCGGCGATCTGCAAAATCGGCATGGCCAGCTTCTCCGCGGCTCGTGCCCTATCCGTCCGCAACGACGACATCACCCACGCGAGTCGACCCTGGGATAAATCACGCGACGGCTTCGTCATGGCCGAAGGTGCGGGCATCGTCGTACTGGAAGAGTACGAGCACGCCAGAAAGCGCGGCGCACGCATCTACGCCGAGCTGGCGGGCTACGGCATGTCGTCTGATGCGTATCACATTACTGCGCCGGTAGAATCAGGAGTCGGTGCGTCGGCCGCCATGCAATTGGCGCTGAAGGATGCCGGGGTCAACGTCGACGTCATCAACTACATCAACGCCCACGGAACCAGCACGCAGCTGGGCGATCTCGCCGAAACCCGAGCCGTCAAAAAGACGTTCGGTCCTCATGCCTACAAAACCGCCATCAGTTCCACCAAGAGCCAGATGGGGCATCTGCTGGGTGCGTCGGGCGGCGTCGAGGCCATCATCACCGCACTGGCCGTCTATCACGGTCGAATCCCGCCCACCATCAATCTCGACGAGCCCGACGAAGAGTGCGACCTTGATTACGTGCCTCATACCGCACGCGACCTAGCCATTCGTTTTGCCATGAGCAATTCATTCGGCTTCGGCGGACACAATGCCAGCCTGCTGCTGGCCAGGATTTAGACCAGAATCTAGGCAAGCCAGAAACGCCCTAAGCTCTTTCGACCCACAAGGAATGAGTTTTTTCATCAAGCCGTTTTCGACTTATTCTTGACCATACGAATCTGCCTGCCCTGATCTGAATATTTGGTTTGGGTCATGTAAGACTCCATGAGCAAAAGACCTCGGCCGCTGGGTTTTTCCCAGTTGCTTGGGTCGGTCGGATCGGGCACTTCACCTCGTTCAAAACCAGCACCCTCGTCGCGAATTATGATCTCAAAACGGGACGGGCTGACTGAACCTCTCACATGAACGTACTTCGCGTGGTCGAGCTTATTTCCGTGTTTGATCGCGTTGATCAGTGCCTCTTCGACGCACAGCTTAATCGCAAATAAATCGTCGTCCACAAAACCACTCGCGACGACTGCGGCGATAATCTGGTCCTGAACTTCCCGCATCCTCAAATAGTCAGAAATGAAATCAAATTCGAGCGATTTCAAGCCCTCGCCATTCACCTCATTGACGGCTTTTCCGCCTTTGGATGCGCGCGGCGAGACGCGGCGACTTGGCCCTTTCCCGGACGAGCCGGAATCCGATCCTTTGCCTGGCGACTTGCTCATGGCCGATTTGCTTGCTGACGACTTGCTTTTGGACCCGAGTTCACAAAAGTGCGGTGCAATTTGCTTTACATCGGACTATCAAAACTGTCTAGCCCGTCTTGCCTTGTCGCGACAATTCTAAACAACTTGTTCAGTTTGGTGATGACAAAGACGTCGTAAATCTGCGGCTTGATGTGCGCCAGACGGAGCATGCCGTTCTTTTCCTTGACCCGCTTATTCGTGTTGATCAGCATTCCCAGGGCGGCAGAGGAGAGGTGGTCCACGCCGGTGAAATCAAGCAGCAATCTCGGCTGTGGCGCTTCGTCAACGAGCGCAGTCAGCGAGTCGCCGATGTTTTTGATGTTGGCCTCGTCGAGAATCTTGCTGTCGGTGAAATTCACGACGCTTGTGCCTTTGATTTCTGTCACGGAGATGGGCGGGGTTGCAGATGACATACGATGTACAGAGCCTTTCGTCACGGAAGGATAGAACGGACTGTCAACAGCATCGAATCAACATGCCAGACTGTCAAGAATCGGTAACTGACAGATGCGAAACACCCTCGTGCACATTGATTGAACGTGGCATGAACGCATCGCCGGTTTGACCGCCGCAACGATCAGCCCGTAGATTGGGAACGAGTCCGACTCACGACGACGCTTGATGCGTCTGAACCATCGCCCTCTGGAGCACCCTGACATGACCCCATTGAATACCCGTGCCCGATCTTTCCTCAGCAAAAAATTCTCTCTCGCGCTCACCGGCACCGTCGCGGCGAGTCTGATATTTTTCCCTCTTTCGGGTTGCCAGACCGCAAACAACTCGCCGAGTAATTCCGTAGCTTCGACCAGTGGCCTTGTCACGGCCAACTCCTTCGTCACTGTCGCATCAACTGATGTCACACCGGACCGCATGCCCGTCGAGGCCGTTCACCTCGTCGGTGACAGCGTATACGTCTACGTTCGCGGCCCCGAAGGCACTCGCGTCATGAATCTCTCTCGAGGCCTTGATGTCCGCTGGGCACGCGTGGTCGGTTCAGAAGATGACAAGGTCCGCGCTCCAGTCCGCATCGGCAGTCGGGTCATCTTCCCGACGTCGGTCGCGATCGAAATATTCGACAGTCGCGGAAATATCGAACGCAAGCAGAAGCTCCCCCTGCCCATTACCACAAACGTCAGCGCGACATCACGAGGCATGCTGCTCGCGGGTGTCGCCAGTCCGACCGGGGGGCGCGTCGCCTTCATCGACCCGACGCTCACCATTTTGCCCATCGTTCGCGACGCTTTGCTCGGCGACATCACATCTCGCCCGGTGGAATTCCAGGACACCGCCTATGCCGCGACCGTGTCCGGCAAGGTTTACGCCATCGGCGAAAATAATCGCGCGGTTTGGCCGTTGAAAGACGGAGCGTTCCTCACCGATTCCACCATCTCCAGCGAACTCGTCGTCGATGATTTCGGCCTGTACGTCGCCGCCGGGGACAGCAAACTCTACGCCATCGACCGAATATCCGGCAAGATCAAATGGCGCTACTTCGCACAGCAGCACCTCGTCGCCACGCCATTCGTGACGGCCGACCGGGTCTACCAAATCACTTCCGACTCCACGCTCGTCGCTCTCGACAAAATCGAGGGCGACCCCTATCGCAAACCCCTCTGGTTGCTCAGTGGTGTCCGGCAGATCGTCAGTGCTGACGACAGCAACATCTACGTCGTCACCGGCTCGGCGAACGCCCCCGTCGTACAGGCCGTCGATAAGTCCACGGGCAAAGTTCGCTTTTCTGCACAGCGAACCGACTTCACTTCATTCGCCACCAACATCACCGACTCCACCATCTACGCCGTCACCAAATCGGGCGACCTGCTCGCGTTTCGACCGGTCCTCACCGGCGCCGCGGCCGGGGCTTTGGTCATGCTGGATCAGTAATCAGTAAGCCGTAAGTACTAAGCAGTAAACCGTAAGCAGTAAACCCGAAGCTGTAAACCCGACCATTTGCCCGTGGTTAGGAATTACAAGTCACGAAAGCGGCCTTTCGCGAGTCACGCACCTGTCGTTCGAAATCAAGCAATCAAACTCGAGCCGTCTCAGAAATTGTCAACCACGCCCTACGATCTTCGCCCTGCCCTCGCTCGACTCATCCGTCAGCAGTCCCTCTCGCGTGACGAGACGCGACGCGCCTTCGATGCAATGATGAGCGAAGGAAGCGACCCGATGCTCGTCGCCGGCGTTTTGACGGCCTTGGCGTGTAAGGGCGTGTCACTGGACGAGGTGGTCGGCTCGGCCCAGGCGATGGGCGAAAAGTCCACACCCGTTGATACCTCCGGCATTGACGTCGTACTCGACACGTGCGGCACCGGAGGCGACGTCAAGCATACGTTCAACATCTCCACCGCAGCCGCCATCATCATCGCAGCTTGCGGCGTGAAGGTCGTGAAGCACGGCAATCGCTCCGCGTCGGGCCGATCGGGCTCGGCAGACGTTCTTGAGCACCTGGGCGTAAAGCTCGAAGCGCCAAAAGACGCCATGCGCCACTGCCTCGACGGTGCGAACATCTGCTTCGCATTTGCCCGTGCCCATCACCCGGCGATGAAACACATCGCACCCGTCCGCGCCGCGCTCGGCATCCCCACCATCTTCAATCTCATCGGCCCGCTCACCAATCCCGGCAAGGCCCGCTTTCAGCTGCTGGGCGTGTTTCGGCCCGACCTCACAACCGTGCACGCGTCGGCACTTCGCGAACTCGGTAGCAAGCGTGCCTGGGTCGTCCACGGCGAGGACGGCCTCGACGAACTCTCGACCATGGCGCCCAACAAAATCGCCGAGCTGCGCGACGGGCAGATCAGATCGTTCACGCTCGACGCACAGACGTTCAATCTCCCGCGCGCCCGGCTTGAAGACCTTCAAGTCGATTCAATTCCCTCTGCCGCGGAGGCGCTGAAGTCTGTCCTTTCAGGTGAAAAATCCCCGAAGCGCGACATCTCCCTTCTCAACGCCGCCGCCGGTCTCGTCGTCGCGGGCGTCGTTGCCTCCATCGAGCAAGGCATCATGCGTGCGGAATACGCCTTGGATTCGGGCGCGGCCGGGCAAACGCTTGTACGACTGGTCTCGGCCAGCAACGGCGACTTCAACAACTAGTGCTAACTCTCCACTAAGGGCGAGGATCGCCTATGACGTCTTTTGTAATAAAAATCTAAAAGCCGTGCGTTTCACATTCCTACATCACCCATAATTGTGGCTGTGACATTGTGCTGAATACTTCATCGACCATCCTCACGCATCAAGCCCGCGCCATCGAACGAATCCTTCGATCGCCTCGTACTCGGCCAAGCCCAATTGGTTGTAACGCACGGCCGTGTCTTTGTTGCGGTCTTCTGCGCGCTGCCAGAATTCGCGGGCGTCTGAGCCGGGGAACATCGCGCGATCCTTCTGCGATTCATGCTTGAAGATTGCGAACCTCTTTCGCATCACCTCGTCGGGCGAAAGCGGGACGGCCATTTCGATTTCGTCGACGCCCCACTCCTGCCACGCGCCGCGATAGAGCCAGATCGCGCAATCCTTCAGCCATTCGCGGCCGAGCTTTTTCAGGCGATAAAGCGACTCGAAAATGATCGACAGACAGATGCGATGCGTGCCGTGCGGATCGGATAAATCGCCCGCGGCATAAATCTGGTGCGGCTTCACCGAGTCGAGTAAGTCCATCGTGATTCTGTAATCCGCATCGCCTGCGGGCATCTTTCGCACGCGGCCGGTTTCGTAGAACGGCAAATCGAGATAGTGAATCCGCGACTCGTCCTTCACTCCCGACGCGAACGCGCCGGCCTTGGCTTCGCTGCGGCGGATCAGGCCCTTGATGCGCTGCAACTCGGGCGGATCGACCTCACCCGGCCGTTTGCTGCCGATCGCTTTTTTGATCTTTTCTTCGATCAGTTCTGCCTGCTGTTCGCCGAAGCCGAACGCACGCGTGAACTCCTGCACGAAGTCCGCGTGACGCAGCGCCGCCGCGTCGAAGACCGCGATGTTGCCGCTGGTCTGATAAGCGACATTGACGTCGTGGCCTTGATCGCACAAGCGAATGAACGTGCCGCCCATGCTGATGACGTCGTCGTCGGGATGCGGGCTAAACAGCACGACGCGTTTGGGAAACACGTCGGCCTGCGCGTGTGCGAACCTCGGCGTGTTGTTGCTGAGCTGAATCTCCTGCTCGGCATGCGGCACGTCGCTGCTCGCGGGCTTTCCACCGGGCCAGCCCGTGATGGTGGACTGAAGCGAGCGGAAGACTTCGACATTTATGTCGTACGCGCCGTTTTTGCGAAGTGCGACGAGGTCCTGCAGGCCGTGCTCGTTGTAGTCTTCGTTGGTGAGTTTGAGGAGCGGCTTCTTCAGCGTGCTTGCGAGCCAGATCGTGGCGCGGCGAGTCATGGCCGCGTCCCACGTCAGGCCGAAGTCTTCGATCGAGCCGAGCATCCACGGCGCTTTGAAGCGGGTCAGATCAGCGGCGGCGGCGGCGTCTAGAACGACGCGCGCGTTGCTGTGCTGCTGAAGGAAGCTCGCCGCGACTTGAGTCGTGACCTCGCCCTCGACGGCCTTGGCGACGACGCGGGCTTTGCCCTCGCCCCATGCCATCATGATGATTTGCCGCGCAGCCAGGATCGTGCCCACGCCCATCGTCATTGCTTTTCTTGGCACGTTGTCTTCGCCGAAAAAATCGCTCGACGCATCGAGCCGCGTAAGGCGATCGAGCGTGATCAAACGCGTGCGGCTGTCTCGCGAGCTTCCCGGCTCGTTGAAACCCACGTGCCCGGTTCTGCCGATGCCGAGAATCTGAAGATCAAGCCCGCCCAGATCGCGAATCTTCTGTTCATAATCCTGACAGAATTGCCACACACTTTCGCGAGCGAGTGTTCCATCAGGAATGTTGACATTCGCTCGGTCGATATCGATGTGATCGAACAACTGCTCGTTCATGAAGCGAACGTAGCTCTGTAGCTCGTTGGACTTCATCGGGTAGTACTCGTCGAGATTGAACGTGATGACGCTCTTGAACGACAAGCCTTCTGTCTTGTGAAGTCGAATGAGTTCTGCGTATACCCCCGTCGGCGTAGATCCGGTCGCAAGCCCGAGAACAGCCTTTAGTCCAGACGCCGCTTTCGTGCGAATCAGATCGGCGATTTCGCGAGCGACCGCGGCCGATGCGACGCTGCTGCTGGTGTAGACGGTGACGGGCGTCTTTTCGACTTCCGAGACCATCGCCAGCGACGGAGGCTGACGCACGAGATGAGAGGAGGTTATCATGGGAAAAGTGTTGTGTGATGCTGAATTGGCCGACCAACTTGGCGACTGATTCACCGATCGAACTGGGCGTCGAACGCGATATTGCTTGGCTTGAAATCGACCGAGCGAACATAATCGGCGGCCTCGGTCGCGCCGTGCTCGCGGTCCATGCGGCTGTCTTCCCACTCCACACTGAGCGGGCCGGCATAACCGATGTCGTTGAGGGCGACGATGATTTCTTCGAAGTTGATGTCGCCGTGACCGAGCGAGCGAAAATCCCAATATCGCCTGGGGTCGCCGAAGCTGACATGCCCGCCGAACACGCCGACCGTGCCATCGCCGTGGCCCCACCAGACGTCCTTCATGTGGACGTGATAAATTCGCTTGGCGAAGGTGCGGATGAATCTGACGTAATCGACGCCCTGATAGCCGAGGTGTGATGGGTCGTAGTTGAAGCCGAAGCGTTTGTGATTCTTGACTGCTTCGAGTGCCCGCTCTGCGGATGCGATGTCGAACGCGATTTCGGTCGGGTGCACTTCGAGCGCGAAGTTCACGTCGGCTTTGTCGAAGGCTTCGAGAATCGGGCCAAAGCGTTTCGCGAAGTCGTCAAAACCCTTTTGCCAATACTTTTGATCTGTGGGCGGGAAGGCGTAGATGCTGTGCCACACGCTGCTGCCGGTGAAGCCGTTGACGACCATCGGGAACGCGATTTTGGAAGGCGCGGCGTCGCGAAAAATCCGGGCGGCCTTCGCGGTTTCGATCATCCGCTTTTGTGCTCGCTTGCGTACGCCTTCGGGGTCGCCGTCGCCCCACACTTCGGGCGGGAGGATGCTTTTATGGCGTTCGTCAATCAGGTCACACACGGCCTGTCCGACGAGGTGAGCACTGATCGAATAGCTCGTCAGGCCGTGGTCTTTGAGCACTTCCCACTTCTTCTTGCAATACGACTTATCTTTGATTGCTTTGTCGACTTCGAAGTGATCGCCCCAGCACGCGAGTTCCAGGCCGTCATAGCCGAACTCGACCGCTTTTGCGCAGATTGTTTCGAAGGGAAGGTCGGCCCACTGGCCGGTGAAAAGTGTGACTGGACGTGCCATGATTTTTGCTCCGATTGGTAAGGATTGAAGTTATATAATGACCGGCGGCAGATTCAAAGTGTTGCAACGACTTGCTCTTCAGGCATCTTATTCACCATTCATCTATTTTCATTCATCTGTCGCGACCGTTTTGCCTTCAACGCCTTGCGGTTCCGCTTCGATCGGGGCGGTGAAGACTTCACTTTCCGTCGCGGGAACGATCGCGCCGGCGATGCCCGCCTCTCGCACGAGTCTGCGGGCAAAGATTCCGGACTGTTCTGCCTCGCCGTGGACGACGTATGCCTGAG
>JBBQKP010000135.1:0-9128 GCA_038326995.1 Tepidisphaerales bacterium
TCGGTCAGCGGCGACGCGTCGCCTGAAGTGCTGCACGACCTGTGCGTCCACATCACCGCGTTCAAGCCCGTCGCACTGGGCCTGACCCGCGAAGCAGTCCCGGCCGAGCTCGTCGAAAAAGAACGCGGCATCGCGGTGGAAGAAGCCAAAGCGACCGGCAAGCCCGAAAACATCGCCCAGAAGATCGCCGAGGGAAAAGTCGGCTCGTTCTTCAAAGAGCGTGTGCTGCCCGAGCAGGAATTCATCAATCCCGAAAAATTCCGCGGCTCGGTCGGCGATATGCTGAAAAAGGCAGGCGGCACGCTGGTGGAATACGTCCGCGTCGAGATCGGCCAGAACTGAAAATCGGCCATAATCCTTGACAGAAGCAAGAGTCGGGGTAATTTACCTGACTCGACAATCCGCGATAGCTCAATGGTAGAGCATCCCGCTGTTAACGGGATGGTTGTAGGTTCGAGTCCTACTCGCGGAGCTTACGAAAACCCCTGATTTATCAGGGGTTTTTTGCGTTTCTGGGGCACTTTCGCGTCCTTCCAGCCCCGCGCCAAAACCTTCAATTTCCTTTGGTTTCCTGATGGTGCGCTGCGGCACTGCTTCGAATAATGCGACGTTTTGACGAACCCTGCGGTTGTAAGGTCGGGCAGAACGTCGTCGGGCAGAGCGTCGTCGGGCAAGGCCGAGTAGCTTTGGGCGATGTTGTTTGGGAAAACCAGCTTCATAGATCAAGCCAGGATGTCTTTGCCCTTACCGGACTGGCGGCCAAGCAATCCCGACGACGAATCATCGCCTGCTCCAGCATTGCCGATCCGCGCCAAGGGGCTTGCCAATGAGGTGCCGAACCCTCGGGCGAGGATCACCAGATCGGAGAAGTTGACTGCGCCGTCGTAGTCAAAGTCGCCCTGACTGAACGTTCGGCCGGACTGGCCGAAGTTGCGGGCCAGGATCACCAGGTCAGAGAAGTCGACCTTGCGATCTTGATTGGCGTCGCCGGCGAGGACAAAGAAGTTGAACGTGGAAGCGGCCAGTGCGTTGCCGAATCGATCGACGACAGCCCCGGCCAGCACTTGCCCGGTGTAGTTGCCGTTCGGCAGGGTTTCAAAGAGATAGCCGGGGAAGGTGAAGGAAGCAGTCCGCGATGCCGCGTTGTATTCCTGAAAAATGAACGAGGTCGGGATGACCTCGCCGGTGGTCGTGTTGGTAAGGCGGATCGAGGCCGCACCGAGCAGCAGGACGACGTCTTCACTGAACTGAATGTCGACCGATTGTCGGTTGCCTGCGCCCCTGGCGAAAGGCGGGACGCCGTTGACGTTGATGTCGGCAACGACGACTGCCGGGGCGATGGCGTCGACGGTTGGCGTGCCGTTCTCGAAGCCCGTGTAATTCACTGTCCTGAGATTGGTGCTTGTGACATTGCCCGCAGAGGGAGTTCCGCTGATGACGGGGTTGATCGCACTGGCAAGGGCGAGGTTGATTGTGTCACCGGGTGATGTCGCCGGGGTGCCGCCCGTGATGCTGATTGAGGCGACCGCGTTGGGCTCGATGAACGCCGTGTCGACGCCGCTTCCCATGCGGAGTTGAATGCTCTGAGCGGAATCGAATGAGACTGATCCGCCGGGTGCGAAGAAGTTGTCGCCGGGAAAAGCGCCGATGGTGTTCTGAAAAATGTGAAGCGTCATCGGCGTGCTCTTGGTGTTGCTGGACTGGGTGATTCGATTGTTCGTGCCGCCGCCGCCAAAGAAATTCACACGTCCGCCGATCAGACCAGAGTTGGTGGGGAGGGTTAGTGTGTCGTTGCCCTCTGCGGCGTAGAAGTTGAGTATGCCCGACGCGAAGGTCCCGAGTTCAAGCGTGTCGATGCCCGCGCCACTGTTGATGTTGGTGACATCGATACCGCTGAAGGGGATGGAGGTGCCCATGCGAACCAGCGTGTTGCCGTTGACCTGATAGGTGGCGTTGCTCACGCTAGTGAGGTCCTGGTCGTTAAGGTTGAAGGTGTCGAAGCCGGCCGAATCGGCGAGCGTGAGGGAAACCGCCGCCGCCGACGCGCCGAAGGCTGAGCCAAAGACGTTATAGGTGTCGTTCCCCCCGCCGCCGTTGATCGTTGCGGGCCAGGCGGTCGAGTGGGAGTTGATGTTGAAGATATCGTTGCCAGAGCCGCTTGTGATCGCGACGGAGTTCATGCTGGTGTAGCTCGGCGTATCAATAATGACCCCGCCGCGCGAAATGCTGATGTTGCTTGTGTTGACGGTATAGCTCTGGTCGGTCGTCAGCGCGGAGGCATTGTAGGTAAACGTATCGGTACCCTGCTGGCCGTTAAGGGTGAGATTCCGGAACGTGAATCCGCCAGGCTGTGGCACGAGGTTGAACGCGTCATCGCCCAGGTTGCCGTTGATCGTGTAGGTTCCAAATGAGCTGCCGGCACTGAAGATCGTATAGATATTATTGCTGGGATTGCCGTTGAAGGTTTTGGTATTGATGTTCGTAAACCCGAACGCGGCCGTGCCGCTGCCTGCGGTGAAATATCCCTCGCCCAATGTAAATTCGACGCTCGGGACATTGACGTTCATGGAGTTGAAGCCGTCGCCACCATCCATCATCAAGGTCGTAAAGAAATGGACGTAGGCTTCATTGATGTTGAATATCGTTCCCTGGCTTCCACCGACGAGAGAGACGGGTTGAAAGAACGTTACCGATTGCTGGAAGCCGAGGATAAACGTGTCGGCCCCGCCGCCGGCATCGATGTTCAAACCCTGATTGATCGAACCTGCGAAAGTGATTTGGTCCGCGCCGTTGCCTGCAAGAATGCCGACGGATTCAAAGCCCGTCGTGAATAGCGAGATGAGCCCGCCGAAGATGACCTCGTTGTTGCGTACGTCCCAGATTCGGCCGATCGAACTCAGGCTGTCGTTGAATGTGATCTGGTCTGTGCCGTTGCCGCCGTTGAACGTTTGAGGAAAGGTTCCAGTGAGGTTTCCACCGCCCACAATGAAGTTGTCGTTTCCGTTGTTGCCGTTGGCGATTAGCGGAGTCGTCACTCCCGTGCGGATGCTGATGGTGTCCGCGCCGCTGCCGGCATTAATGACGATGCCTTCGGTGCCCGCGTAGTTGATGGTCTGAGGCAAGTTCGCGCCGTCTCGAATCAAAAACGTCGGGGCGACGTCGTAGCTGATGTTGTAAGCAGGTGCCTGATCGTTGATGACAATTCGGTCGCCTAAACCGCCTGCATTGGCATCACCTGAAAACGTGATGTTTGCGAAAAATGAGTCGGCGTTATTTCTGCCGAGATTCAGCGTGTCGTTTCCAGTGTTGCCGTTGATAAAGACGGGCCCCTGGACCAGCGTACCGGCGAAAGGCGAGGCTCCGACGTTGAAGACGTCGTCCTGGTTGCCGCCGGTGATGGTGGTGCTGACAAAGGTACCCGTCTCGTAGATTTCAAAAGTGTCCGCGCCGTCGTACGCGGTCAAAATTATATTCTGCATACTGGAATAGAAGCCGGTCGCGGCGTTGCTGACGAATCGGCCATTCGCGTTAAGAGCTTGGTAGTCGTTGCCCGCGGTTCCTTCCAGAATGAGGGTGTCGTTGCCGAGCGCGCCGAATACATCGACGGGGATATTCAGGCTCGTGTAGCTACCTTGGATGGTGACCACATCAGCGCCGCCCTGCCCGTTGACGACGACGCGGGTGATCGATCCTCGTGCGAACCGCTGCACGATGGTGCCGCCTGAGACGACGTTCTGCAGGTAAATCTGATTCGTGGCGGACTCGTAGCCGACGTTGATCTGGTTGTTGCTTGAATAACCCTGGACATAGAGCGTGTTATCCGACTCTGTTGCGAAGGTTCCGACGTTGGCAAAAATGTTGTACTGACCAAGATTACCGTAGGCACTGCCCTGGGCGCTGACGCGCAGAATATAGGTCTGTCCGGGCGTCGCGTTGCTGGTAGTGATGGTGGCCGACGTGTTGGTGACGACCAAGCTGGTCGTCGGCGCGGCGCCGCTGGTCGGGATCAATTCGAGCGTGGGCGCGAGCATGCCCGCCACGAAGGTGTTGTTCGGGAACTTAAATTGCGACACGTCAATGCTCAGCACCGGCCCGGCCGCGGTGAAGCGGAACGCGTCCTGGTCGCCGTTTCGCTCGATCACGCCGCTGCCGGTTTGAATGGTTGAATTGGGATTCACGACCAGCGTGCCGGCGCTGCTGAAGCTGCCGAAATCATCGACACGGTATGAGATGTTCGTGCCCGGGCGGGTGAGGATGTCCAGGTCACTCTGCGGGCCGGTCGCGACGGGGTTGCCGTCAGAGTTAAGTGAAGTGGTCGGGCCGCTGTTCCAGATTCCTCGTTTGTCACGCACGACACTTGATGCGCCCATGATCGGAACTGTGGTCGCGTTGCCGCTGGAGTATTCTTCGGTCACAGCTCCGCCAACGTTGAACGTGCTTTGGTGTCGAAGGCCGAACAAATGCCCCGCCTCGTGTGCCACCGTTTCCGCCAGGAAATGGCGATCGCCTTCGTTTATCGCAAGGCTGCCGGCGTTGATCGCGTCGGCAGAGAAGACGAAGCCCTCATTTGATAATTCCGAACGCGTAAACCCTTCGAGCGGTGCGACGCCGCCGGCGTCTTTTTGGTACCAATCGTTCTTGCTCCCGCCGATGATTATGTGGACGGCTTCTGCGTCGTTGAACGTCGCAGGCCGAATGGTGGTCACGTCGATATCGAAAGGCGAGTATTTTTCGGCGACGTGGGCCCAGATGTCGTCCATCGCATTGAGCTCAAATTCATTGAAATCTCCGGGGACCGCATCGATGGAGAATGCGGGAACCGGACTCGGAAATAGCGCCGATCCAGGGCCTCTCACGAGATAATCAGTGCCAGCCTGCCATACAAAGGGCGCTTCACCATCAAAGTCCAGATAGAGCTTGACCAGCGCGCCAGGGCGACTCGATTGAGGTCTGACTGGAACGGTTGGCGTGGAATTTAAAGTCCGCGCGGTAATGCCGGGCGATCCCTCCATCGACTCGGCCAGCGACATCGAGCCGGGCGGAAACTGCCTTGGCTGGCAACCCAGGCAGCAACAACCCGAGCCGTGCCCGACGAACGCTTCGGGCACAACCGACAGCATCCGGCGTTGCTCAAGCGACTCCGCGACGAACTTCGCACCCGAACACGTCGCCCGAGCGACTCCACGCCTGCGGTTGGAACTGTATCTACGGGAATTGTAAAATCCGTCTGTTCGAGTCGCGAGTTTCATGTTCTTACCTTTGTGATGAGCGTTGCTGTTCAGGTCACCGGCTTATAACGTGTTGGCTTCGCTGGCTTATTACGTGTTGACTTTGCTGGCTTGATTCAAGTTCGCACGTCGCCGCATCAGCACGCAGGCCATGCCGATCGCGAGCACGCTAAAAATCCCCGGCTCGGGAACCACCTGAATCGAGGTGATGCGAAACCTCATTTCGGCGTAGTCCGGCTCGCCGTTTCCGTCAGCGATGAAAATGGTCCCGACCGCCGACGAGAATGAACTTAAATTCGGTGCGGTGAGCGGCAAATCGTTCGACGACAACGCCGTGCCACTCGGGTCGATCAGGCGAAACGACATGCCAAGGATCGGAAAGAAGTTGAAATCCGGATCGAGCACCGGATCCCCGGACAGGTCGGTGAAGTTGGCCGGGAATGCGAGGGGGCTTTGGACAGCGTAGCTATCGCCTGCCGGAGAAAATCCGGAGCCGTCGCTGTTGTTGACGACGTCGATGCCGTAAAAGAACGGGCCGGGCGAGGTGCGATACGCGTTGCCGCCGCTCGCGAGGTTCATCGAGACGGGCAACACCGGTAGACCGAAAAAATTGGTCTCAAGATAGTACCGATAGAACGCCGACGTCGGGCTGGTCTGAAGCTCGTAACCCGCATCGAAAAAGTTATACGTCCCCCCGATCGGTGCGCCGACCACAAACGAGTTGTTGAACCAGTTATCCGTATCGTTAATACTCGTAATCTCGCCTTGAAGGGCGACCACGACCTCCCCGGCTCGGACGCTGGCATTACACATCATCGAGGCCGCGATCGCCCCGGCGATCATTCCAATTCGATAAGTATTTCCCTGAATCATCTGACTGCTCTCCTTGAGATAAATTGTCGAAGGGTCGAGTTATCCGAATCGCTACACCACATGCCGGCCGCACATTGCAAGGCCGTTCAGGAGGTAGTGCGTCGTCTATTGCGAAATCCCCTCAGCCGTCCGGAATTTTTCCTGATCGATCACTCCCCGCTCCCGACAACTCCGCCTCTCACATACCAATACAACCCGTAACCCCGCCGCGATCAGCCCCGCACCAATCGTCTCCTGCACCAACGCGATCATCGCATCAACCGCTTTGATCGTCCGCCCGAGCCCGAGCATCATCGTGCGAACGTGCAGGCGAAATGTCTCAACGATGTGCCTCAGATGCCAAGCCCTCGACCCCGGCCAGAGCAATTCGCCCAACCCGCGATCGCCCTGTTGATCCACAAACTGGCCGACGGATTTCCACGGAAGCTCGACCCTCTGACGCGACACGAACAACTGCCCGGGAAGCCGTGGTGATGGCATCGCACGAGCATACAAACTACACCCCACGCGAATCGGCAAAAAGGTTCATCGACCGCGACTCTGCACCAGCGCCTACGCCACCGTTCTGACCTTGTTCACCACACCACTGACCTCGTTCACCGTCGCGCTGGCGTTGTCATCAAATCGCAGCCTCGACGTCGTCGCAACGACCATCGCAGACCCCTTGGTCGCAGTAGTCCTCGTGCTGCAAATCCCCTCGCCCACGCACACGCTCACCGGCCTGCTCGACGGGCCCGCTTCGTCGCGTCGGTTCTTCCACCACCCGCTGATCCACACCCTCGTGCCGGTGGGCAACGTCTGATCAAAGTCGATCATCAGCCGCGTCTTCGTGGTGCAAATCAAATACCTCCAGTCGTCGCGGTTTAAAGGCGGTGATTCGCCGACGTGATAAAACAGCGTCGCCCCCGTCGCCTCGTCCGGCCGCGCGCGACGCGTCTTGCGATCACTATCGCTCAAAGAAATCATCACCCGCTTCCCCTGAATCCCGAGCACCTTCACCACCGGCGAATTCCCCGGCGGCCGCACGTGCCTCACCCGCGACTTGGGCACGTTCAGCCCCAGCGCCAATCGATCCACGTTCGACAGCGTCACGTTCCCGCGCAATCGAACCGCGATCAATCGCGCGAGATGTTCCATCGCCCGACGTTTCTCATTCTTATTCGCAACGCCCGGCCGAGTGCGCGTCTGCGGCGTCGTCGCAAGCTCATACGCCCGCACGAACTGCTGCTGCAGGTCGACAAACGCATCGACCGTCTTCGCCGGCACTTCGAAATGCCCCGGCTGTTGCTGCAACCGCTTCGCAAAATTCATCGACCACGCCACCATCGTCGGCTCATCGTCTGGAAAGAAATCGTATCGCATCATGATCATCCAAAAGTTCCCGCGACAGGCCCCGATCGCACGCGTCACTCCGCCCTCCGTGTCTTCATCGACCCAACAGATTGCCGTCTGAATCCCATACCTCGCGCAGAACGAAATTCACCGGTTATAGGCCCTGAAACAGCAGTATCGGACGACAAATTACTCCTCACAACGTCCGCTAACGTGCATTTCCGACAGTAAATAATGGATCGCGAATCCCCGTCAGTGTTTGATCGAGTCGAAAGAGTGCAACAGTGGTTCTGCGGCGTGTCGATCAAACAGTCCCCGACACAACACCGCTTCGCCCGCGTGTCGGCCAACCCTTCCCCGACACTCTTACGAACCCGCGGCGTGTCGATGAACCATTCCCCGACACACCACCACCCCGCAAGCGTGTCGGGGAAGAGCCCCCCGACACTCGATCGACCAAAAAATGTGTCGGGGAAGTTCCGCCCGACACGCCAGAAGTCCTGCCGACAAGACCACAGGCTTGGCGAAGCTGACGCGGATGATTCGCCGCATGATGGGCAAGTGAAGCGATACGTAGTGCAACAAACGTAATGTGATTTCGCCAACACCGACCGATCGGGCTCTACTGCTGCAGACGTGTCGAGGGGCGAGGCCAATCGTCAGCCAGACCCCGCGAACATCTAAGGGTACAACGAATCACAGCAATGAGCCGCATCCACAAACGCCCGCCCTGCGAAAACTAGCTGCGAGCCCGTGGCGCTCGTGTGGCTCCCAGAACAGTGAGAGACCTTCGCCCGTTAAGCGTTGTAACCGGTGGCATGGCATCGTAGGTCCGGCCGTCCAGCTCGCGGCCCGTTTTCTTCTTGTTCACCCCGCCCCATTGCTTGAAAAAGAATGCAACACCCGCAGCGCGGCATTGTCGCCGAATGTCGATGACCCATTCCCGTTTCATCTCGCGAGCGCGTGGGCCGCTCTCACCGCCTACGATGACCCAATCGATGCCGCTGAGATCGATCGTTCCCAATGACCCTAGCAGAGGCTCGACGGAGAGGAACTTGACGACAGCACCGGTGCGACGGAGGTCATCGATGCGCGTCTTGTAGGCTTCGGTTTCCACGCTCACACCCATCCAGACATTGGATGGCCATACAATCTTAGATGAAAGCGACAAAAGTCGATCGGCCCGCTTTGTGAGGACTTGAAACTCGTGCCAGTTCGCTCGGCGCATGACGTCAAAGACTTGATGGATGTAATCGAGTCCTACATCGACGTGAAACAAGTCGCTCATCGAATTGACAAAAATACGCTGTGGTTTCTTCCATCGCAACGGAAGTTCAAGGGCTTGTGGTTGAAGCGTGAGGTCGAATCCGTTGACATAGTTCTTCTGACCCATTAGTTGCAATCGCTCGGCCATGCGTTTGGCGTAGCAGTTTTTGCAGCCTGGACTGATCTTGGTGCAACCCGTGACCGGGTTCCAAGTCGATTCTGTCCACTCGATGGATGATGATTGGGCCATGATCTAGATTTTATCGAGGATATGGGTTGCAATTCTGCAGGCAATTTTGCCCCCCTCGCCGGAATTGCCCGCAGCGAAGAATAGCTGGAACAAAGGCCTGCCTTCATCGCTACGCAATACACGCGGATTTGAGGCAACGGTTGGAAACACCGTCTTAAGGCGTTCACCGTAGAACGCTC
>JBBQKP010000136.1:0-9023 GCA_038326995.1 Tepidisphaerales bacterium
GAAGGAAGCCCGTGCGAGGATACTCGAGCCTGTGGTTACACAGACCTGTTGACTGGAGAGCCGGATGCGGGAAATCTGCACGTCCGGTTCGGAGGGAGGAGAGGCCAGAATCAACTGGCCTTTCCTACCCCTATCGCGGGAGAGAACGGAAGCGGATGCTTCGAGACGGCGCGCCAGAGGATGGGGAAGAGGGACGGTGAGAATTGACGAGAGAGTACGCTTCAAAGCACGCACAAAAGCGATTGCGCTAAAGCGATCGCGAGGGGGCGCTTCGAGACGGTGCGCAGCAACCGAGTAAGTGCGAGATATCGTCGCTAGTAAGATGCTGAATGGCGAAACTCGAACTCAAAATGTGTACAAATCACAGGTCGACGTCGCGAAGGATTCTCGCAAGTGTAGTGTGGGCCTGCAGTTGGATGAAGGGTGTCGAACACGCAGCCGGAGAAAACACCGTGAAAAAACGTGAAAAAACGGGTCAGGAGCGTGTAAAGCGTGGAAAAAGCGTGCGAATGGGCGGGCGGCCGGTGCTGTACATCTTTCGCGCGCTCGGATAAATCAGCCTCATGCTCGATCCCAAGCTTCTTCGCGAACAGCCTGATCTGGTGAAACGTGCTGCCTTGGATAAGCGTGTGGGCTCGCCCGAGAAGGTCGATCAGTGGGTGGCGGTCGATCTGGTGCGTCGTAATGCGCAGGCGCGGGCGGACGTGCTCCGCGCGGAGCAGGGCAAAATCGGCGGCGAGGTCGGGAAGCTGAAGGGCAAGCTCAAGGGACAGCTCAAGGACCAGCTTGAGGGACAGCTTAAGAGTGAAGCGTCTGCGGAACTCGACGGGCTTCTCATCAGGGCGACCGACCTCAAGCACCAATACGAACAGGCGGTTCATGAGCAGAGCGAAGCGGAGACGACCGCAAAGGAACTCATGTTGCAGCTCCCAGCCGTGCCCGATCCGACCTGGCCGATCGGGAAGGACGACAGCGAGAACGTCGAGTACGAAAAGTGGCACGACCCGAGTCGTCCGCCCCGAAGCGGCGTTGCGAGCCATGTCGAGCTGGTGGAAAAGCTAGGGCTCGTCGATTTTCATCGCGGCGTGAAGCTCGCGGGCTCGCGCAGTTACGTCATGCGTGGTCAGGGCGCGTTGCTGTATAACGCCGTGCTGAAATTCGCGCTGGATATGATCGTGTCGCGCGGGTACGAGCCTTATGTCGTTCCGGTATTGGTGAGTGAGGCGTGCATGATCGGCACGGGCTATTTTCCGGGCGGGCGTGATCAGGCGTATATCACGCAGGACGGAAGCGCGCTGGTGGGGACGAGCGAAGTGCCGCTGGCGAGTTTCTTCGGCGATGAGATTCTCGACGAATCGCAGTTTCCGATTCGCATGTGTGCGGTCAGTACGTGCTTCAGGCGTGAAGCAGGCGCGGCCGGTAAGGACAGCGCGGGGCTGTATCGCGTGCATCAGTTCGACAAGGTCGAGCAGGTGATTCTCCACAAGGCAGACGATGTTGAACACATCGCGCTTCACGAGGAGATTACGGACAACAGCCGGGCGATTCTGCAGGCGCTGAAGTTGCCTTATCGCGTGCTGAAGGTGTGCACCGGCGACATGGGTCAGGGCAAGTGGCGGATGTACGACATCGAAAGCTGGATGCCCAGCCGAAACAGTTACGGCGAGACGCACTCTGGCAGTGCGCTGCGGGATTTCCAATCCAGGCGGCTCAACATGCGATACAGAAAGGCGGGAGAAAAGCAGGCGATTTTCGCTTACACGCTCAACAACACCGCCATCGCGTGTCCGCGCGTGCTGATTTCGATTCTTGAGCAATATCAGTTGGAGGACGGCCGAATCGAAGTGCCGGAGGTTCTAAGGGCGTACATGGGCGGACTGGAAACGATCGGCTAGAGCGGGTGCCGGGCTCATGTGAATCGCACAGGTCGGAGACCCGTGCCACCGGTGGAATGAGGGTGGAGCCGGTCTCTGACCGGTGGAATAAAGGTGGCACCGGTCTCTGACCGGTGATTTGCCGTATGTGGGCAAGCCGGAAACGATCGGCTAGAGCGGATGCCGGGTCATGTGAATCGCACACAACATCGACATCGGTACTCAGGCGCCGTTGAAGGAGGGCGATCAGATCGAGTTCAAGGGGGAATATGAATACACCGAGCAGGGCGGCACGGTCCATTGGACGCACCACGACCCCGACGGAAAACCGGGCGGGTACATTTCCATCGGCGGCAAGAAATTCGACTGATGGTAAATGGACGAACGAGAACCGCCTCGCAGGACCGCCTGTCAGAAGTGCGATCGTAACACTTCAGCCGGTTGCAATAAATTTGCAGTTGTCGGGTGCCACAGTTACGTACTCGTAGCTGTGTGCTAGTGGAGCAACCCGACACACAGCTTTGAATACAAAGCCGTGGCACCCTGAAACTCAATTCAGTTCAATTCAATTCACCGCATTCGGCTAAAGTGTTACGTGCGATCGAAAAATCTGACTCCGCGTCGCCGTCAACTTTCGCTCGATGCCCCGACCCTTTACTCTGTTGGCAATATGAAGTCGCAGATCTTCGTCTTCACCTCGATCTCTCTCGCAACGCTCGCGGGATGTCAGCACGGCAAGGACCATCATAAGCATCACGATAAAGGATCCGCGACGGCGGCAATGAGCGGCCACGACAATGACGAAGATGACGATGATGACGTGGAAACCAGTGGCAAGGTGCTGAAGCTCGCCGACGTCCCGGCGGCGGCAGTCGCGGGGTTCAAACGTGATTACCCGGGCGTGAAAATCGTAGAGATCGAGGAAGAAATCGAAGGATCAGAGACGCACTACGAATTCGAATATCTCGACGCCGCCGGCAAAGAGCAGGAAGTCGAATACGCCGCCGACGGTACCAAGGCCCACGACCACTAGGGTCGTTTCAAACACTCGCAACATTCCAATCACCTCAACTTTCTTTAGTGAATCCTATGAATCGCAAAATCGTTTCTTCCGTCGTCATGTCTTTTTTCTCGCTGGTCGTTGTGCTTGTCGTCTCGATGCAGACCGGGTGTAACATGGTGCGTGGCGCGGGCAAGGACATTCAAACCGTCGCGGATAAAACTCAGGAAGCGATCGACAGCAAGCCCACGACCAAGCCGATCAACTAATTCTTAGGTGAACGAAACATAAGTCTCAATTTAACAAGTCCGGAGAATTTCAATATGACCACACGCAATCAGATCGCCCTCGTCGTTCTCGCCGCCGCAGCAACGCTTGTCGGCTGCCACACCAACCCCAAGTTGCGCGCGACCTCGCCCGCGTCGATCAACGATATCCCGCCGAGCCTTCGCTCTACATTGGCTGCAGACAGCAAGATCGACTCCGTCCAGAAGCTCGAATACAACGGCCCGTCGGTCCTGTACCGCGTCAACTACACCACCCCGACGGGCGAGAAAAAGTCGCTCGACATCAACCCCGATCTCGCGCCCCCGTCGTCCGCGACAGGAATCACAGGCACGAAGTAACTCGGTTTCCTTCTGCACTCACATCATGGCACGCAAAGCACTCATCGTCTGGGGCGGCTGGGACGGACATCAGCCCGAACAGGTTTCCAACATCCTCGAAGCCGTTCTGAAGGATGAAGGTTTCGAGGTGCTTCGGCACGACAAGCTCGCGCCTCTTCACGACGCGGCCCTGCTCGACACCCTGAGTCTGGTCGTCCCGATCTGGACCATGGGCGGCCCGGACGACAAGCCGGGCGACGCCATCTTCAAAGCCGTCGCAGAAAAAGGCGTCGGCATCGCGGGTTGTCACGGCGGGATGTGCGACACATTTCGAAGCCACACCGAGTGGCAGTTCATGACCGGCGGGCAATGGGTCAGCCACCCGGGCAATGATGGCACGACGTACCGCGTCAATGTCATCAAAACCGGTTCGCCGATCACTCAAGGTATCGACGACTTCGATGTGTGCAGCGAGCAGTATTACATGCACGTCGATCCGGCGATCAAGGTGCTGGCGACGACACGCTTCCCCGTCGCGGCAGGTCCACATACGCCCAACGGCACGTTCGACATGCCCGTCGTCTGGACCAAATACTACGGCCGGGGCCGCGTGTTTTATAACTCGCTCGGACATCAGGCGAACATCGTCGAAAGCGAGCCGTGCCTCACCCTCATGCGTCGCGGATTTCTCTGGGCGGCGAAGGATTAGTGGGGGGCGAGGAGCGTGGAGCGTGAAGCGAAGAGCGAAGAGCGAGTAGCGAGTAGCGAGGAGCGTGGAGTGTTCGCCGTCCGGTGGATTCGCTCTATAGTTCAGACAACACCCGACTAAATTCTTCCCGCCAAACTCTCCCCGCTCTTTTCAAATGATCATCACCATCGACGGCCCTGCAGCATCCGGAAAGTCGGCCGTCGCACAGCGACTCGCCAAACGCCTTGGTTTCTGGTTTCTCAACACCGGCGCGATGTACCGCGCCATCGGCCTGGAAGCGATTCGTCAGCGAATCATCCTCACCGACGGCTCTCGCATTATCGCGATGGCACAGGACATGGTCATCGATTTCGACTGGCTCGACACACCGCCCGAAGTGCTGATGAACGGCTGGCGTCCGGGCGGGCTGCTCAACCTTGAAGAGGTCTCCGCCGCCGCCAGCAGTGTCGCAAAATTTCCAGAAATTCGCGATCTCATGGTCGCCCAGCAGCGCCGCTTCGGCACGGAGCGTGACAACCTCGTGACCGAGGGGCGCGATCAAGGGTCGATCGTCTTCCCCGAAGCGCAGCTCAAATTTTATCTCACCGCCGATGTCGCCGTTCGCGCTGCTCGTCGTCATAAGCAGCTCATCGCCCATGAAATCCCGGCCGACTTCAACGAAGTGCTGAGCGAGCTGACTCGTCGCGATCATCAGGACACCACGCGCCCGGTCGGCCGACTGATCAAGCCCGACGGCGCTTCGGTCGTCGACAGTTCAGACGTGCACGACATCGAACGCGTCGTTGATCAGCTCGAGCAGGTCGTTCGCACGGTTCGCGCGACGTAGTCGCTGGAACGGGTCTGGCAATTTACCTAACGAATCCTTTGTTTTCACACCCGCTCATTCTTCGTGCGAAGTTCGTTCTTGCTGCGATGGGCACGGAGAGCTCGTCGGGCAGCTCTCTTCGTGTGATGCGCGACACGCAGGTCGTCATCGATGGTGGACGCATCATCGCCGTCGAGCCCTCTACCGGCCCGGCCGAGTTTGATCTGCTCACACCCGGGCTGATCAACGCCCACACGCACCTCGAGCTTTCAGCACTCGTACGCGACCCGACCCCGCCCGCGAGCTTTGTCGATTGGATCACCTCACTCAGAAACAGACAGCCCACTTCTGACGTTAATTTCTCCGCACGCATCCGGGCCGCGACGCATCTGGGCATCGATCAGTGCGTGAAATTCGGCGTCACCTGCGTCGGCGACATCTCGCAGCAGTCGCACCTCACCCGGCCGATTATTGCAGTTCCCCACGACGTTGCCGGCCCGCTTCGAGCGGTCAGCTTCGCCGAAGTTTTGGGTCGCGGCGGCTTGATTGAGCGATTCCACGAAACCCTCGCCCGCGCACGCGATTCGCATCAGTCCACGCCATTGCTGATACCAGGCATTTCTCCGCACGCGCCGTTCACCGTGGACCAGACGGGCTACGAAGCGTGCGTCGCGCTGGCCGACCAGCTGGGGCAACGACTGTGCACGCACCTGGCGGAGACGCGCGAAGAAGTCGAGTTCGTGATGTCGCACACCGGCGCGTTTCGGCACATGTGGGAGAGAATGGGCCTGTGGCAGGACAGCCCCTTGCCCGGCGTTTCACCCGTGCCCGGCGTCTCGCCAGTCGAATTCGCAAGGCGTGTCGGCCTGCTGTCGCGCGGAGCGCTATTGGCGCACGTCAACATCGCCAGCGATCACGACCTCGACCTTCTCGCTCAAGGCACATGCAGCGTCGTCTTCTGCCCCCGCACGCGATTGTATTTCGGACATGATCAGACGCTAGGCCCGCATCGATGGCGCGACATGCTGGCGCGCGGCATCAACGTTTGCGTCGGCACGGACAGCGTCGCCAGCGCGGGCGATCTCGACCTCCTTGCCGAGCTTCGCCTGCTGAAACAGCAGACCGATGCTCCATCACTTCAACTGCTCGAACTCGTGACGGTCCGCGCGGCCCGGGCGCTGGGCCTATCTGATCTGGGCCGAATCGAAAACGGAATGCACGCCGACCTTAGCGCCTTCGCGATTGAAGGCGACGACCCTCTGGACTGGCTGCTGACACACCCGACGGCGTGCCAGGCGTCGTGGGTCGCGGGGCAAAGACGATAGAAGCGAAAACGAATCGTGTAGCCGGGTGTGTTGGTTAGGTGTGTTGGTTAGGCCGGTCCCTATTCGTTCTGCTTCACATGTTGAAGACAACACGAAGAGTGAATCCTCATCTCGAACTGTCGGCCGGCAATTTGCCGAGCGGCGCGATGATGTACGCGATACCGCCCGCGCTCTTGATCCAGGCGCGTTCGAGTTCGTCCGCCTTGTAGATAATACCGTTGCCGCGAGATTTACTTGCGGGGTCGTTCACGATCGCGTCGCCGTCCTGATTGAAACCGCGAATGACGATCAGATGCCCGTCGGTATCCTCCATGATGTTGCTGGGAAATTCGTTCTTCTTGAATCGAATGCTGGCGATGACGGGCTGCCCAGCCGCGACGAATGCCCGCGCTTCGTCGATTGTTGAAATGCGGGTGAGATACGAGTCGAGACCTAGCGACCCTGCCAACTGAACCGCACGGTTCCAATTGCCAAACAGGTCATATTCCGCGTCGTAAACCGCCATCGCATTGGCGGTGGTCGGTCGGCTCACGCCCGAAAATTCCATCACCATTGAGACACTGGTCGGCGAGCAGATTTCACTGCTGATCGAGGCTGATTCTGCCCCTTGAGCGCGAAAGGGTACGGGCAAGTCGCGTCCGAAAGCGGCGCGGGCCGTTGACGGCCTGGGCGAGACAAGATCGCGCTCGCGCTCGTTTGCGACGACCGACGAATAGCACGCCGATACGCGACGCAGCTCGGGCATCATTCGGCCCGAAAGATCGAAGCTGAAAAGCGTGGCGCGAATCTGAAACGCCTGCGCCTTCTGCTTCAGCTCCACGATATCAACCTCGACTTTTCCGCCCGGAAACTTCGTCAACTTCCTCCGGTCCGGAACCCGTCCCCACCCGCCCATGTAAAGCCACGGCGACCACTCACTTCCCGTCTTGATGCGAACGTCGAACCGCGCGCCGGTGGTATCGAGCGCGCCATCGGGCGTCTGTACATTCCAGCTCGGCAATAGTTCGGTGAACTCGAACGCACCCAAAATTTCCGGGCTCGTCCACGTGCCCACGATCGGAAATGACTTCGCCGGTGCGGATGTAATGACGACTCTCTCGGCCGATTTCTCAACCGAACCGCCGGCGACGATCAAGAGATTATCCAGCTTGCCGGTCTCGAATGCCGCGCGCGTGTCGAAGCGCACGAGCCTATGCACCATCGGGAGGTCCGACCCTGCCTGATTGGTCGTTTCCATTTCACGCGCGTCGTCAGTTGATGTGATCCCATTTCGCGAAGGCGCAAGCCGGAGCGACCATCCCAGCACAAGGCCGCAGCAGATCAAAGCAACAAGGGCGAAAACAAAGGGCGAAAATATCGATCGATTGGACATGCATTTTCTCCAGAATGATCAACCGCTTGTACTGTACAGCGACAATGCGTTTTTCAAGATCGACCGCGAGATTGGCAATTGGACACGAGCAGGCACGCGCGATCCTGAGGGTGACACTTTACGCAAGAAGATATGGCTTGCCATTTGAGGGTGCCACAGCCGTGTTCCCACCGCTGTATTAGGTGCGCTCAAGACACAGGCGTACGTGCCTGTAACACCCTGAATTACATTCTCTCCACTCGGGTGGAGTCTCGCACACGAGACGGCTCGCGCATCGGAATTGCCGCGCGGCCGCGACGCGCCGCATCCAATTTCCACCCCGAATCACATCTGCTCGGGGTGGCCGATGCCCAGGAGGTCCAACCCGCGGGCCAGCACCAGTGCGGTCACGTCGCAGATCGCGAGTCGGCTGGCGCGGGTCGGGTCTTCGCTCTTCAGAACCGGGCATGCCTCGAAGAACGAGCTGAAATATTGCGAAAGCTCGAAGAGATACGTGCACAAGTGGTGCGGCTTAAGCTCCCTTGCGACCTGATCGACCACCGCGTTGAGCTTGAACAAATGCAGCGCCAGCACGCGCTCGGCCGGGTGTTGGATAAGGATCGGCCCGGGCGCGCTGGTCGATTTTCGAAGGATGCTGCGTGTGCGTGCGTAAGCGTATTGAAGATACGGCGCGGTGTTACCTTCCATGCTGAGCATGGCGTCGAAACTGAAAACATAGTCCTTCGTGCGGTCGCGGGCCATGTCGAAATACTTGATCGCACCGATGCCCACCGCTTTGCTGACCTCGTCGTAAAAAGCCTGGGTCGCGTCGGGTGATTTTTGTTTGACCAGATCGAGCGACCGCTCGGTGGCTTCATCAAGCAGGGCGGCGAGCTTCACGATCCCGCCCGTGCGGCTTTTGAATGGCTTTTTATCCTCGCCTTGAATCGTCCCGAACATCGCGTGCTCGAACGTCGCGACGCCCGCGGCGTTGGTGTTCCAGCCCGCCTGTTCGGCAACCGCGTAGACTTGCCGCAGATGATCGCGCTGTCGCGAGTCGACGAAATAAACGCAGCGACTTGCGCCGAGTTTCTGCACGCGATAACGTGCCGCGGCGAGGTCGGTCGTGCCATAGAGGTAGCCGTCGTTTCCTTTTTGAATCAGCAGCGGCGCTTTTTCCGGGCCATCAATGAAGACGCCGACCGCGCCGTCGGTTTCAACTGCCAGGCCGAGCGATTTCAGATCCGCCACGACCGCGGGCAGGTCAGCGCGGTAGTCGCTCTCGCCGCGTACGTCGGCCATCGTAAGCAGAATGCCCATTCGCGCGAACAACGCGTGACAATCGTCGAGCGTG
>JBBQKP010000137.1:0-9020 GCA_038326995.1 Tepidisphaerales bacterium
TGGTCGCCTGAGTCTGGTCGCCTGAGTCTGGTCGCCTGAGTCTGGTCGCCTGAGTCTGGTCGCCTGAGTCTGGTCGCCTGAGTCTGGTCGCCTGAGTCTGGTCGCCTGAGTCTGGTCGCCTGAGTCTGGTCGCGTGATTGGGATCACGCGACTACTTCGCGGGCTTGGTCGTTTCCTGAGCATCCTTGTCCGCTCCGCCGTCCTTCACATCCGCCTCTTTTGCGGCCGATTTCAGCTTTTCACGCTGGTCTTCGGTTAGAATCTCCGCGCGCGCTTCCTTCGAAAGCTTCGACTGCACGCCGATCAATTTGCGAAAGAACGGGTCGGCCGCCAAGGGATTCGCCTTCAGATACTCCGCAGCCCCGCCGTCGCTCAGCACGCGAAGCTTCGCCTGCTGCGAGTTGGTCAAATCCGCTTCGTCCAGGGCAGTCGCAAGCCTGCGGAACAACGCTTCCTCGATGACTTTTTGCTGCTGAGCCTGCGAAAGCACCGCGAGTGCCGCCGCTCGCGTCTCTTTTCGAAGCAGGCTTAGTTCCTCCGCGAGCGTCCTGATCTGGTCCTGATTCTCCTTGATTTTCGTTTGATCCGCCTTGTCCTTTTTTCGTCTTTCCGCAGCAACCTCCTTGCGAAGCACGTCGAGCTTCGTGCCGCTGCTGCCCGCGAGCCAGTCACTCAGTTGCTTCTTGCCACTGCTCACGGCTTCATCAAATTTCAAACGCTCGCCAGCAGTCAGCCCTGCGTCTTGCGCGATCACATCAAACGCATCCGTCCTAGCTAGCTTCGCCTCGACTTTCACCTCGGCTTTCGCTTCGGCTTTCGCTTCGGCTTTAGTTTCGGCTTTAGTTTCGACTTTAGTTTCGACTTTAGTTTCAAGCGCCACCGCGTTCGACACCGCCCCCGCGAAAATGGACGCTAGAACAAGACCGCCCAAAACTCCGCGCAGTTCGTTTCGATAGATCGGCATGCCGAGGATCTTGTTAAATCTTTCATGGAAATCAAATAAATTTAAGCGTCGCGACATTGTTCTGACCTTTTTTAGCCGGTCCGTCTGGCAGGACATCTTCGTTCCTATATTTAAAAATCGACAAAAACTGACCGCGGGCGAGTTGCCTGATCGACGAAACCTCGATTCAAAACGCGTCCTTTGCTGCCGTGGTGTATGCTTCATCGCCCATGCCCAGCGCTAATGATAATCAGGCGGATCCGCACATGTCCGATCCGCGCCTAACCGACCCACGCCTGCCGCCCTTCACGTGGCACTACGTATTGCCGTTCGCCGTTTTCATGGGGTTCGTATTTCTCGGCGGGCATTTTCCGGACCTGTTCCCGTACATGTACGCCGCCCGCGCGGTGATCGTCGGCCTGCTGCTCTGCTATCTTTGGAAATTCTTCACACGCATCTCGTGGTCGCATTGGCAGCTCGGCGTGCTCGTCGGCGTCGTCGGAATCGTGCAGTGGGTGGGCATGGAGTCTCTGCTCATCCAATGGCGGCAAACTCTCGACCCGGCCACGCCGTTCGGCTGGATCATCCACAACACCAGCCTGATGTCCGTGACTGAAACGGGCTTTGTCATCCCCGAAGAAATTCCAAACCCGCTTTGGATGTGGCTGTTCATCCTCGTACGAATCGCGGGCGCGTCGCTGGTCGTGCCGGTGATGGAGGAATTGTTCTGGCGCGACTGGCTCTGGAGAAATCTGGCGGCGCCGACGAACTTCAAGCTGATGAAAGTCGGCGAATACGATCGCTCTTCGTTCTGGCTTATTCCGCTGATCTTCGCTTTGGTCCACGTGCAGTGGCTCACGGCCGTCGTGTGGGCGCTGATGATCGCCTGGCTGCTCGTGAAGACCCGCAGCATCGGCGCGTGCATCATCGCCCATGCGGTTACGAATTTTCTCCTGGGTGTTTACGTCCTGGTGATGTGGCAAATGGGAAAGCCCGTGTGGTTTTTCTGGTAGACGACCCAGCGCGACATACTGATGCGTCGTGCGAAAGCGTTGGCCCGCGCTATTGACTTGCCGTGCAGTGTGATATGCTTCTCCTCCCCATGTACGCAGCAGCCAAGCAAATGGTCGCCCGACGTGCGGTTGAACTCGTTTCCTCGGGCATGTGTGTAGGCCTGGGCACGGGATCGACCGCCTCGCTCTTCATCGCCGAGCTGGGTCTTGCGATCCGCGACGGTCGCCTCACGGACGTGACGGGCGTGCCTACGAGTGTCGCATCAGAGCAGCTCGCGCAAGAGCACGGCGTGCGCTTGTTTGATACATCGAACGGCTTTATCTGCGACCTCACCATCGACGGGGCCGACGAAATCGACCCGCAGCTCGAACTGATCAAAGGCCTGGGTGGTGCGCTGCTTCGCGAGAAGATCGTCGCGCAAAATTCCCGGCGCGTCGTGATCATCTCCGACGCCACCAAACGCGTCTCAAGGCTCGGCACGAAGTCACTGTTGCCCGTCGAGGTCATCCCCTTCGCCCGCTCGACGAGTGAACGCTTTCTGCGCGACCTGAACCTTAAGCCGCGACTTCGTACCAAATCCGGCGGCGAGACATACCTCACCGACAACGGCAACGCGATCTTCGACTGTGCGATTGAACACATCGACGACATGCGCGCCTTGGCACGCGACCTCTCAGCCCGGGCGGGCATTGTCGGCCACGGGCTGTTCATCGGCATCGCCGACCTGGCCGTCGTCGCCGACGAAGCGGGGCAAATCGCCATGCTCACCCGCGTCGCGTGCGGCTGAGAACGTATAGCTAAGATTTCAGATTTGAGATTTGAGATTTGAGTTTTGAGATTTCGCTGTTCCGCCCGACGGGCCTGAAAAAGAGACCATCGCCCCGGCAGAGAAAGTCATAGCCCGAAATCCGATTTTGCAACATTTGCCGTCGCAACACGTCCAATGCGGCGATACAGTATCAACACGTGGCGTATCAGAACCCACCTGCTGAACTCTCGACCTGAACTCTCAAACTGAAGCACCAGCCATGACCACGCCATCCACCCTCGGAATTGACCGGCACGTCCAGCAGGTTCAGCGTCGGCTTGTTCTCAAACACGCCATCCTATCGCTGGGCAGAGCGCTGTTCGTCGTGGCGTTGCTCGCGGCGATTGCCGTCGCACTGCGTACGTTCGCACAGCTTCATCTGCCCCGGCCCATGCTGTGGCTTTATGCGGCACTCGCAATTTCCATGCTCGTCGCGCTGATACTCGGCCTGCGAAGCAAGCCCGCCCCACTGACGGCCGCGGCTCACATCGACGACGCCCTGGGTTTGAAAGAAAAGTTCGGCACTGCGATGTATGTCCGCAATGGCCCGATGAAGGATGACCCGTTCGCAAGGCTTGCGGTAAGTGATGCCGAGAACGCCGCGGTAGGCGTTGACCTGCGTGGCAAGTTTCCGCTCGAATTTCCAAAGCCGTTGATCTGGGCGTCGATCATCGCGCTGGCGGCGTTCCTCGCGGGCCAGTTCATCCCGCCGCTCGATTTGTTCGGGCGTCAGCAGGCGCAGCAGATCGCGATCCAACTGGAACAGCAACAAGAGCAAGCGAAGAAAACCGTCGAAGACGCACTGACTTTGATGAACCAGGCCCCGACGTCGGTCGCGGGCGATGAAGAGATTCAACTCGCCAAGAATCAGTTGCAGGAGATGCTGCAGCAGCCCGGGCTCGAGCCCGACAAGGCCAACCGCACCGCCGCGGCCGCTTTGCAGCAGCTGGATGACAGCCTGAAAAAAGAGATCGCCAACAGCAGTACATTCGCGCAGGCGAAGCAGAACGAGCGAATGCTCCGACAGCTCGGCCAGACCGACGAGAAAGGCCCCGTCGCCGACGCCAAGCGCGAACTGGCCGAGGGCAATCTCGACAAGGCCGTCGAGAAATTGAACGAGGTCGCGAAGAATTTCGACACGATGTCGGACGAAGAGAAACAGCAGGCCGCCAATCAGATGCAGCAGATGGCGAATCAGTTGCAGCAGTTGGCCAATGATCCCAAAGCGCAGCAGCAGATGCAGCAACAATTGCAGCAGCAATTGGGGGTGAATCAGCAGCAGGCGCAGCAGATGGTCAAGCAGATGCAGCAGGCCGCACAGGGCGATCCGCAGGCACAGCAACAGCTCCAGCAGCAAATGCAGCAGGCCATGCAGCAGATGCCCCAGGCACAGCAGCAGGCCGCCCAGCAGGCGATTCAGCAGGCGCAGGCCCAGGCGAATTCACAGCAGAACGCCCAGCAGATGCAGCAAGCCGCCCAGCAGATGGCCCAGGCGATGCAGCAAGGCCAGCAGGGTCAGCAACAGCAAGGTCAACAGCAGGGACAGCAGGCCGGTCAACAACAGGCCGGTCAACAACAGGCCCAAGGACAGCAAACTCAACAAGGTCAGCAAGGTCAACAGGGCCAACAGCAGGCGGGTCAACAGCAAGGTCAGCAGGCCCAGGGTCAACAGCAAGGCCAGCAGGCCCAGGGTCAACAACAGGGTCAACAACAAGGCATGCAGCAAGCCCAACAGGACATGAAAAACGCCATCGACCAGATGCAGGCGATGCAGAAGGACATGCGACAGGTTCAGGCCCAGCAGCAGCAAGCGCAGCAGCAGGCGCAGAACGCGGCCGGCCAGTGCAACGGCGGACAGCCCGGCCAAAAACCCGGCCCAGGTCAAGCCGCATGGAAGCCAGGCGAAATCGACAACAAGCCCGGCCAGGGTATGGGCGGCGCGGGTCAAGGCATGGGCGGACAGGCAGAAAGCACGCCCGCGCCTTTTGGTTTCAAAGACGAAATCAGCAAGAGCCAGGACAACGAAAAAGGACGCATTCTCGCGAGCTCGTTCGTCAAGGCCGACCAACTCATCGGCGAATCGACCGCGGGATTGCGTGAAGTCATTCAGAGCAACGTCCAAGACTCCGCCGACGAGATCGACCGCCAGCGCATCGGCAGACAGGCAGCGAACGCGGTTCGAGATTATTTCAAAACGCTCGGCGTTGATGCGCCTGCCGAAACACCTGCCACCAGCACTCCGGCCTCGGCCGAGAAAAAATAGCAGTCAACAATTCACCCAGTCGAAACGACTCTGCAACTCACCCAGTCGTAATGACTTTGGACAGAACCACTTTCGGCCCATCGCATGCTTCTAAATCTCCTCCGAGTTCTGTTCATCCTCCTCATGGCCGCGGTCGGCTGGACCTATCTACAAGACGAATCGCAATTCCTCGGCGGGCAAACCTGGCTCACACTCGCGATCGCCCTCTCGCTCGGCGTCTTCGCCATCTCCGTTGACATCCTCGCCCCGCGAAAAAAACTGTCCGTGTTCTCCGGCACATTCTTCGGCCTGCTCGTGGGTGTCTTCGTCGCCTATGCCCTGTCGTTTGTCGTGCGCCTCTTCGTCGATCAAATCGCTTCAGGGTTTCCGGGCGTGCCCTTCGCCGCCACGAACAAGCGTGAATCACTCATCATGTTTTGCACGCTGATCCTGGGCACGTGCGCGTGCTATCTCGCAATCTCAATCGTCCTTCAGACCAAGGACGATTTCCGCTTCATCATTCCCTATGTCGAATTCAGCAAGCAAACCAAAGGCCCGCGCCCGCTCATCCTCGACACCAGCGCACTGATTGACGGCCGAATCGCCGATGTCGCACACGCCGGGATTTTCGAAACCCAACTGGTCGTCCCCGCATTCGTCCTGCGAGAGCTCCAGCGCGTCGCCGATTCGGGCGACAAGCTCAAACGCAATCGCGGCCGACGCGGGCTTGACGTCCTTGGAAAACTTCAGCAGGAAAAAAATCTCGACGTCCGCATCTACGAAAGCGAACGCTACGACTCCAAAGACATCGCCGTCGATCAGGCCCTCATGTCACTCGCCCGCGAACTCAACGGCCGCGTCCTTACAACCGACTACAACCTCAACAAAGTCGCGCAGCTCACAGGCGTTGAAGTGCTCAACCTCAACGAACTCGCCAACGCGCTTAAAGTCGAAGTCCTGCCCGGCGAATCCACGATCGTCCGCGTCGTTCGTCCGGGCGAAGAACAAAATCAGGGCGTCGGCTTCCTCGACGACGGAACCATGGTCGTCATTGAGCACGGCAAGCCGTTCGTCGGGCAGGATGTCGAAATCATCGTCACCAACACCCGGCAAACCGCCGCTGGAAAAATGATCTTCGGACGAATCCCCGATTCACAGAAAACGGGCGAATCGAGATCAAGGGATTCAAGATCAGCGAACACGCACTCCGCCGATGCACGACCCGCCGATGCACGACCGGCCGATGCACGACCCGCCGATGTGCGACCCGCCGATGTGACTGACGGTGATTCACGCCCACCTGAACCCCGCTTGCCCGAAACTCGCTTGCCCGAAACTCGCTCGCCCGAAACTCGCCCACCCGAATCTCGCCCACCCGAATCTCGCCCACCCGAATCTCGCCGCTCTCGAAATTAAAGACTTTGCCCCGCTTTGCACTCATCCTCGCCGCCGCCGGCTCGGCCTCACGCTTCGGCTCGAACAAGCTGCTCGAAACGCTCGATGACGGCATCAAAAAAGACGCCAGCATTCTCCTGCGATCTCTCTTTGCCTTCGAGCACCGCAGCGACATCCAGCAGATCGTCGTCGCCGGCGGGACGGATTACGCCGACATCCTCGACGGCCGCCTTGTCACACTTTCTGCGGGTGGTTCTTGCAGGGCAGAGTCGGTGAGAAATGCCCTGGCCTTGATCGATCCGAATGCGGACTTCGTCGCCGTCCACGACGCCGCCAGGCCGCTGATTTCTCAAGCACTCATCGACCGCCTCTTCACAGCCGCGACACAGCTCGGCAGCGCCGTGCCCGCGACACTGCTCACCTCCACCATCAAGCGCGGGCAGTCCAATTCATTGCCCACAATGGTTGATCGCACCGAGCCGCGAGATCAGTTGTTCGCCGTCCAGACGCCTCAGGTCGTGAAGCGGGTCGATCTGATCTACGCGTTCGATCACTGCCCGATCCCGCTTTCGCAAATCACCGACGAGGCCATGCTTCTTGAACTCGTCGGCCTGCCCGTTCATCTCATCCAGGGCGAGGAAGAGAACATCAAAATCACCAGGCCCATCGACCTGATCATCGCGCAGGCTTTGTTAAACAAACCTCATTCGCCCTGATGTTTTGCGTCGACATCATGAAAGCTCAGGCCGAGCATTCTGCGTACGAACCTACGGGCGCGTGTCTTCAGTTATGTATCGCGGGTTTGCAACCACTCGTGTCCGGTATTTTCGCCCCGACGCGTCGACGACGGTACGGTCTTCCCCGTTACAGCAAACCCATTCGCTTTCGCGGCTTCATTAAACTTATTTCGGCGTAGCGTCAACCCTCACGGTAACTCTTCAGCTTTTTTGCAGTAAATCCGCAGTTGTCGGGTGCCACGGCTAGGTACTCGTCGCTGTGTGAAAGTGAAGCAACCCTGCACGCAGCTTTGAATATAAAGCCGTGGCACCCGCGCGAGTGAGGACGATCGCCCGTCTCGACCCTTTACCGCGTTACAACGTCGCGAGCTTTCGCAGGCTCGCGCTTGCGGCGAAACGAGGAACACGTATGGGCGCGGCCGCCACGTTTTGTGTACTCGCAAAGAGTGCGGCTGGGCGTGCGGTCGGGCGTGCGGTTGGGCAGGCGTCCCGGACACGCTGTGGAATACCCGAACGGGGCACCCGGCGTGGGATGAATCCCGCCGTACGAATTTTTTCATAAAATCCCTTGCTTATTCGGCGTTGCAATATCCTGCCGGACAGAAACGGAGAAAAGGGAAGCAATGATGTCGCATCGCCACACCCTGACACCGACGTGCTGCAATCGGCCGCAGGCAGACATCGGCTTACGCCCGCCAGCGTTTGCGCTTTTGACCTATACTATTTGCATCATGAGCTATGACGACGGCCCATCTTACCCCGCTCGGCCCAAAGCGAAACCGACGCGCTCCAGATCAATGGACCCGGGCATCAAGCGTGTGCTGTGGATTTATTTCGCGCTGGGGATGATGTTCGTCGCGGTCGCGAGTTTTACGATCTACACCGGCTTCGGGCTTTCAAAGCAATTGCGCGCCATCGCAGAGCAGCCGCCCACCGCGGGCGAGCTGGGCAATATTCTGCCCGAGGCTCCGCCGTTTGGTGCGTCGTTCCAAGGCGTGATGGCCGACCGTGATAAGAACCAATTCGTGTTTCGTCTCTCCAAAGCCGACGCCAAGGTCGTGCACGAGGGCCTGACGCGGATCGGCTGGCAACCCATGAGCGCGGGCAGGGACGAGGGCCAAGACGCGCTCGCCACACGGCGAGGCGGAACGCTGGTCATGCTGTTCAACGTGAAGTTCGATCCGACCTCCGACGGCGAGGTCGCGATGCTGCTCGTCTACCGCCAGACCCGGGCCACCGATCCACTTGCTGAAATTCCAGATCGGTATCTGGAAGACCGTGTGCTGGCGGCGTGGACGAACGAACGAGCGAAGTAGCGGCGATCAAAATAATGGCGAGGGAAGTAATCGCGATCAAAATAGTGGCGCGCGGTAACGCTTCAGCCGAATGCAGACGCGACTAAACGAGCCGCGACGTGAGTAAGCGGTTGCTGCGAATTTCCATAAAAAGTCCAGGATGCGGATTCGCGTCCGGCCCGTCCGGCAGGACATTGCGATGCTTCACGCGTAGAAGGATCTTTAAATGATTCAGTTGGATAATGTCCTGCCGGACGGGCCAGAAACGCGTTTAGAACGCCGCGTCTTTGAGTCGTGATATTGGTTTGACCACTCTCAGGAGACAACGAACATTTTGAGCGCTTCTGCAAACGGCTGAAGAGTTACGGCGAGCGAAATAATGGTGAGCGAAATAAAATTGCCCCGTCACGCCGTTACGGATAATGTTTGAGCCATGCAAAAGCGAACTATTCTGGCGGCGGCGGCTTCGGTTTTGTTGGCCTGCTCCACCCTGTTTTCACAGAACATCAAGATCGGGCACTACGGTTCACTCACCGGTGCTGAAGCGACCTTCGGCAAATCCACCAGTGAGGGCCTGAAGCTCGCG
>JBBQKP010000138.1:0-9013 GCA_038326995.1 Tepidisphaerales bacterium
GAGTGCTGGCCGCTCACATTGATGACGCTGATCGCGATGGCGGTGGCGTTGATGTTCCTGTCACGAGACTCGATGGAGGCGGGCGTAGTTCGCGTGTTGTTCGTCGCGCTCAGTGCGTTGACCGTGCCGCACATGATCGTGACCGCGCTGGCCGCAAGGCGAGTGGAGTCGGGCGTGCCCGCGACGAGTTAAGAGGTGGTGCAGATGGATGGGTTCGATTGGGTTGGTTATTAACAGAGTAATGAGTGACTTATTCCAAAATCACCCAGGATTTTTGCTGTGCGAAAGCGCTCGATACGCCAGCGATTCCACGTCCGATGCAGGACATCAATCGGCGGGAAATCAATCGGCAAGATGATTCCCGCTCTACAGTGCTAAGGACGGATCAACCCCAAGCGATGACTTTGGGTCAACCTTCAACTCGCCATCGACTTCTTCTTCTTTCGACCCGAGAGGTAGCTCTCGATGACGCAGTTCGCGAGTTCGCCGCTCGCGGTGTAGAAGGCGACGCCTTTGGTCAGGCGGGTGAGTTGATCGACGAAGCTGACCCAGTCCATGCCGTAGTAATCTTCGATGAGCGCGAAGGTGCTGATGCGCGTTCCTTCCTTGGCGGCCAGGGCTGCTTCTTTCAGCGTCGCGACGGTGGATCGTTTGTCAGGAGGATAGAGCAGGAAAGCGAAGTCGCCTTCGACGTGCGCGGTGGGCTCGCCGTCGGTGATGATGAAGATTTGCTTGTTCTCGCCCGAGCGTTTGCGGAGCATTCGTCGCGCTGCTTGCAGGCCCATGTGCAGGTTCGTGAAGTGCTGGGGCGCCTGATCGAGTTGATCGAGCTTGACCTTGAGCCGCACCTGATAATCGAACACGGTGACGGGCTTGGGCATGATGAGTGGCAACTGAATCTCCGGAATTACTTTCGCGCCGGAGTAGAAGCCGATGAAGTCGATGGTGTCTTGTGGGAATCGCTGGCGCACGAGCGCGAGGAGCGCGAGTGCGACGCGTTTGGCGGAGATGTATCGGCCGTATCGGGTCATGCTTCCTGAAAGATCGATCAAGACAACAGTGCTGCACGTCGTGAGGCCTTCGTGCAGGTGAAGCTCCATATCGCGTTCGGCGAATTGGATGGGCAGGTTGGGCTTGCCGTCTTTTGCGTTGCGCGCCATCGCGTTGCGGAGGGTGGCGTGGAGATCGATTTCGCTGACGGGATCGCCGAAGGAATAGGGCTTGGTTCCGTCGATGCGTTCGCCGCCTGCACCGGGCGAGGTTTTTTCGTGACCGTCGCGTGAGCCGGTCTTGAGCTGCTTGAAAATTTCCATGAGGGCCTGGCCCTGCATTTTGGTGACGGCCTTGGGCGTGAGCTTGAGCTTGCCTTTGCCGTCTTTGTCGAGCAGGCCGTCCTTGAGCATTTGTTCGAGCAGATCGCTGGTGGGCGTGTCTTTGTCCATCGCCTGCTGCATGGCCTTCAGCGCCTGCTCGCCGTATTGCAGGACAAAATCCATCATCTGGTTCATCGCAAAAAGCTGGTCGGGCGTGGGAAAGGCTTCGCCGTCGAATTCGCCGTATTTGTAGCGCATGAATCAATGATAGCGGGGACGCGGGGATGAGGAGCGGGAAAAATCGGCTATAGTATTTCTGAATGATCGCACTGGTTTGCACACAATGTCAGTCCGGATTTCAGGTCGATGACGGCTTCGCAGGTGGAGTGTGTCGTTGCCGCGTGTGTGGGACGATTCAGACGGTTCCTACGCGTGAGGATATTGCACGCGGCGAGACCGGGCAGGGCGGGCGCGTGATGTATCGCACCGAGGCGGCGGCGAGTGATTCGTCGCGCGAACTCGAACGGCTATCCGAGATCGTCGGCGGGAGCGGGCTAACGGGCAGCGGGCTAAGTGGCAGCGGGACGGGCGGCAGCGGGACGGGTGGGAGCGGCAGTGGCTTGGGAAACAGTGGGTTCACCAGCGGCGGATCGGGCAGCGGCTTGTACAACAAATCTCAGCAAAGAAGTTCGACTCGCGTCAAGTCGCCCGAGCAGAAGCCTCAACTCTCGACGCGGCAAGCCTCACCATCCGACCAACAGTGGACCCAGACGTTCCTACTGATGATTGCTTTGGGCTCGATGATCGTGGCAGGCTCGATCGCGCTTGTGGTTTGGTTCGCGTTGGTTAAGCCCGGATCCGTTTCGCCCGTCCTCAATACTGAATCGACTCCGACCAAAGTCGTGCCGCGTGAATCACCTGTGATTGCGGACATCAATCTCACGCGGTCGACGTCAGTCGGATTTCTTGTCGATCGCGGCGACGCCACTCGTAACTCTCTGCCCGATGTGAAGCGCGCGATCATCAAGAGTCTGGAAACGCTCGGGCCGACCAGGAGATTTCAGATCGTCTTCTGGGCGGTGGATGGTCAGGTCGCGGCGATTCCGGAAACGCCTTTGCCCGCCAGCCCTGCGAATGTTGCGCAGCTTCAGCAGCCGCTTGAGAACGTTTCAGAAGGCAGGAGCACGGATATTCTTCCCGCCTTGAACCGCAGCCTGAGTTACAACCCGAGCGACATCGTCATCATCACCGCAAAGGGCTGGCAGCTCGATGATTCGTTCGCCGATCAGGTGCTGGCAGCGCGTCCTGCGAACGGTCCGCGCGTGCACGTCATCGTGCTTGGCGACGACAGCGGCCCGCTTCGACGAATAGCAGAGACCACCGGCGGCGACTATCGAGTCTACAGCAGTGAACGCTTCCAGCAGCTCGCGAGATAGAGACGCGGATACACGAGACGGATGTCAACCGCGATTGTCCTATCGACCATTGACGACGCGGCTCCTAGACTTGATGAAATGAATAAGCTTGACCATGTCGCGGTGCCTTCGAACGATGTCGCACTGAGTGTGAAGTTTTATGTCGATCACTTCGGCGCTACGGTGCTCTACCAAGATACGACGTGGGCTTTTATGGACGTCGGCGGAGTGAAGCTCGCGATCGTGACGCCCGCGCAGCACCCGCCGCACGTGGCGTTTCGCGTGAGCTCGGCCGAGCTCGAAGTCGCCGCGAAAAAAGCGGGCGTGGAGATTGATCGCCATCGCGACGGGACGACCGGCATCTACACGGCCGACCCATTCGGCAACGCGGTCGAGCTGATCTGCTACCCGGCCGGGAAGACGCTTTACGAGAAACGCGATGCAACTGCCTGAATACCGCGACGCTGCAGATTTTCGCCGCGTGACTCTGCTCGCGTTCGTCGCGATCGCATCTGTCATCTTGACGTTCGCCGTCATCGACATGTCATCTCGTCGTCAGGCACCCGCGGCGTCGGGTGTGGGTTTCCAGTGGCCCGATCCATCCGTCGCGCCATCAGTCGTCGCGAAGCCAGACAAGGAATCGTTTCGCATCGCGTACTGGAACATCGCCTCGGGCAAAGGGGGGTTGGATAAGATCGCCGCCGCACTCGGTCCGGTCGATGTGGTCGGGCTTTCCGAAGTCCGCGGCAAAGAGCAACTGAAAACTCTCGCGAGCGAAACAAATCTCGGTGCCATCTTCGCGCCGACAGAACTTCGCGGCTCACGCGAAGACTTCGGCAATGCATTTCTCAGTTCGATGAACATCGAAAGCTGGCAAAGAATTCCGCTCGCGCCCGGGCCAAGACAATCGCATTTCCGAAATGTTCTTTTGACGCGCGTGCAGATTAATCATGCGACGACGGTGAGCATTCTCACGACACATATCGACCGCACGATCGACCGCCAGTCACAGCTGCGCGATGTTCTGTCGCTGTTTGATTCCCTCACGCCCCCGGCCGTCTTGATGGGTGATTTCAACACCACATCCGACCACGCGATTCTCGCTCGAACGCTCGCGACATCGGGCACGATCGACCCGCACGCGAACCGAAGTATCGGTAAGTGGACCAGCGTCAATCGCATCGACTGGATGCTCGTCAAGGGCCTGATCGTCGTCGAGTCAGGCATGCACGACGAGGGCGAAAGCGATCATCCGATGATCTGGGCGACGCTTAGGCCCATAGAGGTTCTGTCGAAGACTGCTGCACCGACCGCGCCTGTTTCGCCTGCAGGTTCGGCTCGATGAAGCGCGCTACTCCAAGTGCCGTGCATCGCTGGTTCAAGTCGCTCGGGCGAAAGCCTTTTGCTTTTCAAGAAGAAACCTGGTCGGCCTACCTGGAGGGAAAGAGCGGGCTTGTGCACGCGCCGACGGGAAGCGGAAAAACCCTCGCAGTCTTCGGCGGGCCGATGATCGAAGGAAGCGCGCAGGAGAGCACACGGCCGACCTCGCGCGAGAATGCGCCGCTATCGGTTCTTTGGCTCACGCCGATGCGCGCACTGGCGACCGACACCGCACACGCGCTGACGCGCGCGGTCGAAGGTGCCGGGCTTTCGCGTTGGAAGGTCGAGCTGAGAACCAGCGACACCAGCCAGAGCGTGAGAAAGCGCCAGCGAGATCGCATGCCTGCGGTGCTTGTGACCACGCCCGAAAGTTTGTCGATGCTGCTGAGCTATCCTGGTGCGAAAGAGCGGCTTGAGATGTGCAAGTGCGTGGTGGTCGATGAGTGGCACGAACTTCTTTCGAGCAAGCGAGGCGTGCAGGCGGAACTCGGGATGGCCAGGCTTCGCGCGTGGAATCCTGCGATGCGGACGTGGGGCTTGTCGGCGACGATCGGCAACCTTAACGATGCCGCACGCGTGCTGGTCGGCGCGGGATCGGAACCGCCGACGATCATCCATTCGAAGATCAAGAAAGAGCTGATCGTCGACTCGTTGATCCCCAAATCGATCGAGCGATTTCCGTGGGGCGGGCACATGGGGCTTCGCATGCTCGACGCCGTCGCGACGTCGATCGAGAACGCGAGTTCGTCGCTGGTGTTCACGAACACCCGCGCGCAGGCCGAGATCTGGTTCAAGTCTCTGTTGCACGCGCGGCCCGATTTTCTCGGCGAGATTGCGATTCATCACGGCTCGCTCGATCGCAAACTCAGGCAGCGCGTTGAGCAGCTTATGCGTGAAGGAAAGCTCAAGGCCGTCGTGTGCACGAGCAGTCTTGATTTGGGCGTGGATTTTTCTGCAGTCGATCAGGTGCTGCAAATCGGCAGTCCCAAGGGCATCGCGCGCTTGATGCAGCGGGCCGGGCGAAGCGGACACACGCCGGGCCAGCCCTCGCGCGTGGTGTGTGTGCCGACGCACGCGTTCGAGCTCGCAGAATTTTCGGCGGCGAGGCAGGGCATCAAAACGCGCGACGTCGAATCGCGCGAGTCGGTGCACAAGCCGCTCGATGTGCTCGCACAGCACGTCGTCACTATCGCCTCGGGCGGCGGGTTTCATCCCGATCAACTCCTGAGCGAGGTGCGAACAACTTCAGCGTTCGCCGATCTCACCGACGCCGAGTGGAAATGGGTCCTCGACTTCGTCACACGCGGCGGCGCGACGCTTGCCGCTTATCCACGCTTCATGCGCGTCCGCACGGACGACGCGACCGGTTTGATGGTCATCTCAACAGATGCGGCCGCGCGCATGCATCGTTTTTCCATCGGCACGATTACCGGGGACGGCTTGATGCAGCTCGTCACATCATCGGGCAAGCAATTGGGCACGATCGAGGAATCGTTCATCAGCAAAATGAAGATCGGCGACGTCTTCGTCTTCGCCGGGAAAAATCTTGAACTGCTCGGCACGCAGCAAATGCGCGCCCGCGTCAGGCCGTCAAAAAAACATCGCGGCACGGTGCCTCAATGGGCGGGCGGACGATTTCCTTTATCGACGCGACTCGCCGATCGCGTGCGGATGCGACTCGATGACGCGGCGCAGGGAAAATTTGATGACGACGAGATGCGCGCACTTCGGCCGCTACTTCTCGTACAGCAACATTGGTCGGCCATCCCGCGAGAGGGCGAATTGCTCATCGAACTCGCGAGTTCGCGCGAAGGTTCGCACGCGTTTCTCTTTTCACTTCTCGGCAGACTCGTCCACGAGGGCCTGGGCGCGCTTCTCGCCCATCGGCTCATGCGCTGGTTCGATGTTCCCGTCACCGCAACCTTGACCGACTACGGAATCGAACTTCTCGCGCCCGCGCCGCTGCCGACTGACGAAGCATCATGGCGAAAAGTCCTTAGCACCGAGAATCTGCTCGACGACCTGCTGATGTGCCTCAATTCGGGCGAACTCGCAAGGCGACAATTTCGCGACATCGCCCGGGTGGCCGGCCTGATCGTTGTCAGCGCACCGGGCCAGCCGCGCTCGACAAGGCAACTTCAGGCATCAAGCGAATTATTCTACGACGTGTTCGCGGAGTTTGATCCGGAGAATCTGCTGATGGTGCAGGCCCGGCGAGAGGTGCTCGAACAGCAGCTTGAATTCAAAAGACTCAGCACCGCACTGGACAGACTCGCGAGCCAGACGATTTTGATTCGCGAAGTCAAACGTTTCACGCCGCTCGCATTTCCGATCTGGGCACAGCGAATCGCGAGCCAGACGATTCGCGTCGAAGCCGCACAGCAGCGGATCGAAAGAATGATGCGAACGCTAGAAAGCAACGCGGATTCGATCAAAAGCAAGTAGTCCAGAAAGATCGTTTTCAACATCGATCAATATCAATTTGTGCGGTAAGCTTCCGCCATGGAAAAATTGCGTGTCGGCATCCTCGGCTGCGGAAAAATCAGTGAGACTTATCTTAAAAACCTCACGGGCATGTTCGCCGACCGCGTCACTGTGGTCGCATTGGCGGATGTCATGCTCGAGAGCGCGATGAAGCGATCGGAGCAGTTCAACATTTCCCGATTCGGCGGCCCCGAGTTACTCCTCGCAGCAGATGACATCGACCTGATCGCCAACCTCACCCCCGCACCCATTCACTACGCGATGACCCGTTCAATTCTCGAAGCGGGCAAACACGTCTATAGCGAAAAGCCGCTCGCCCTTTCGATGCATGAAGGTCAGGAGTTAGTCGAACTCGCAAAATCTAAATCGCTGCGACTGTCGGTCGCGCCAGACACCATGCTCGGCGCGGGCGTGCAACAAACCAAGCAACTGATCGACGCAGGAGAGATCGGTCGCGTGCTTGCCGCGACGTCGCTGGTCACGGTGAACAGCGTGAACGAACGCTACTACAGCACATTTCGCGGCCCGCTGCTCGACGTCGGGCCCTACGCCGTTGCGGCAATGCTCTTCATCCTGGGCCCCGCGAAATTTGTCAGCGGCGTCGTGCAGGCGAAACGCCAACCTGAACTAAACTCGGCCGTCCCTCCGATGCCCGCAGATTTCCTCACCCTCGACAACCCGGGCAACGCCGCCGTCACCATCGAGTTCGCAAGCGGAGCGCTGGCCACACTCGTGGTTTCGGGCGAGGCCTCGAGATATTTCATCACACTCAAATTATTCGGCTCAAAAGGGTGGATCGAAGCGCCCGACCCGAACACGTTCTCCGGCCCGGTCAAAGTGCAGATCGGCTTCGACACACCCTCCGAACCCACCATCGGCTTCGCGCATGCAGACAACGCCCGCGGCGTCGGCATCTGGGACATGGCCGCCGCGATCGCCGATGGTCGCCCGCACCGCCTGAGCAGCGACTTTTCACTCCACACGCTCGAAGTCATGCTCAGCGCCATCGAATCGAGCAAGGCCCAGAAACGCATCGAACTGAAAACAACATTCGACCCGATCGAGCCGATGCCCAAGACCTAGAACAACCCGCTCGCGAGGTCTAAGCAAAGTCGAGCCAGTCAGGCCTTGCCTGACTTGATCTTCATCGCGTGCTTCGTCCGCCGGGTGGCGCTGCCTGTTCGATTAGAAAAGTCAATCAAGGCAGCGTCGCGCTTTTAAGTAACTCAAGTAAACCCTCCACAATCACCTGAAGCGTGCCGAGGGTGCTGATCGAAGGGGACTTTGCACAGCGACTGTCTACCGCGATCGATGCGGTGCAGCGGCTCATCAATGCGTCGTCGTGAGCGATGAACGCGCGGCAGCGAATCACTCCACGACAAATGAGATCTGCATGGGAATCAAAACGGTACTGTTGTCGCTGGCGTCAGGTTGAAGTTTTAAAGTGGCAGTGGGCTTGAATTTTCGCTCGCTAAATTCCTCGACGAGGGCCGGCTTGGTCGTGCCGTCCGGCAGTATTGCGATGGCGCTGAACTCGTAGTCGGCCGGGGGCAGGTCGTTCACCGAATCCAGCGAAGACATTGCGCTGTACATACGTTCAAACGTCACGGTCTTGCCATCGGAGCCGTCGACGAGTTTCGACGTCGGCTTGAACGTCCAGACGATTTTCGTGCCGTCAGGGAGTGGCTTGGTCGATTGCTGGGTGTCGCTGCGGTAGGTCGCGTATATCGTGGGCAGTGTGACCCCGTACCAGTGCGTCGCATTGTTGATGTCGGGGTTCAATGCCCTTGGCCTTGGGCCGGTGATGCGCCAGACGAAGTTCTGTGCGATGCCGGGCGCGCCGTCACGCGTCCCCTTCAATGGGCTGACCGGATCAAGCTCGGCGATGTACTTCTTACCTTCAAACGGGAACGTGATCGTGCCGTAAGGCAGATAGAACAGGCCCTGCGGAAGCTTGAGCTTGAACGTTCCATCGGCGGCGATGGGCGGGCGAAAGTTGTTGTTCTCGCCGACCGCGGTGACGCCGTTCATGTTCACCTCGAACTCGACACCCGGCAGCGCGATGGGCGTCCCGTCGGGGCTCGTGATACGGCCCGTGAAGTAACCCGCCTCGGCAAGCGCGGCTGCGGGCACAGCAGCACCAGCAGCGGCTGCTGTTGGATTGGCCGTGTCGTCACAGCCAGCTGACAGGGCAAAGGCCACGATGAGTAACAACGTCAGACGATGTGAAAGATGAAAAATCATAGAATCCTCTGTGTGCCGCAGTACCAATAATTTCAAAAAAGGATAACCAATCCGAACGAGACATGTGGCAGCACAGTACCATCTGTCGCGCTGCGGACAAGATTTTTATTCCTCTTGCAGAACTCTCTCGATCGGCCGGCCGCAGAATGCTTACTCCACCACGAATAATATCTGAGT
>JBBQKP010000139.1:0-8984 GCA_038326995.1 Tepidisphaerales bacterium
ATGACGTAGTCACGTGCCCGCGCCCACTCGGCGGAGAACGTGGGGCGTGTTGCACCGTTGCCGGGCGTGTGGGTGCACGCCGCGATGGCGCGGATGTCGCTTTCGATTCTGTCTGCTCGAATGGCCATTGAATTACTTTCCGAACTTTTCGCGCCAGACGGAGCCGGTCTTTTCCATCTTGCTTTGCGCTTGAGCGCGGCGAAGGCGGTGAAGCTGTGGCATGCCGAGTGCGAATTCCTGCATCCAGTCGCGCGCGAAAATTCCGGCTTCGGTCTCGGCGAAAATCTTTTTGATCTCGGACTCATTGATGACGCGCGGGCCGCGCGTGCGGACCGCGAATTCGCACGTTCGGCTGCATCCGCCGGTCAGATAATTTTCGATCCCGATTTCGTCCATTACGTCGATGACAGACCGGAGCGAGCGGATCGCCTTCGCGTACGCAAAGCTCGGCGAGTAGCCGCCTTCGACCATCGTGTTGAAGCACGCGCGCATGAGCGCGATCGCGCCGCCGTAGAGAATTTGCTCTTCGAAATTATCGCCTTCGGTTTCGTGTTGGAATGTCATTTCAACAACACCAGCACGCGTGGAACCGACGACCTTGCTGATGGCAAAGACGATCGCACGGGCGTCGCCCGTCGCGTCGTGATCGACCGCGACGCAGCCGTACACGCCTTCGCCTTTGAGATATTTGGCACGCACGAATTTGCCCGGTGCGTTGGGCACGAACAGCACGACGTTCACGTCTCTGGGCGGTGCGATTTGTCCGTAGAGCACACTGAAGCCGTGGCAAAAACAGAGCGTCTGGCCCGCACGGAGGTTCGGGCCGATGTCGCTTTTGTAGATCGCAGGCTGAACAGGGTCGGCGAGTTCGATGAGCAGAACATCGGCCTGTTTCACAGCGTCGGCGATGGAAAAAGCTTCGAAACCGTCGGCCTTGGCTTGCGAGAGCGAGTTGCCCGTGCCGACGATCACGCGGCATCCACTGTCGCGCGCGTTGGCGGCCTGGGCTTTGCCTTGAATGCCATATCCGATCACCGCGAGCGTCTTGCCCTTGAGGACAGATTCATCAACGTCGGCGTCACGAAAAATTTTCTCTTCCATATGAGGTCTCGGTTCGAGTGGTGCTAGATGTGAATGTCGCGGTTGACGTTTTTGTAATAGATGTATCGCGACGGCGTCGGGCCGGTGGCGTAGAAACTTTGCGGGCAAAACGTGCCCATCCAGATGAAGTCGTCCTGTTCGACTTCCATCCACGAGCCGTCGAGAAAATAGACACCCTTGCCACTGAGAAAGAGCAGGCCGTGCTCCATGACGTGCGTCTCGACGATAGGCAGGCCGTGGCCGGGGGAGAACGTGAAAATGTTCATCGCCATGTCGAAGGCGATGTCGTCTGGAATGAGCTTTTGCAAGAGTGCGCCCTGGTTGCCTTCCCACACTTCTTTTTTCACGGCCGACTCATTGCCGACGTATGAAATCGCGGCGGGGTGTTTGGATGTCGGCTCGTAACGCTTGCGAAGAATCAGCAGCCGAAGGTCGGTGTCGGCAATAAATGAAACCGCATCACTCGCGGCGACCAACATGTACGAACCGGGCGTAAGATCATTTGCAGCATCTTTCCCGTTCGATCGCCCGGTACCGGATAAAACAAAATAAAATGTTTCGATCGTCGCATGGTTCTGCGTGTCGGCGGCGAACGAGCCGCTGCTTCCCGCGGGCAGGTCGATTAACAGCTGCACGAATGCGGCGCCGAGCGACGGCGAAGCGAGAACGCGGACCGATGCGCTTTCCCAACCGGGCAGGCGAGAAGTCGGAAACCCTTCGAGCGGCATGAGTGCGTAGCGCGACGTGACGCGCGTGCGTGAGTGAACCAGAGACTGAATCGGACGCATGAACGTGCTCCTGAAAGCGGTATGGCCGATCGGTAAGGCTGATGAGAACTATCGAGAACTGACGCGAACAAGTAGGCAAGCCCGACCCGACTCGGCTGGCGATGGCAAGAAGCGATAGTATCAATTGTTGCGGGTTTGGACAGAATGCGAGGTCTGGATATGCGAGACCTGATTGAAGAAATCCTCCGGCGGTCAGATTCGAGCGAAGCCGTCATGGTGTGTGTCATCGTCGACACGCAAGGCTCGACGCCTCAAAAGGCCGGCGCGACCATGCTGGTGATGTCGAACGGGCAAATACTGGGCACGCTGGGCGGCGGATGTGTTGAAGCGGAAGTTCGCACGACCGCGCTGCGAATGCTCGTCGAGCGAATGCAGGTTGCCGAATCCGTTGTCGAACCGATTGCCGTGCCCGTTGATGAGCCCATTGCCGAACGCGGGCTGCTACTTCGCTTCAAGCTCGACAACGATTACGGCTGGGACGACGGCCTGGTGTGCGGCGGGTCGATGCGAATCGCAATGGTGATGATCGACTCTGCAAACTCTGCAAGGCCCTGGCGCGAGGCGCTGAAAAAACTCGAGCATCGCGAGATCGCGACGGTGAATCTTAATGTGGCCGACAAAGACGGCGAGGCGTATACGTTCTCTCACGAGATGCTTCCTCGCGCCGCCTTGGTGATCGCCGGCGCGGGGCACGTTGCGGCAGCGCTCGCACGAGTCGCGGCGATGCTGGAATTTGAAGTTACCGTGATCGACGACCGTGCGGATTTCTCAAACAGCGATCGCTTTCCAAGCGCGGCCTGCATCGTGGGCGAGATTGATGTCGAACTTCGACGAATGAATATCGACGCGCAAACGTTCGTCGTGATCGTCACGCGAGGCCATCGACACGACACCGACGCGCTTGGCGCGGTGATTGAATCGAAAGCGCGGTATGTGGGGCTGATTGGGTCACGGCGAAAGATATTGAAGATTCTTCGAGAGCTTCGCGCCAGAGGCGTTTCGGACGAGCATCTCGCTCGCGTTCACGCGCCGATCGGGCTGGCGATCAATGCCGTGACGCCCGGCGAAATTGCGGTCAGCATCGCGGCGGAGCTGGTTGCGGTGCGGCGAAATTGCGACATGCCAGAGGGCGTGATGATGAAGATCGACACGCGTCTATTAGGTTGACGTTTTACGTTCGCTGCAGCCGGGTTCGTTCAAATGCGAACTGACGATAGCTGAAGGCGAATGGGATGCGGTGGCCGCGGTGAGTGAGCCATTAGTGGATTCAAGCAGCCTACGTGTCAGTCGAATGGCTACCTGCAGCACGACGGATTTCGGGTTAGACCATAAGGCTTTGCACGGATAGATTCCGATCAGTGAGCCAATTCTTCCAAAAGCCCGTTCGTTTCATAGGCCAACTCGTGCTGGGCTGGATCGAACTGCTGGGCGGCTTGTCGATGTTACTCGGCGATGTGCTGCTGGCCTCGCGGCGGCTCGTCTCTGCCGGCAGGCCCGGGCGAATGGCGTGGTCGAATGTGTTCGCGCAGATGGTGCGGGTCGGCGTGCGATCGATCCCCATCGTCAGCCTCGTGGTGTTCTGCATCGGTATGATCCTGGCGATGCAGATGTCGCCCGTGCTTGCGGCCTACGGTGCGACGGATCAGGTCGCCGACATCATTGCGATTGCGATGTTTCGCGAGCTGGGCCCGCTCGTCGGTGCGATCGTGCTGACGGGCTTCGCCGGCGCGAGCATCGCGGCCGAGCTCGGCACAATGGTCGTCAGCGAAGAGCTCGAAGCGCTCGAGGCGCACTCGATTGACCCGGTGCGGTTTCTTGTCGTCCCGCGCGTATTGGCGGCGACGATCATGACGGTGTGCCTTGCGGTCGTCGCCGATCTCATGGGCGTGCTGGGCGGCCTGTTCGCCGCCACGACGATTGTCGGCACGACCGATGCGTCCGCCTACCTCTATCGCACGTTCAATGCCGTCACCGTGCACGATTTTACAACCGGACTCATCAAGGCCGGGGTGTTCGGCGCGATCATCGCGCTTCTTGCGTGTTATCTCGGCATGAACGTGAAGAACGGCGCTGAAGGCGTCGGCAACGCCACCACCCGTACTGTCGTGCTCACGATTGTTGCATTGACGATTGTCGATCTGCTGTTCACTGCCGTCTTCTTCTCTCTTGACGTGTAGCACTGCGGTCTTGCAGCACTGCGAACTATCCACACTTCGATTCCTCCCTTATCTTCGTCGCCATGCGAAAATGCGTCAGTCATAAGGTGCTTGTCGGACTTGAAATTCACGTTCAGCTTTCGACCAAATCGAAGATGTTCACGTCCGCCGCCAACACGTCGGCGAGCAACGGCGTGGTCGATACGCCGCCCGAGCCCAACACCTGCGTCGATCCGGTCATTCTTGGCCTGCCCGGCGTGCTTCCGGTCATCAACAAACGCGCCGTCGAATCCGCCATCATGACCGGGCTCGCGCTGGGTTGTGAGATCGCGAAATTCACGAAATGGGATCGCAAAAGTTACTACTATCCCGACCTGCCCAAGAACTATCAGATCAGTCAATACGACTTGCCTCTGTGCGGCGCGGGAACGTTCGTCATGGCCGACGAATTCGGCAAGGAGATGACGATCCGAATTCGCCGGGCGCACCTCGAAGAGGACGCGGGCAAGCTGCTGCACGAAGCACCCGGCGGCTACCCGATCGACTACAGCATCGTCGATCTCAACCGCGCCGGAACGCCTTTGCTGGAAGTCGTCACCGAGCCCGACATGACCACCGCAAAGCAAGTCGCGATCTTCGGCCAGGAGCTTCAAAAACTCGTGCAGTTTCTCGGCGTGAGTCACGGGCAGATGCAGCTCGGGCAGATGCGGTTCGAGCCGAACATCAATGTGCATATCACCGATCAGGACGGAAAAATTCACAAAACCGCGATCACGGAAGTAAAAAATCTCAACAGTTTTTCCGTGCTCGAAAAGGCGGTCGATTGTGAAGTAAAAAGGCAGATCGAGACTTGGGAAGCTGCCGGCGATCTCGGAAAGAAAAGCACGTACGGCTGGGATGAAACAACGCAGTCGACGTACTTGCAGCGCGAAAAAGAAGAGGCCCACGACTACCGATATTTTCCCGATCCGGATCTGGTCCCCGTCACGGTAAGCGACGCATGGCTTAGCGAGATTCGATCAAGAATCGGCGAGCTTCCGGCCGCGCGACGAAAACGTTACGCGCAAGCTCTTGGCCTGACTGAAGTCGAAGCGACGATTCTCGCGAGCGACCGCGCGACGGGTGATTTATTTGATCGAACGCTCGAACTCGGAACGCCGACCCGCCGCGCGACGGCGCTCATGGAAACACTTCGTGAAATGAGCAACGACGTCAATCGACCGATTTCACATCTCAATGTCTCGGCCGACCAACTTGCCGAACTTGCCAAACTCGTCGAGTGCGGCAAGCTCGCCGCGAGCAAGGAAATCAGCAAGAAGGTACTGAACGAGCTCACGAAAAACGCCACAACCGTGGAGGCCGCCGCGACGGCGCTCGGGCTCATTCAGTCCACCGATACAGGCCCGGTCGATACCGCGATCGACGCGATGATCGCACAGAATCCGCAGCCGCTTCAGGACTACCGCGCCGGGAAAGCCAGCGCACTCGGCGCATTGGTCGGCATGGTCATGAAGCAGGGCAAAGGCATGAACGCGAAGATCGTTCAGGAACGACTCAAGGCCAAGTTGACGGTGTGATCGTCATCTAATCGACAACGAAAATAGTGATCGCTGTCTCTCAAGCCTTCTTCACGATCGTCGCCAGAAACCTTTCGACCGACGCCGCCACGTCGGTGCCGCTGCTCTTGATCGAGCGGTCGAGTTCGACGAGTTGATCCACCGCCGCCAGCAGTCTGGTTTCGCCCACGCGTTCTGCGGTTGCGATCAAACGATCGACGTTCTGCGCGGGCCAGATTTTCAACTCTTTGGCGATCTCACTCGAGGGCACACGCATCTTGCGAAGTGACAGTGCCCGTGCTGCTTTCTCGACCCACAACGCGAGCCATGTGACGGCCCGGAACTCGCTCGACGGGTCCGTCTGCACCAGGTGTCGCCAGCGCCGCACGGCCTCATCGGGCTTGGCCGCCGTCAATTGATCCGTCATGTCCCACATCTGTTGTTCACGCTGAAAGACGACGACGCTCAAAACATGCTGCGCTTCGATTCGGCCCGTCGTGGTCTGCAGCGCGAGCTTGCCGAGTTCGCTGTCGAGCTTGCCCAAATCCGCGCCAATCATCTCCGCGAGCGACCGCGCCGCATCCGGCGTGATCTGCGCCTGATGATGCGACTTCGCGCGGACAATAATCCAATTCTGAAGTTCAAACTGCTTCGGCGGGGCGACATCAATGATCTTGCCGATCTTGTCGATCGCCTTATAAATTCGCTGCGTCTTTGGCAATGAATCGCACCGCAAAACCAAGATGCCCGCGTCGCTCGGAGCGGCACAGTAGTCTTCGAGTTGCTCTCGAAATTTCGTGATGAAGTCGTTGGCATCGCGCACGACCGCGACGCGTAATCCGCCGAACATGCTGGGCGAACGCACCTCGTCGAGCACGTCGGCGAGCTTCGCCGTCTCGCCGTCGAAATCGATCCGCTGCGGGTCGTTTGGGACGGTGCGGACGAATTCGCGGACGGCCTCGCCCTGCAAAAAAGGGTCGCTGCTCACGATCGCGACGACGTTGTAAATCTTGACTGCCACGCACAAATCAGACCCGCAGCAGGGCCGCTTCGCAAATGCAACGCGAACAACTTATACGCGCGGGCCGATGATCGAATTCGAGATGCGACGGGCTGAGGTTCCGCCCGCAATCGTTCTTCCTGTCGCACGCGACATGCCGTGGTCGGTCGGCAACTGGTTCAACAATCGAAGCAGCGCACGCGGGTCGCGTGAGAGTTCGACTTGAAACACCTGCGAGCCCGCCGCCAGTCGTGCGGCCATCTGCGACTGCTTCGGCCCCATCAACATGTCCGGCATCGGCCAGGCACGCTTCACCGCGGCGGTCGCGCTCGCGCCGGTCAACTGTCTGACCGACGGCACGGTACGGCGGCCGGGCTCGACCAGCAGGATCGCATCGCAGCGCGTTTGTACATGTGTTTGTACTGCCGATTGATTCGGCGTCGACATATGATTTGTGACTGCAGATTTTGCCGAATGCAGGTCCGTCCACAGCGTCGCGCTCGACGATGAGACCCCCACGCGAGACCTCGGCTGCGGCAGCGGCGAGACTTCCATCGGCATGCCGACGCGCTGCAACATCGGACGACTCGCGGTGCTGTCATCTTCGCGCATCGTGACCCAGCGCTGGCTCACGACCGCATGGCCGGCCGCGTGGAGCATCGATAGTTCGGGCTCGGGATTGAAGGGCGAAATCAGCAGTATGCCGCGGTCGTTGTGGATGATCGCCGCCGCGGGTATCAGCGCGACATTCTTGGCGATCAGCACCTGACTCATCGGCCAGAGCACGGCCTGTTCAAGACATCGAACCGGGTCGAGTTGACCCTGATCCAGCACCCAGCTTCGGAACGTGCGGCGCATCAGATTCAACTCGCACACGCCCCAGGTTTCGTCGATGAGCCAGAATCGCTCGCCGTCGCGCCAGAGTTCCGCAGATTCGTTGTAGATCGCGCACTGGCTCGCACTGCTCGACATCGACCGCGCCACGACATCGGCATTGTAGAAATCGACAACGCCTTCTGCCGGCACGAACCCGTCGGGCCACGCGTCGACGATCATCTCGCCCATCGCATCGGCGATCACTTGCCTTAAGCCCGGCAAGGCGCATCGCAAATCGATGGCCGACCCGTGGACGTTCAAACCGATCGACCGCCGACCCGCATCGGGGCGGGACGGCGTATTCACTTCGAAGTTGCTCGGATCGGATGCGCCAGACATTCAATCTCATACATCGGCGAATCGAAGAAGAGTTCGCTAGTTTCCACGATTCGCCCGGCGTAAATCGGGCCACAATCGATGCACCTATCGACTATTTCTCAAGCTTCGTCACCGCCGCCGCGTCGATCATGCGCCATTGTCCTTCAGGCAAATCGCCGAGCTCCATCTGTCCGAATCCGCTGCGGTGCAGTTTGACGACGTGGTTGCCGACGGCCGCGAACATGCGGCGAACCTGGTGATAACGCCCCTCGTGCACCGTGATTTCACACGTCCTCTTCCCCGTCACTCGAAGCTCGGCCGGGAGGAGCGCGCGATCGTCATTTGCCAGCATCAATTTTCCCGACGCGAAGATCGCCTTCTCGTTGCCGCGCAAATCATGTTGCAGCTCCGCCTGATACACCCGCGGCACGTGATGCTTCGGCGAGGTCAGCTTGTGCACGAATTGCCCATCATCCGAGAGCAGCAGCAGCCCAGTCGTTTCCTTGTCGAGCCTGCCGACCGTCGTCACCACCGGGTTCCGCGCCACCCATCGCGCGGGCAAAAGGTCGTACACGAGAGTGCCCCCCTCGGGCCCCGCGTCGCCGTGGGCGCAGATACAACCGGCCGGCTTGTGGTAAAGCACATAAAGCTTTTCCGCATCCAGCGGCTGATCATCGATCAGCAATTTCTCGGCATCGACCTGCACGCCCGAACGCCTGAGCCGCACGCCCGCGTGGGTCACGACGTGGTCGTCGAGAAATCGGTCGGTTTCGCCGCGCGTGCAGTAGCCGCGATTGGAGAGAATGCGTTCGAGTCGGAGCATGGAAAGAGGATAGCGGAGCGCGAGCGGCGGCAAGAGCACATCGCGCGGCAAAAAGTCCGAGCTCGCCAGGTTTTAAGTCTACATCCGCTTTCTTCACTCCATCGGCAACACCAGCGTGAACGTCGTGCCCTTGCCCAGGGTTGATTCGACGGCGATTGTCCCCTTGTGCCGTTCGACGACCTGTTTGCAGATCGCCAGGCCCAGGCCGCTGCCTCGGACTTCGCCCGCGCGGGCGGATTTTTTGGTGGTAAAGACCGGCTCGAAGATCCGCGTGAGGTGGTCGGGCGAGAGGCCCGGGCCGGTGTCGGTGATGACGATTTTCGCGAACTGACCCGTTTCCATCTCGCCTCGAATCGTGATCGATCC
>JBBQKP010000140.1:0-8795 GCA_038326995.1 Tepidisphaerales bacterium
AGAAACCGACGCGAAGCTCGGCAAGAGCGCTCTTGAGACGCTTGCGGTCATCGCCTACAAGCAGCCGATTTTGCGGGTCGATGTCGAGAGCATTCGCGGCGTCGCGTGCGGCGAGGTGATTCGCGGCCTGATGGAAAAACACCTGGTGAAGATTTCAGGCCGCGCGGAAATCCCCGGCCGGCCGATTCTTTACGGCACGACCAAACGCTTCCTCGAAATCTTCGGCCTGAACGACTTGAAAGACCTTCCCGCCCCCGGATCAGAATCCATCCCGCGACTGACGGAAGTTTAGACCAAATCCGCCTCGGTCATTTAAAAGTTTTGTTGAATTGATATCTCGCAATCAAACCCGCGTAGCCGCCAGCTTGCTGGCGCTTTGTCAGATTCGACTTGCACATCAAGCGCCAGCAAGCTGTCGGCTACACTTGGAAAAGTGATGTTTGTTAAAAACCTCAATTACTCAAAAATTGAGGATCGACAAAACGACCGACGATCATTTCCAGCTCAAACCCTTCGCGTCCGCTCGAAGAATTCGGTCCCATTCCGCTTCGATGTCGGCCAGCGCTTTTTCCGCTGGCACATCACTGAGCAGCGCTCGCTTCATTCCTTCGCCGAAGATCTTTTCCAAGTCGGGCCAGGTTCCAGTCGGCTGAACGAACGACATCGACTTCGGCAATTCGTGCATTGAAAGTGCCGTCGCTTGAGAGAGTGCGTCGGGCGCAGTCGGTGCGAACCTCGGCGAGTTCATCGACGCGATCGTGCTGGGCAGACGCGACGCGAGCAGGGCCAATTCTTCCTGATATTTCGGCGTGGTCATGTGCCACAGCAATTTGGCGGCGAGCTCGGGATGTTTGGATTGCGACGACACGCCCAGCATGACGGCCGACAGATTGCCGACGTTTTTCGCGCCGACGATCGCGGGCCTGGGGACGATCCGCGCGAACAGTTCAGGCGCGTCGCGCTGGATGACGCGGACGAGATTCGCATTCACCACGGCCACACGCTCTTCCTTGAAGGCCTGCACCAGATCAGGGTAAGTGCCCGTCGCGCTTTCTCTCGGCATCGCGCCGCTTCGATAAAGCTCCACCCACTCTTTCATAAGCGACACGATCCTCGAATCCTTCGTCAGGTTGCTTTGAAAACCGCCTTCTGCGTGCGGCACGATCGGCAGTAAATCTTCCGCGACGATCTGGCCCAGGAGATCGATCTCGCCGAGCCTTGTCATGAACAGAAATTTGCCTGTCTTGCGATGAAACTCCGGGGCTTGCGTGCGGAGTGTTTTCCAGTCGCGGCCTAAGGCGTTGGACCCCAGAGAATTCGAGTTCGTAACATCGAGCGTCAGCCCGCCCTGCTCGAGCAGCGTCACATTGATGACCGCGATCTCGTTCGACAAATACCACGGCACGCCCATCAGCTTGCCGTCGAAGCGGCAACCCGACAGCGCCCCGGCCACGTACTGCTTGTCCGGGTCGCCCGGCAAGATCGCGTCCAGCGGCTTGAAAGCGCCGAGCTGCGCGAAGCGAACGAAGGCCTTGTCGGGGAGATTGATGACGTCGGGCAGTCGACCCGCCGCCGCGGCGGAGAAGAGCTTGCGATCGATCGCCTCGCCCGGCACGTCGATCCACTCGACACGAACACCCGGATTCTGCTGTTCGAAATCTGCGACGGTTTGCCGAATGAGCGGATCGAATCGCGGCTTCAGCGCCCACGTCCAAAGGGAGATGTCCTGGGCGAGGGTCGAAGACGTCAGGAACAGGAGAATGACAAAAGCGAGTCGCATGGTGATAAACAGCGTAGCCGCGAGTTAAGTCGCGGCTACGCTGGGGAATAAACTGTTGGTGTACTAGTGGCCAACTGTACGTGACTTAACTCTTATGGGGTTTGGAGAAACCGATCCTTGGGAGTCCAAAGAACCTCGAACGTCGATTTGTTGGTAGTAAAGTCAGCCACGCGGCCGCTTTCTACCATTTCTACGTGACCATCGCCGAAGGCCATGTTGACTCGACCGAACGGAATGTTTCCCTCGTTAGTTCCTTGAGCGCCGTTGGGTTTTTGTCCTTTTTTGCGATGGAGGAACCAGGAGATATTTGTTCGCGCGTCATTGCCCGGTGCTGTGGCTGCAGATCTGTGGGTCAGAGCGGAGCCCGCACCCCACTGTTGAGCGACGAAGTTTCCGGGGGTCACGCCGGAGATGAAGTTGTTGCCGACCACCGCGTTTGCGTATGCGCCGTCTGCATCGGGTACGCCGGTGCCAGCGACGTTGTTAACTGCGAAGGCTTCGGTCAAGAGCATGAGTTGCGACGGATTTTTAGAACCGGCGTTCCATAATTTACCGAACGGGTGGTCGCCGGAACTCCTGTTTAGTCCATTGGGCGGGAGTGACGAACTGTTGAACAACGAACTGGCCCAGATGTTCATGGCATAGCTTCGAGCCGCTTCGCGTGAACCAGAGCGGTAGGTCGGGCAAACCATAATATTACCACCGACGCGACGAAGACCAGGATTGGCGGCTTCATTACTTCCCGCTGCGGGCACGATTGGCAGGAGGACGTTCGACGACTTCAGATATCGTCCAAGACGATCGGCGTCGAACCAGTTGTTTTGTGCGTTTGCGGGAGTCGGCACCGACGTATCAGCAAAATTTACGTTCATCGTACCCGTTTGAAAAAAGAGTGTAGGTGGAAACCTGCCCTTGTTTTCGGCCGAGTACATCGTGAGTGCCAGAGCCAGTTGCCTCAGATTACTCGCGCACTGCACCTCGCGTGCGGACTGGCGCGCGCTGTTGAGCGTCGGGAGAAGAATGCTGATAAGGACAGCGATGATCCCGATGACTACCAGCAATTCGACCAACGTGAACGCGGGACGTGTTTTTCGTTTCATATACGGGCTCCTGTGATTGATAGGGATGGTAATCGAATTATATAAGATAATTCGGCTTGTCCAGTTGCGCCGCGCAGAATTTTTCTAATCGCTTGTCGAAGAAACGCTTAGACCGCGCGTAATTCCGGCGTCGCGGCCCGGGCGTCTGTCAGAACCCGCGATTTTCTAAGCAATTTGAGCAAATCAGAGCCTAGCTTTCAATCAGTGCGATCGTCTCGAGCGGGTAGGCCGCGCCCGAGCGGACGCGGCCGATGATGCGGCGCATCATGTTCGGGTTGATGAACTCGCTGGGCGCAATCTCATCGAGCTTATCCAGCGGCCAGAACCGCGATTCGAGAATCTCATCGCCCGCAATCGGCTTCGGATCGTCCGATCGCACATTGAGCACGACCCTCAAGGAATAACGCGTGGAAAAGATTCCAAGCACCGACGTGACCACGGCATCGGCGATGCCCGTCTCCTCGCGAAGCTCTCGCAGCACCCCATCCGTAATGAACTCGCCCGCGTCCGCGTGCCCGCCCGGCAAGTTCCATTTGTCGCGGTTTTTCTTCTTCGCTTCCTTCACCAGAAGCAGGCAACCGTCATGCACGAGCGCGGCCGACACGTGCAACTTCGGCGGCGCGGCGCGATCGACGTCCACCGTCACCTTCGTCGGCTGAATGAACTCAAGGGTGTTGTCGAATGGATCGAGCGCGTGAAACCGCTCGTAACCCGCGAGGTAAGGCTCGTCGCGCGTCGCCAGGCCCAGCGCTTCGATCTTCGCACGCCATGCTGCTGCGTCGTCCACTTTCAAAGCGACATGCGCCCGCGTCTTTTTCCGGTCCACGCCGTCCTCGATTCCCAGGTGCATCTCACGATCGCCCACCGAAAACCAATACCCGGGCCGCTGCCATTCGCCCGGGCGATTGTCCGACACGACAAGGCCCATTACGTCTCGGTAGAACACCAAAGCCTCGTCGATCCGGTCTGAAGGCACGGTGATGTGGACGTGATGAATGGCTCGGATCATCGGTGCGTTTTACGCTCTTTTTGCCCGATTGCACGAAGTGATGTACGGTCATCGGTTCACATGAACGCCGTTTTCGATTCCATCCAGGGCCAGGTCGCCGCCGTCGAATTTCTGACGGCCGCGCTTAAGTCGGACCGTCTTCCGCACGCCCTGCTTTTCACCGGCCCGCGTGGCGTGGGCAAACGAACGACGGCGCTGCTGCTCGCTTCGATCTTTCTCACGCGCGACCCGGCAAACGCCAATGAGCTTGCCGAAACGCGTCGTCATATCTTTGCCAACACGCACTCCGATTTTCATCTGGTCACGCGCGATCTGGCGCGCCTGCACGACAAGACCGGCAAGAGCAAGGCCGTCGATTTTTCGATTTCCGTCGTTCGCAAGGAAATCGTCGAACCCGCGTCGAAGAAGAGCACGATGGGCGTGGGCAAAGTGTTCGTCGCGCGCGAGGTCGAGCTGATGAACGCCGGGGCACAGAATGCGCTGCTGAAGACTTTAGAAGAGCCGCAGGGCCGAACGCTGATCGTGCTGACGACCGACTCGCCGGGGTCGATGCTGCCGACGATCCGAAGCAGGTGTCAGGTCGTGCGGTTCGGAGCGCCGTCGATTGGCGAGTGTGTCGAGGTGCTGAAGCGAACGGTCGGCGGGGATGTTCGACAGCTCGAAGCGGCCGCGAAGCTTGCGGCGGGTTCGCCTGGATTGGCGATAAACTGGCTCGAGCGCGGCATGATCTCCACCGCGGCGGAGTTGATTCGGCTCGTTGACAGCGGATCGGCCGGTGACCTTCAGCAGTTTCTTAAAGCCGCGAGCGACGATTATGCGAAGCGCGAGCTGACACGCGACGAGCTCGCGAGCGAAGACGCCGCCAGACGCAGCGGCCTGCAGGTTCTATTGCGACTCGCGGCCGATCACATTCGCCAGCGGCTACTTGCTTCAAATTCGGCGGAAGCGGAATGCGTGCGAATCGACGCGCTGGCGCGTGCGGAGCGCTATCTGGATATGAACGTGAATCTCGCATTGATCCTGCAGCAATTGGCCAGTGCGGTCGCGAATGCAGAAGCTAATCCGCGTGGAGTGGCGAGATCGGCGTGAGCAAGTTCTGATCTAATTCGGGTGGCGACACAACGCCGTGCGCGGCTTCCTCGCGGGTGACTTCGCGTCATTTAATCTGATTAGATTTCATATCCGGGTGCCACGTTTTGTGTAGTCGCAAAGCGTGCGGCTGGGCGTGCGATTACGCCGACGTCCCGAGCACGCTCTGGAGCACCAGAACGTGGCACCATATAGAGACGTTTAGAATCCTGACGCACCCGACCTGACGCACCCGAAGGTGAGTCTGGGCACGCGCTAATTCGAATCTTCAAGTTTTGCGATTCCCGTGCGGGATTCGATGCGTTCGATGAGTTTCTTGTCGAGCAATCCGACGGCTTTGAGTGCGCGTTTTCGCCATCGCGCGGGCGTGTGGCCGGTGGTCTGATGGAACCGCGAGGTGAAGTGTGACTGGTGCGAAAAGTTACACAGTGTGGCGATGTCCTGGAGATTGAGGGCTGGATTCAGCATCGTCTTTTTGCAGAATCTGAGTTGACATTCCGACATGAAATGTTTGGGCGTAATGCCCATCACGTCGGTGAATTTTCGGTGGAAATGGAAGGGCGAGAGTTTGACGTGCTCGGCGATTTGAAAAATGCCCGTTCCATCGACGTAATGTTCGGCGATAAATTTGAACGCGGGGATGAGTTCTTCGATCTCAGGCTGGGCCGCGAAATCATTGGGCAGAATCGAGAGCCACTCGGGAATCGAGGGTTTGAGGGTGACAAAGACAACCGCGCCGAGCTCTTTGTCGACGGCACAGTGCTCGGCGACGCCGAACCTGACGGGCCTGAGCTCGCCGATATCAGGATCGAGAATCAACTCGCGATTGGTGAGCTTGATGGCGGCTTTCTTGCCGACATCTTTGAGTCGCTTGATTGCGGCTTGCTGAATCGAGGCCGCGAACTGCGGGCTGTAGCCGTGATCGCGCGGGTCGGCGTCGAGCCAAGTGGGCTTACCACCGACGTAGCCTAGAACAAACGCCCTGCGGGTGACCAGGGGTTCGAGCGGGTCGATGATGACCTGCGCGTGTCGGCGGGCGTATCGGGAGGCGACCTCACGTGCGAGTTCGGTCAGACTCGCGAGATCAGATTTGGAGAAGGGCTCGCCCGAACTTGTGGCTTCAGGCCGAGTCACGACAACGGCCCCGCCGTAACCGTGCCAGAGCACGCTCTCGATCGAGGCCGCGGCGAGATAACCGATGCCGAGCGATTTCCAAACCACTGCGTCCGGACGACTGGCGGGCAGAGATTTGATCGACAGGGAATGCGCCTGGCCGTCGCGAATTGCAGCCCACGCGGGAATGTCCATGTGCCGCAGGCCGCGGTCATATGCCTTGACGAGACTGGAATCGAGCCCCAGGGGCCTGAGGCAAGTCAGGCCGCCTCGAGGCGTTGTGCCCAGGAGAAAAATATGCGATCCGCTCGTGATTCGCGCATTTGATCCGCCTGTTGATCCGCCTGTTGATATCCCTTTTGGTGCAATCGTCACTTCGCCCTGATCCGCCAATACGCCATCGCGATGGATCCCGTCATCGCCATCCGCTTCAGCGGGCGAATGTGCCTCCTTCCATTCCAGAAGAAGTTGGTCGAGATGTGTGAAAAACTCCAAGTTCATTTGTTTATGTTTTCAAAAAGGAAGTAACGATCAATTTGAAATTTACGAGGATTTGTCAGCACGCTTTCAGGTCCGAACTTTACTGAGTTCTTCAGATGCTAAAGGCTGCCAGGGATGGCAATTTACGCATTCATGCTTCAACATATTTAGCCGACGTGTGGCCTAGAATCAACAACCCGAACAAACCATTCCACCATAATAATTAATCTTCAAGTGAATGTGTGACAGCACGACCCGAGAAAAACGCCGCATCTGACTCCTGTTATGTGCGCATCACCAACGTGCCCGACACAATCGTCCGAGCGATACTAGGCCTTGATCAAAGCATACCACCCAACGGCACGCGGATTGATCATTCAAACCGGCAGGACGACCATGTTTCAATTACAAAACACAATTTCCCAGCTTTCCCGGGCAAGCGCGTCGCTGCTAGCACCGGTGGTCGTGCTGGGGGAGGTCAAGTGGCGGATCGTCATCCTGACCGCAGCGAGCTTCGCCGCGATGTGCTGAACAAGTTCAGAAGCCTCATACACTTACTCCGCCTCAGTTCTTCGGCGGCTCTTTTGCTCCGAGCCAGGGCATGAGCTTTCGCAGCTTGCGGCCAGTTACTTCCACCGGGTGCGCGTTGTCCTTCTCATAGAGAGCGTTGAAATTCTTCATCCCGCCTTCGTATTCAGCGCGCCATTCACGGGCGAACTGGCCCGACTGAATCTCGGTCAGGATTTTCTTCATCTCGGCCTTGGTGGCGTCGGTGACGATGCGCGGGCCTCGCGTGAGGTCGCCGTACTCGGCCGTGTTGCTGATCGAATACCGCATGTAATCCAGCCCGCCGACGTAGATCAGATCGACAATCAGCTTCACTTCATGCACGCACTCGAAGTACGCCATTTCCGGGGGATAGCCGGCCTCGACGAGCGTTTCGAACCCCGCCTTGATGAGCGAAGCGAGCCCGCCGCACAGAACCGCCTGCTCGCCGAACAGGTCGGTTTCGCACTCGTCTTTGAATGTCGTTTCGATGATGCCCGACCTCGCGCCGCCCACGCCGCTCGCCCAGGCGAGTGCAAGGTTTCGCGCGTTCCCCGTCGCATCGTGGTTCACCGCAAGCAAACACGGCACGCCGCCGCCCTTTTCAAATTCGCTGCGAACCAAGTGGCCCGGCCCCTTGGGCGCAACCATGATGACATCGACCGACGCGGGCGGGGCGATCGTCTTGAAATGCACGTTGAACCCGTGAGTGAAACCGAGTGCCGTGCCCGGGCGAAGGTTGGGTTCGATTTGCTTGAAGTACACTTCGGGCTGACGCTCGTCGGGAAGCGCGACGATGGAAAGATCGGCGGTTTTGATGGCCTCTTCGATCGAAACGAGCTTGAAATTCTTCGACACCGCGAGCCTGCCGTTGGCGCTGTCAGGACGATTCGCCACGATCACGTTCAAGCCGCTCTCACGCATGTTCTGTGCGTGGGCATGGCCCTGCGAGCCGAAACCCAGAATCGCAACCGTCTTGCCCAAAAGGGCGTCGATCGGGGCTTCTTTGTCGTAGAGCATTTTGAGCGGCTGGGACATGGTCATTTCCTTTTTTGTTGAACGGGGAAAAGAGGCTAGAGCGAATCAGCCCGATTTGCAATTCCCGATTTACAATTCATCGGCTCAGTTCTCACTGCTCGACTCAGCCCGAATGCGATTACCTTATCCACAACCGCGTAGTATGCTTCAATAAAGCAAATGGCCTGGTACAGCGACCTGATCATCTTCCTCTTTGCCGGCCTGTGTGTCGGCGCGGGCTACATGTACATGACGCACAGCCCGGCCGCAGGTGCGCTCGCGGAGTTCGAGGCGATTCGCCGCAACCAGATCCGCGCCAAGCTTCGCCGCTTCGGCGGAGGGCTCATGTGCATCGTGGGCGTGTGCCTGATCGTCGGCCACCTTGCAACCCGCGGCCCGCGCCCCAGCGCCTGGTCGCTCTTGCCCTGGATCATCATTCTCCTGGCCGTCGGCGTGCTCATGTGCCTGGCCCTGGTCGACCTCAGGCTCACCCAGCAACTTCGCCGCGATTATCGCGGCAAACCTTCGGACCCACCGGACAACAAGCCATGAACGAACTCGATACTACTTCGACCGGCAGATCGTCATCACGACCCACACTCCTGCGAACGTGTCTCTTCCTGTTTCCCATTTTGCTGGCGTCGCTCGCTTGCGATCAGAA
>JBBQKP010000141.1:0-8783 GCA_038326995.1 Tepidisphaerales bacterium
TCCGTCGTGCCCGACCGCTTCTACAAGCCCGCGCTCGACAACATTCGCCAGCAAAGCAAGACCAACCGGCAAGGCGGAACGGAGCCGATGGACGCGCTGACGGCGCAGCAGTTTCTCGACTATCTTGATGAAACCGAAGGCGCGTATCAGACCTACGAAAAGCTCATCGAATCGGGCGTAGCACGCGAGCTCGCCCGCATCGGCCTGCCCGTCAGCGCGTACACCGAGTGGTACTGGAAGTGCGATCTGCACAACATCATGCACTTCCTCAGACTCCGCATGGATGCCCACGCGCAGCAGGAAATTCGCGATTACGCGTTTGCGATGTTCGAGTTGATCAAACCGATCGTCCCGGTCGCGGCCGAGGCGTTTGAAGACTACGACATGGGCGGTATTCATCTGACACGACTAGAGCTCGAGGCGTTTAAGACGGGCCATCCGCTGGCGACCGACAACAAGCGCGAACAGGCGGAGTGGGACGAAAAGCGCGCGAAGATGGGGCTCGGTTCGTAGGCTTCAGGTTGCAATCGCAGGTCGCATAGTCGGCCGGTTTCATCTATTGTGAAACTTAAATGAAATGGCCGATTGTTATCATCTTCGCCTATGGGTGCGCCGTCGTGCAGAGCGGCATGACGTCGTGGCTCAGGCTGTGGGACGGCGCTTCGCCCAACCTGCTCCTGGTCATGCTGATCTTTCTCGCGCTGCACGCCGCCTCAGAATCACTAGTGATCATGGCAATCGTGCTGGGGCTGCTCTCGGACCTGACGAACCAGACGCCACTGGGCTTTGGCGTAATTTCCTTCGCCGCCGTCGCGCTGATCATGCTTCAGCTCCGGCAAATGGTCTTTCGCGAGCACCCGCTTTCGCACGCGGCCCTGGGGCTGATTTGCGGCGTCATCCTGGGCGTGGTTCTGCTCTTGCTTCAGTACGTCCGCGGCTGGTTTTTTACGCCCTCGACCGGATCACTCATGACCTCGGGACTGCTCTTTCGCTCAGCCGTGCTGACGATCCCCGCGTGTGTCATCATGGTCTGGCTGCTTCGCAAATACCGCGGCGCGATGGGATTGAAGCGCAGCGATTTCAATATGTGAGACCCAGTGAGTAGTGCAATACTTTGTGCCGCGTCGCGACTCGTGCGCGGGCGAACAAGGCGTAGGATTTCCATGACCGAACCGACATGTTCCACCACCGCCTTCGCATTCTCGTTCTGCTCGTCGCCCTCTTTGCCGCGGGGTTGATCGCGCGGGCGGCACAACTGCAGATCGCACAGGCAAGCCGTTGGTCAGATCCGGCGGGTGAGACCATCACCGCGACGCGTGCGCTGCCCGCAAGCCGCGGGCGAATTCTCGACGTCAAGGGCAAAGTCCTGGCCGAAGATCAGCCGTGCATTGACGTGGCGGTGACGTATCGCGCGCTTGTCGATCCGATGGACCCGAAGTGGCTTGATAAGGAGGCACAGAAGCTCGCGCGAAAATCGCCGGAGTGGAAAACGCTGACGCGCGCCGCACGCCGGGAATTTGTTCAGGCGAATCGGATGCGGATTCTCGCGGACGCCGAGGCCATGTGGGATTTACTCGCCGCGATTTCCGGTCAGACACGACAGGAGATCAATGAGAAGCGGCTGGAGATTTCCGACAAGGTTCAACGCCGCAGCGAGAAGGCCTGGCGGCGCGGATTCGAACGCAAGTATGAGGCATGGAAAAATCGCACGCCCAGATCCTGGATCGTTCTCACCATGGTCGGCGACGAGCCCGAGCCCAAGCTCGAAGACACCGTCGTCGAAATCTTCGAAGAGCTTGAAAGTCACATCATCCTTCCCGACGTCAACACCGAGACGGCCAACATTCTCAAGCTGCAGTCCGACCATTTGCCCGGTCTCTCGCTCCTGCCGGGCGTGAAACGGGTTTATCCATACAACGAAATCGGCGCGCACGTGATTGGCCATCTGGCGCGTGTGACCGATGAAGACCTTCGCGACGACGAAGCACGCGACGACCCGGACCGACGCCTGCTGATCAACGACGATATCGGCCGCGCCGGTATCGAAAAACTCGCCCAAAGCAGGCTTCATGGCACACGCGGGGAGATGGTCATCGCTGGCTCATCGAGCGAACTGCAAAGCGCCCACGCTGCCAAATCCGGATTGGATGTCACAACGACAATCGATATTGAATTGCAACGAAGCATTCACGCCGCATTCGAAAACGTCCGCTACACCAACGCGGACGGCGAGATCGATCCGGCACTCCGAATGCCCGGCGCAGCGGTCGTGATTCACATCCCTACCGGACAAGTTCGCGCCATGGTCAGCTACCCGAGTTACGACCTCAACAAATTCGAACAGCTGTATTCGACTCTGCTCAAAGACGAGCTCGAACAGCCCATGATCAACCGCGCCACCAGCTTCGTGCAAGAGCCCGGCAGCACCATCAAGCCGCTCGTGGGCATCGCCGCGATTACACAAGGGCTCATCTCCGCGACCGGCACGATCGAGTGCGACGGCTACCTCAAGCTCGACGGCCGCGCGCAGCGCTACGGCAGGTGCTGGACGATGTCGGTCTTCAAAATCGCTCACCACCGCGTGCCGTCGAGCGCGCCGCACCCGACGGGCTTTCTCAATTGCGAGGATGCGCTGGAGCGAAGCTGCAACGTGTACTTCGAAACACTGGGCGACAAACTCAAGCTCGACGGGCTTTCGTATTGGTATGGACTCTTTGGGCTCGGCAGGCCAACCGGTGTGGGCCTGCCCGAGCGCAGCGGGGTGCTTCCTAATTCATTTCGCGGCGAACCGGGAAGCCAGCGTGCGGCGGCGGTGTTGTCGGCGATTGGTCAGAGCAACGTGCTGGTGACGCCCATACAACTCGCCAACGTCGCCGCGACCATCGGCCGCGCGGGCGTGTGGGTCAGGCCCAGAATCATCGCCGATGCGGATTTCATCGTCCCGAAAAGTCCGACGGACGAGCGCCCGGACCGCATGACGCTGGACCTCGCGCCCCAGGCCATCGCCGCCGCCCAGCGCGGCATGTTCAACGTCGTCAACAATCCCGCGGGCACGGGCTCATCGCTCAGGCGTGATGAAGTCGACGTGAGCGGCAAGACCGGCACCGCAACTGCGAGCAAGCTTTCGGTCTTCCGCCGAGATGAGGCCGGGGCGCTGATCAAGAAAGCGGGCGACCCGATCGCCGACGAAATTCCGTACGGCACACGCGAAAAGCCCGACCCGCGAATCCCCTGGTATCGCGTCAGCAACCTCGAGACCGGCACCGCCAACCACGCATGGGTCATGGGCTATCTGCCCTCAGAAAAGCCCGAATACGCCTTCGCCGTCTTCGTGCAGTACGGCAACAAAGGCGGCACCAGCGCCGGCAGCGTCGGCGTCAGCATCATCCAGGCCTTGGAGCAACTCGGCTATGTGACGCCGCGCAACATCGCATTCCCCGCCCCGTCACCCGCGGCTGTTCTAAACCTCCCGACCTCGCAGCCCTCAGCACTTCCTTTGGACAGGGAACTGCTTCAGTAGGCGATGTGCGAATAGTGGTGATCGGACGGGAGTGGCTCGGGAAAGCGTGCAAATGTTAGTCGCCAGCTCGTTCGTCTTCCTAGCACGACCGCGACGAAAATTCGCGAGAGCTGACTAATCTGCGTCGCCCACGATCGGAACTCGATCTGCCTGCCCCAAGCATGTCGAAGGATTGTGATCCCCCGCTTTCCTCGACCAGGTCGAACTCAAGTTAAGCCGTGCTGGGAGGTGGAGAGGTTTAGCATGTCCTCACTATCGGCAATATCGGCCTCTGGTTAGAATGCCTTCGACTTCGACAAATAATATGCGTATCCTGCAACGCCTTAAAATTTCAAACTTCAAGTCGATTCGATCGCAGGAGTTGCAACTTCATCCGCTGAATGTCTTCATCGGCGGAAACGGCTCGGGCAAGTCGAACCTGATCGGCGTGTTCCGCTTTCTCAAAGAAATCGTCAATCGAAATCTCGCAGGTTACACACAGGTGAAGGGCGGGGCGGACTCGCTGCTACACTACGGTCGAAAGCGATCAAAGGAGATGGAAATTTTTGTCGAGTTCGGAGAGGGACGATTTGCCGATAAGTACGAAGTTAGACTATCCGGAACAGATGAAGACACCTTGTTCATTCGCTCTGAGACCGCGTATTATCACGACGAGGTTAAATATCCCGACGAACCTTATGAGATGCCGGTAGGATCAAGTCGGAGTGAGTCTCGACTCATAGACCGCAAGAAAGAGCACCAGTGTTACGCTCAAATTCTCCACGATTTAGAGCTTTACCGCGTCTATCACTTCCACGACACCAGCGATACCGCGCCGGCAAAGAGCACCAGCGATATAAACGACAACCAGTTCTTCCGTCCGCAGGCAGAGAACCTTACAGCATTTCTGTACTACCTCCAACAGCAGAAGCCGCACAGCTTTAGCCTGATTCAAGACACAGTCCGACAGATCGCGCCGTTCTTTGACAAGTTCCAACTCGCTCCCTCACGCCTGAATCCTTCGAAGATTCGCCTCGAGTGGAGCGAGCGCGGCAGCGACGCTTATTTCAATGCCTCGTCACTCTCCGATGGCACGTTGCGATTCATCTGCCTCTGCGTATTGCTGCTTCAACCCGATCTACCGCCTATGATCCTGATCGACGAACCGGAACTAGGTCTGCATCCCGCCGCTATCACCGTGCTGGCCAGCATGCTCGAATCCGCCGCGACGAAGACGCAGGTCATCGTCGCCACACAGTCGGTCACGCTCGTCAATCAGTTCAGTCCCGAAAACGTCTGGACAGTCGATCGCATCGATGGCCAGAGCGTCTTCAAACAACTCAACAGCGCTGACCGTAGTGATTGGCTGGAGGACTACGCCCTCGGCGAGCTCTGGGAAAAGAACCTGCTCGGAGCCCGGCCATGAAGCGCGCGCTGATCCTTGTCGAGGGGCAGACCGAAGAGCGATTCGTCAAAGACACGCTCGCGCCGCATTTCCAATCGTATGAGCTGTACCTGACGCCGACACTGCTCACGACCAAGGTCGTCAAAAACGGGCCGAACTTTAAGGGCGGCGTGACCAGCTTTGAGAAGTTCGAAGCCGACATGCAACGACTGCTCGGCGGTGCCGGACAGGGCACGCTCGTGACGACCATGCTCGACTACTACCGCCTGCCGGATGATTTTCCCGGCATGGCGAACCGCCCTGTGGCCATCGATCTCTTCACACGAATTAGCCACGTCGAACAGGCGATCGCTAATCACTTTGCCGACGGTCGCATGCTGCCGTTCCTCGCGCTCCACGAGTTTGAGGCGTGGATTTTTTCCTGCCCGACCACGCTGCCGCAAGTCATGGTCGACGTGGCAAAGCAAGGCCAATTTGTGGGCATCTGTAACCAATACCCAACGCCGGAGCAGATCAACGAACGCCCCGGCCACAATCCCGCTGCGCGAATCGTGAACCTGTTCCCCGCCTATCGAAAAACCCTTCACGGCCCAACCGCCACGAATCGCATCGGCCTTCAACTGATCCGCGATCGCTGCCCGCACTTCCACGAATGGCTGACGAAACTGGAAGCTTACGCAGCAGTGTAGGGAACAGACAAAGAGACATTTCTCATCCTCTGATCCAAATCGGGTGACGTGCTTTTTGAGTCGGACCTCCAACTACGGAAGTTGCTTCAGATCAGGCGGACAACTTTCTGGGGTGGGTCAGGGGCAGAGTGAATGTCCACACTGTCCGGTCCACGTGAAACAGTCGCCGCAAAAATTTTTGACGGCACGATCCCTAAGTCTTCGGAATATTCTCCACAGCGATCGAGGCATCATTCGTCGCTTAAGAACTCCTGTCGAGATTAGAATCTTGCCTTCTCGATCGCACAAAAGAATTCACGCAACTCATTCACGGGTCATCAGTCACGGCGCTTGGACACTCGCTGCGGCGACGATAGCGCGGTCTTTACGGGCCTGAACGAAGACGACAATTTTTACCGCTTCAGCCTTCCAGGCTTTGTCGAGTTTCACACTCACAACTTTGCCAGCGATGCCTTCAGCGGGAACTTCGCCCAGCACATCGAGCTTCCGTACGACGGCGGTGTGATCAAGCCGACGGTTCGCGTTCTCGCCGCGTGGGACGTCGGTGCCCAGGCCGTCTTCGGTGATGACGAGCACGAGTTCGTAACGATCGTTTGCGGGCAGCGCGGGAAGTTTAGCGACATCGATTGTGACGTTCGCGGTGGACAAATCTTTGCGGTCGCGTTCGGAATCGCCCGGCGAATCTCGCACTGCGCGAAGAGTCAGCTCACCCTGCGGGGCCTGAAGTTGCGAGCGGATGGCTTCGCGCGCTTTTGCAGTGTCGCTGCCGACAAAACCTGTTCGTCCGTTCACGACCATTTCGGGCGTGTAATTGCCGCGCTGTCCGAATCGATTTGCGTAGATCGATTGACGATTAGAATTCTCCGCCGACGAAAACGGGTCTGCCCAGCCGAGGTAATTGAAGTAATCGACGTGTATTGAGAGAGGAATGATGATCACTCCCTCAACTGGCGACTTGGCGGCGATCTCACGAAGCAACGCGTCGGCCGGCGGGCAGCTTGAGCAACCTTCTGAGGTAAATAGCTCGACCACGATCGGACTAGGAACTTTCTTGTTGGGTGCCTGCTCCTCCGCACGGACTGAAACGATAGGGAGAAGCGCGAAGGCCAACGGCGTTAGAAGTAGAAGAGTGGTGAATCGCATGATGACTCTCACGCGCGACAAGACGAACTGTTGCAACACGATTGCTGTGCGCTGTTGCGCTGTTGCGTCTGATCAAGCAATTAACTCGCACTGCTCGAATCACCCGTTAACGATTTCGCCGCCGTTGGGGTGCAGGACCTGGCCGGTGATATACGAGCTGTCGGCAGAGGCGAGGAAGACGTAACACGTGGCACATTCCCAGGGCTGGCCCGCCCTGCCCATCGGCACATCACTGCCGAACTTGGCGACTTTCGTCGCGTCAAAAGTTGAGGGAATTAAGGGCGTCCAGATCGGCCCTGGCGCGACGCCGTTGACGCGGATATTTTCCTTCGCAAGTGAGCCCGACAGTGATCGTGTAAACGACACGATCGCGCCTTTGGTCGAGGCGTAATCGAGCAGCTTCGGGCTACCACGATACGCAGTGACAGAGGTCGTGTTGATGATGGTCGAGCCCGATTGTTTTCGCAGGTGCGGAAGAGCCTCGGCCGTGAGGTGGAACATCGACATAATGTTCACCTTGAATGTGCGGTCAAGATCTTTTTCGGTGATGTCTTCGATCGAATCCTGCGGATACTGCGCGGCCGCGTTGTTGATGAGAATGTCGAGCCTACCGAATTTTTCGATTGTCCGCTCGACGGCTTTCACGCAGTTTTTTCGACTGATTAGATCGCCAGAGATCAACTCACATCGCCGGCCGTATGCATTGACGAGCTTTGCCGTTTCACGTGCATCGGCGTCTTCGCTGAGATAAGAGATTGCGACGTCAGCGCCTTCGGCCGCGAAGTGAACCGCCACCGCACGCCCGATTCCGCTGTCGCCGCCCGTGATCAGCGCTACGCGACCTTCCAGTTTGCCGCTGCCCCGATAGCCGGGACTGATCGTCACCGGCTTGGGTTTCATAGCAGCTTCTGAACCCGGCCTGGCTTGAGTTTGTAAAGGCCTAAGCTTACGAGAAGTGGATTTTCCGGCCTTACTCGAATTATTGCCCATCGTGTTACTCCGGATATTTTCTCGCCTAGCGATTGGGTTCATCGAGGTTTCGCGGCGTCATTCTTCCGTCTTCGCCGAACGTCGGCTGATGATCGAAATTTCCTTCGTTCGCCCTCGCGTCGGCGATGAGTTCCTCGCCCCGCTGCCACGAATCCGCGACGGCCGATTTCACCTGAACCCACTCAAGCCCGGTTTGGGTTCGAAACTGCTCCCATTCCTTCCCCAATTCGGCCTGACGCTGTTCAAACCCATCCGGATTCGGAAAGCGGATTCGCATCGCCCGTCCGAATTCAAGGATGAGGCGATAGTCATTAAATGAAATGGACGAATTATAGTACGACCGCTGGGTCAACCATGATCGCCAGTCAGTCTGGCCACCAGCACTTTTTTCTGGGTTCTCAGTTTCAACTTCATGCATGGAAATTTCCACCATTTTGAGTAGTCAAAGTCAACTGATTGTGAAACCGATAGCGAGATGAATAATACTTGCTCGACGAATATTACTTGGGCTTTGCGGCGTCACGCAGCGCACGCACGCGATCGTGTGTGGCCTGCACCTTGGTGTACTGCTGCCGAATCAGTTGATCCACGTCATGACCGAGCCCTTCGTCGATGCTGCTTTTGTATGCGGAAACTGCGTACTCCTCGCCACGCTCGCACTCGGCGAGAATGACGTAGGTCTCGCGCGTGCTCACCGCGTCTCGCAAATTGAGCCAGCCGCGATGAACCGTGCCCGCAACACTGCCGGTCGTGGCCGGTGAATCGCCGGATGTTGACAGCAGGTCCTGCAAGTCACCCGCGAACTCCATTCGCTGCTGACTAAACCCCATTAGCTCCGCCTTCAGTTGAGGATTATCCATGGCATCGGCGGCTGACGCGAAACCCTTCTGCCCGTCAATGCAAATCTCGATAAGGTCATTTAAGGTGTTGCTGAAATCGACGGCGGTGATGGTCGTGGAAGCGTTCATTTGAATTCTCCGTTGGTGAACTTTGGCGCGCCCTGTGCGATACGAACGCACAAAAGAAAGTGGACGCGAGAAAACAAATGTAATCACGG
>JBBQKP010000142.1:0-8706 GCA_038326995.1 Tepidisphaerales bacterium
CACCTCGCCGATCTGAAGAAACGGCGCATCCTCATTGGCTCGAAGCGGATTGCCCTGCGGATAGATCATATAAAGCTGCGGCGACTCCGCGCCGATCTGCCCGCCCAGAAGCAGGTTGACGTTGAAGTTCATGTTGTCGCGCTCGAGATGATCGCGATCGGTCTTCGCCACTTCGCGCACGACCTCGCCGACGACTCGGGCAGCGTCGTACATCGTCTCGACCGCGGCCAGGCCTTCGCCCTTGTCGAAGCGGCGTCGCAGGAGGGTAATGACGCTCTGCGCGCAACTAAGCGAGCCGCTGGTGGCGATGAACATCGCACGCTTGCCCGGCTGCGTGAAGGAGTACATTTTTCGCGTCGTGTTGACCTGGTCGCTCCCCGCGTTCGTTCGCGAGTCCGCCGCCATCACGATTCCGTCTTTGGTCAGAATGCCGAGGCAATAGGTCATGTGAAGCGTGAACCTAAGACGGCGGGCTGTTCCGTGCAACATCAGACCACCTGGCTTCATCGCAATTCGTATCGCTTCACCGGACAGCACTGAGAACCCGTTCCGGGGAGTACACCGCGTGCCTGAATCGACGCCGAACCCGATGGCTGATACAGTCGTCGGCGTGAAGCACCTTTTCATCGCCGCCTTGTTCGGAGTCACTCTATTTTCGGGCTGCGCCCGTCGCGAGATGACCATCAACACGATTCCGCAAGGCGGGCTCGTCTTCCTGAACAACGAAGAGGTCGGCCGAGCGCCGCTCACCCGCGACTTCACGTGGTACGGCAAATACGACGTCGTCGTTCGTAAGGAAGGTTTTGAAACCCTGACGACGACTCAGGACGTGACCGCACCGTGGTGGCAGTGGGTGCCGTTTGATTTCTTCGCGGAGCTCGCGCCTTGGAAACCCGTGGACCGACAGTCCATGACACTTCGCCTTTCTCCCAAGAGCGGCGGCGAGGCCGAATCCCGCCCGCTCGTCTTGCGGGCTGTCGCCATGCGCTCGCAGGTCAACACGAAGTAGATCGTCGCGTGCGAAAGCAGACGGCATTGAACGAGCCGCTCACGTTTGTAAGCGATTTTGCGAATTATGTAGAAGCGTTCAGGATCCGGATTCGTTTCCCGCCGGTCCGCACGCGACATTTTCATTCCGCACACGAAGAGAAAATGCAGTGTCCTGCCGGACGGGCCGGAGGAAATCCACGTTCGCGGAAAGTGAGCAGATCCTACTGCCGAAACTCGGGCGTTCGTTCTGACTGGAAACTTTTATACCCGGCGGCGTTTGAGGATCAGCATCCCGGCCGCGCCCAGAACCATCATCGATGCGGGTTCGGGAATGTCGGCGGCGAAGACTTCGATCGTAAAGGGATTCTGGACCGCCTTCATCTGAATCGTTGCGGCCCCACCGTTGCTGGCGGTGGTCGTCATCGAATTGGTGAGCTGGAAGCGAACCCTGGTCACGCCGGCCGGTAGAATCACCTCGAGCGAGCCGTCCCACAGCCGAGTGATTGAACCACTGTCGATTGCGGCAGAGAAGGGCTGCGGATCGACAGGGTCGGAAGTGGTTCCGGTGTAGTGGCGATAATTGCTGACGTCGTTGTTATTGAAGACCGATCCATTGGCAGCGGGCACAAAGCCCGGCTGGGCGGGGAGGGATTCGACGGTCGTGATCTCAAGCCCGCCGACGATGTTCGCCGAGGCCGTGCCTATCAGCTGGAAGTCGCCGAACTGCATGACTCTGAAGCTGGTGAACTGCTTTCTCGGCCCGGAATCGGGCTGTGTGATGGCCAGGTCCACCGTGAGGAAGTCGCTGATGGTCGTCATCCCGCCGTTGGTCTGGATGGAGCTGAACAGCCCGGGCGTGAAGAACATTCCAGTGTCGGTGATCAGCGGCGAGCCGTAAAAGCCGTTGGCGCTCGAGCCGTTCGCCCATGAGAAGGTCGAGGTCGCACCGGCGGGCGCGTCCCACGCGACGGCCGCTTGTGCGGAGGTGGCGAGCGAGCCGACCACAAAGGATGACACCAGGATCGCCGACGAAACGGCAGAAAGACTAAAAGCAGAAAAACGGGCTGAAGCAAGGGCTTGGCTGATTGATCGCATTTGGGCCTCGTGGAAAGTCGATTTGACGAAAGAAAGTTGGGTCGGTCGCGAGAAGTCTCGGCCCGCCACGCCGGCGTCCCGATGAAGCGAACATTATCGCCCCAAATCGGAATCACAAGAATAAAATCCGACTTAACTTATCGGATATTCCGAAATCGGGTGCAAGTGGGCGGTTTATGAGGCCTGTGAGCAAGGCATGTACTTATTCTCACGAAACGCAAACAATTCGATGGCGAATTCCGAATTTCCGACAACGGCCGTATGTGAGCGAACAACACAGTGGAGATTTTAGTACAAAACTCAGGATTTGATCTCGACGCCAACCAAAACAGCGGTCGATTTGCCTCATATCGCCCCTTTAACCAAACTCTCCGCCTCTGGCCAAGTATTCGCCGTCTTCGCGTAAGAGTGCATTCACTGACGCTCAAACCGCACGACGCAAGTTGCAGTCGGGCGAGTTTCGAAATGTCGTTCCACCCACCCACTCGCCGCTCTTCCTTCCGCGACTGCGGCGCTGCGATCTCCGGACGGCATTTGATCCACCATCTCGACATCCTTTGCCCCAATAACTGAGTGTCATTATCATCTGCGTTCACGGGTGATGGGATCGCCTTCCACCAAACACATAATGGGGCTGCACAATGAGTGACAACCTGGACGAACTGAGAACACTTGTCGAAAATTTTTCCACAAATATTGCGCGATTTAAAAAGCCTGAGACCAAAGAAGCGACACTTCGGTATCACTTCCTCAATCCGTTTTTCAAATTGCTCGGATGGGACGTGACCAACCGTAACGGGCTTGATGTCGACGTTCAGGAAGTGATCATCGAGCCCTCTATCGAAGTCGCCGAGCGTGACGCCTTGCGTTCCCGCGCCCCGGACTACCTCTTCTGTATTGCCGGACAGAAGTGGTTTACCTGCGAAGCCAAAAAGCCTTCGGTTAATTTGGATACCGATCGCGACGCCATCTTTCAGACCAAGCGCGACGCCTACGCCATTGGTCTGCCTTTTGCCATTCTCACCGATTTCGAACATTTCCGGTTGTTCGACACCGGGTACAAACCAGACATTCATGCGCCCCGACACGGTCTGGTGGCCGATTTCTCGCTGCAATACAGTGACTACATTGCGCAATGGGACGTGCTGCTGGCGACATTCGGGCGCGACGCCGTCGCAGGCGGGTCGCTCGATCGTCTGCGTGCCAAGGTGCGTAAAACGCGCGCCAGTCAGCGCATACGGGGCATTGATCGTCAACTCTTTGAACTGCGCGGTGACGTTCCCGCTGGCAAGGCCTTCCTCGCCCAACTCAATCTGCAACGAACCCACATCGCGGCCGATCTGTATCGACATAACAAAACGCTTTTTCCCGACGTGCAAACCGCACGTGGCTGCGCCAGACTTACCGAGTTCACCCAGCGCCTGATCGACCGCGTCGTCTTCATGCGGATTTGCGAAGACCGCAAAGTCGTCAACTACGGTTCGCTCCGCGATTTGGTCGATCAAGCCAACGACAATGACCATTCCCTTCGCGATTTGCTCGTGCGTGAGTTCCGTTCGTACGACCGAGATTTCAACGGCTATCTGTTCAAGCCGCACGAAGTTGAAAAGTGCGATTTCACTCCTAGCGTGCTCCGCGACCTGATCGCCGAGTTCTACCCGCCCCAGAGTAGCGCCAATTTCGTCGTGCTCGGCGATGACTTGCTCGCCACTATCTACGAACAATTCCTCGGCTCTACGATCGTCGTCAAAGGCAGCAAGATCGAGATCGAACCCAAGCCCGAAGTCCGCCACGCCAAGGGCGTTTATTACACACCCAAGTTTGTCGTTGATTCGATCCTCCGCCGCGTCGTCGCGCCCCGGCTGAATGGCAAAAAGCCACTCGATTTGCTCGATCACGAACTTACGATTCTCGATCCGGCGTGCGGGTCGGGTTCGTTCCTCATCGCCGCGTTCGATTTGCTTGTAAGCCATTGCGAACGCGCCATCCGCGACGATCCGAAACTCGCCACCGAGAAGCTCCCCGGCTCCAGGAAAAAGCAACCGATTGCCTACCAACAATCCCGCATCCTCGACACCGACGAATTCGGCGTTGCCAAGAAGATCGATAAGGTCTGGAAGCTCACGCCCGATTTCAAGGGCCGACTGCTCACGTCCTGCGTCTTCGGCATAGACATCGATGCACAAGCCGTCGAGGTCAGCATCATGTCGCTCTATATCAAGATGCTCGCCGACCTCCCCCAAGACTGGCGCACGATCAACGAACAACGCCTGCTTCCCCCGCTCGATAACAACATCCGGTGCGGAAACAGCCTGGTCGATCAAGACCGGCTCGATCAGTATGCCAACCACCTCCACGGCGGGTTGTTCACCGGCGATGAAAACGTCAGGTTTAAGCTCAACGCCTTCGACTGGCACAGCTCGACCCGCGGATTCGGACGCATCCTTGGTGAACCCATGGAGACCGGAAAAGGTTTTGACTGCATCATCGGCAATCCTCCTTACATCCGTGTGCAGGAGTTGACCAAGTGGAATCCCGAAGCCTGCCAATTTTACAAATGGCAATACGCCAGCGCTGCTAAGGGCAACTACGACATTTACGTCGTGTTCACCGAACGCTGTTTGACCGGCGGCAAACAGGCACGCGGCTTGCTTAAACCCGACGGATTGATGGGCTTCATCATGCCCCACAAATGGTGGCAAGCCGCTTACGGTGCCGGACTCCGCAAGATCATCGCCGAAGGCAAATTGCTTCGCAGCGTCATCGACTTCGGCGACCAACAAGTCTTTCACGGTGCTACAACCTACACGGCGATTCAAGTGTTCGGAGGAAAGGCGACGGACACGCTGGTTGATGTATCGCGTATCGAAGTGCTTAAAGATGGCGCATCGATGTTGTCGATGCTTGATGACAATAGGAATTTTGCGAACAGCATTCGTTTTAGTTGGCCGGTTCCTGACTCCCAAGGGTGGAACATTAACCCGCCCAATGAGCAATTTTGCTTCGCGGGCACTGTGCCGCTCTCGCAGATTGCAAGGCTCGCGCAAGGACTCAAGACAAGCGGTGACAAAATCTATATCGGCAGTATTGTGGCAATCGACGCACGCACTGTTTATTTCGAGTCGCGTGCAACGGGTAAGCGGCACATAGTTGAACGTAACGTGCTTCGGACTTTGGTGAAGTCGGAACACATGCGCGCCTATCTGCCTGAGCCTAGCATATTGGCACTGCTTTTCCCCTATTCGATCAACGGCGAAACGTTTGAGTTCATGGACGAGGCTACGCTTCAATCCAAAGCACCTCATGCATGGAAATATCTGACCGAGGTTTGTGAGCAACTCCAAGATCGCGAGTCTGGGCGGATGCGAACTCGCAAGGACTGGTACGGCTATATCTACCCCAAGAATTTTGTTGCCCTGTCCCGACCGAAATTGATGATTCCAGACATGTGCGAATACCTGCATGTGGCATTGGACGAACCGGGTAACTTGATTTTCTCCGGCGGTGCTGCAGGTGGAAATGCGATCATTCCGCATGAGGCAAAACAACTTCATTTCCTCAATGGATTGCTCAATAGTGAACTGATGCATCGAGTTAAGCTCACGACCGGCACCCGCTTTCGAGGTGGCTGGTTGAATTGCGAAGTACGCTTTATCCGCGACCTTCCCATCAAACTCCCCGTCACCGTTGCGGAGAAGAAGCTGGCGGAGCGGATTGAGGCGAGCGTGAGGCAGATCATGACCGCCAAGCGTGCGTTGCAGGCATCGGCGGGGCTGGGCGATCGCGACCGTGAAGAATACGAACGGACCGTCGAGTCCGCCCAGAAACGCATCAACGCCGATGTGCTGACACTGTATGACGTGCACGAACTGCCCGCGTGATCGTTCGCGCTCAACGCGAATTGAGCTTCCCACTGTAGCGCCTGTCCACCACGCGCGAAACTGACCATCCAATCCAAACACTTTTCGAGGTTCATCATGACCAACACCGCACAACTGTCCGGACAAATTTTTATCAACGAAGGAGAACTTGAACTGCTGTACGCCTTGCGCGAGCTCTGCCCGGGGTATAACGAGCCGGGTTCGATCATGCCCGGTGCGGTGATCGACAAGATCGACATCGACATGGAGGAAATGAAAAAACGCAGCTCGCTGCTTCAGGGCTTTGGTCTTGTTTATATCAGGTGGAACGACTTGAGCACTTTCGGCGACATGAAATTTGGCATGAGCCATCTGGCTTTGAGCACTGCGGGTGAGAGCTATTTGCGGGCGATCGACGCGCAGCCGAAAGTCGCGAAGAGGGTGACACTTAACTTTTTTAACGGTGCTCGCGAGGCTGTGCTTGGGGCGGCGCGCGTCGCGCTGGGTGAGATGGTGAAACAAGGCGTGCTTCATCTGACTCGCCAGTGATCGGTTTCGCCCGACCCGGCTTGTCAGAACGTCAGCACCGCGAATGCTTGTGGTCCATTTGTTTTTGCTGACCCTACTCCCCGTTGTTCCAGATCCTGACGCACTTGAACGCCCGATGAAAATAGGTGATTGCATTCCACTTGACCCCTGTAAATGTCATGTTGTCTCGTCTGTTCCGTTTTAGATAAACGCAGCTTTTCCTCACTCACGCCCCCTTCGTCGGCCATTGCCCGCTCGTGACACGCCGATAAATCGCCCACACCAGAAAGCACGCCGCCATCAGTAACAGCAGCCGAATGTGCAGTGTGAATCGATAGTTCACGTGGCTAAACAAATACGGAATCGTGGACATCAGCGAGAGCGGAATGATCCACAGAAATTTGTAGCCCAGGCGATACGCGAAGATGAGACCCAGGCACGCGGGGGCGAAGATCATCCAGTCGAAGGCGAATCGTGCGAGGTCGCCGCGGCTCGAAAGCCTGACCTGTGTGATCGACGGCGCGCTCATCGGCCCGACGAACAAATACCCGACGCGACGAACGGTGCGGACCCAATAGGCGGACGGGTCGTGGTCGTATTCGGCCTTGAAGCGCTCGCCGCAATATTTGAAATATGCTGCCTCGCCCATTTCTCGCATCTTCAAATTTTCAGGATTCGGCGTGACGCCCAGCATGGGAATGGAAGGGTGGATGGAAAGGTCTTGCCAGCCGTTGCTACCGCGGAGGTTGCCGATCCACATCTCCAGTTCCGCGCCGCGGCGGATGTACATGAGCTTGTCGAACGTTGCGTAATTGCGGACGGTCCAGGGCGTGATGACCAGCAGAAAACACCCGGCCGAGATCACCGCCATCGCGACCTGCTTCGGGAACTTTTCGTGCCTTACCGCGAGCCAGCCCAGCACGGGCGCGACCAGGATGAACGAGCCGTTGAAGAGCACCAGCACGCCCAGCAAAGCACCGAAAGATGCGAGCTTCCACGGGCGAACGCCCGATGCGAGGTTCAACTGGCGAACGCCGGATGGTATGCCGCGCGAGCTGCTTGATCGCGAGATCGCGATCGCCCAGACCGCAAGCCACATCAGCATGGCCTGCACGATGTACGTGTGCCAGAAATAATTGAGCCGCAAAATAAACAGCGGATGAATGATCAACAGCCCCGCAACCATCACGCCGACTTGCCTGCCGAAGATGAGCCTGCCGAGCGTGAACGCGCCGCCGACCAGTGCCCCGAACGCGACGGCATTGATGAGCAGAAGCGCCTTGAGCGCGGCCGGCGTTTCGACGCCGAGCACCTTATAGACGGCCGCGCAGACCATCGGGTAGCCGGGCGGAACCCATGCGGTGAACTCTGCGGTCGGGGACGGATCGAGCGAGGTTCGAAACCCGTGACCCAGCGCGAGGTGCGTGCCGACGCGCGGCTCTTCATCGAGCGTGCCGTTGTGGCGAACCAGCACGTACGCCGCGGCAAGGAGCGTCGCGACGAGGAAAAAGACGACGGCGATTCGGGTGTCGGTCGGCTGCCAGTTGGGGGTGTCGCGTGTCATGTGGTTTTGGTTATATCGACGGCAACGGCGCGCGCGATCGATAAAGGTGCGAAATTGTTGACTATCGGACGCTCGAAAGATCGTGACGAACAACTTGCGGAACCCTGTGAGTAACCCTTTTCAGCGATTCGCGCGATTTTGCGGACCTTTTCCTCGATCCTCGTTTCGCCGCGGACTTGTCCGCGAACTCAAGCGAGAACGACGGCGCGACATCTGACCCGACAGCGCTCTGCAATGTCGCGGGATTCCGCAGGCTCGCGCCCGCGGCGAAACGAGGAACACATTCCCGTAGTCTTGTCGGGTCCGCAGTATTCTGCGGAACTATCCTCAATCCTCGTTTCGCCGCGGACTTGACCGCGGACGCAAGCGAGAACGACGGCACGATGTCCGGCCCGACAGCGCTGTACAACGTCGCGGGTCTCTAATACGAATCCCGGTACGTTCCCGCGCACGTCACTGGAGGGCGTCACTCGGTGACGCTTCTGCCGAACCATTCGTATTCCCGGCGGCAGGGACTGCCGCCCTCCAAGCTAAGGGCGCGAGAATTGATTGCCATCCGTTCCTCTCTGCTTTCTGGCCGGTCCGGCAGGACACCGCATTTTCGGTTGATTCGACGCTCGACTATAAGAGGGTAGGGTGGGCTTCAGCCCACCAACTTTCGCAACGCAA
>JBBQKP010000143.1:0-8697 GCA_038326995.1 Tepidisphaerales bacterium
GACGGGTTTGAGCGATTACCGCCCCGTCTTCCGGATTTTGCGCGAGGCCAATTACACCGGCGACCTTTCGATCGAGGCACGCGACTTCAACCCGGCGGTGCGAGGCAAGGCCGTGCTCGAATTTCTGACTCACCAGTGGAATACCGCGATCTAAATCGACTGGCCGATTCTTCACCGCCGTCAGAAATGTGGATGTCGTGGATGTCGTTGTATTGATCTTGTTGTCTGCATCACTTCACCGTCACGAATAACGGCCCGACTAGTTGCGAACTGCCGCCGCCTGTCGTCGCGGCCATTTGCGCGACATTGCGCCGATTCGCCGCAATTCACCCCTGTTTACCGCCATTTCGCATCCGTTTACCACCCATTTTCCGACGCTCACTTCTTCCATCCCTCGGCCCATCTCCCGATCGTCACTCACCTTACGCCGCCGACGCGCACCCCGGCGGGCTTGAAATGTGCACATTTGAGTTGCACTTTGTGCTGCAGACCGATGTCGACATCACATTTCCCAATCGCACAGAAGCGCATCGTCAAAGGCGCGCAGATTTGAAGCGCGTGTGAATTCTGTTCTCACCACGAAGCAACAAGGGTAGGGTGGGCTTCAGCCCACCAGCCTGCGTGACGCAACAAAACGGCAGGTTGAAAACCCACCATACAAAATCTTCGCATCATTTGATCTGATGAAAGTTTCTATCCGGGAGCCACGTTTTGTGTACTCAGAAAGCGTGCCGTTGGACACGTCCCGGGCACGCTCTGGAGTACCAGAACGTGGCACCCGGCCCTCCTTCTATTCACAATCGGCGGGATGAATCCCGCCCTACTTTTCTTAATAAATATCAACAGATTCGGCGCGAACTTGTTCGCAGTTAGAGAAGCCGGGTGCCGCGTGTTGCGTACTCGCAAAAAATGCGGCTGAGCGTGCGATTGGGCAGACATTCCGGCACGCTCTGGAGTACCAGAAAGTGGCACCCGGCGCTGCGCCGTTCACGCCGTTCTGGACCGTCCGTCAGGACATCGCATTTCCTCTTCAAATGCGGAAAGAAAGTGTCCTGCCGGACGGGCCAGAAACGAATCCGCATCTTGAACTCTTCACGGCGATTCGCGGAAACCGCTTACTCACGTTCGCGGCTCGTTTAATTGCGTCTGCTTTCGGCTGCCGTGTTACAAATCCATAATGATCGGTCCGAAGTTATTGGTTAAATGTAGCTCTGCCGCTCGCGGAATGAGAACGCGTCGCATCCGACGCGACTACACGCCCATCAAACTGATCCACGAACGGATCTCGTTGTGTTTCAAAAAAACGTAACATTTCAGCCGAATGCCAGAATTTCGCGATATCTGGTGCTACGACTTGTACGCAAGTCGTGATGCGCTTGAAAAATACAAACGATTCGACTGCTCGCGCCTTTCACGACTTGAATACAAGTCGTGGCACCGAAAACGTCCAAACAAATGCGATTTGCTGCAAACACCTGAAGTGTTTCAAAAAAACAATACGTGCTATGGATCGCCGTTCTTTAACGCATTACCCAACCGCTCGCGCCGGCCACAACAGGATCGCCCGCGTAAAGCTCATCGCCTCGAACGGTGTATTCGAGTTGCATCGTCTTTCGCAGAGTGATGGTCTTGCCTTCCGCATCGACTGTGGGCTTGCCGTCTGACCCGACGAGCGGCTGCACCTCGCCCGAAAGCCCGGCGAAGTAAATTTGAAATGTTCCGGGCCGCGCGTCGGTCTCTTCCCACACCGCCACGCCGAACTTCGCCTGATCTTCGCCCTGCAAAATCGTCCCGGCGATCTGAAGCGGGAAGATGATCGGCCGGGCGCGTTCACGCTCCTGAATGCGTTCGAACACGCGAGTCGCGACGCCCTTGTTGGCCAACGTCACGTTGCCGCTCTTGTCGACGATTTCAATCACCGGGAAGAACATCTGCTCTGTGCCCGTGTTGTTGGTGGCCGTGTAAGTCACATACCAGAAGGCCTTGGGCACGTTGGAACCCGGCACTTCGACGGTGATGCGTCGGGGAAGCTCGCTGAGGAAATTGAGCTGCCACGCGACGGGCGCGATCGCCGGTGTCGGGAAGGCGTGAGCTGTGGAAACCAAAAATGAGGAGGACGACGTGCCAATTACCATCGAACTAATAGCAGTAACGACTGCCGCAATCGCGGCCGCGCCAATGACTATCCGAGCGCTGTTGCGCGGGGTCATTCGAGCGATACGCTGAGGGACGAACAAGGAGGAGCGGCGATTCGATGGGGTCGTGTTCATGATTATGGGTGCTTGAAGTTCTGCTGATTTCCTCGCGATCAGATTGCCGCGAGTCCGTATCCGGTTATCTTTCGATGACTTGGCCGGGCTGTCAAACATTCTCCGTCGTCGCGACGTTCCCCAGGCACAGCCTTTGGAGGTCCGACCTGTCAAGCGCGAAGAGATCGAGCAGGCTCTTCGGCTGATTCTTACGGGCTCCGGGCAAAATGCGGGCGACGACGACGCCGTCCTGGACTTTCTGCAACTCTCTGTCGCACGCGGGATCGACCTCACCGGCATCTGGGTCGCGGCCGAGCGGTCACGCCTTTCCTTCGCCGCGCTGCCCATGCCCACGCCGGGCAAGACCATGCTGCTCATGCTGCCGGCCCGACTCAGGCCCGGCGTGTCGAACGAAACCGTCGCGCACCTGCTCGATCAGGCTTGCCTTGATGCGGAAAAAGACGGCATCCGCATGGCGCAGATTCTCATCAACCCCGAACACCAGGCCGTCCTGCGGGCCGTCCTTGATGCGCGATTTTCTCATGTCGCAGAGCTGATTTATCTCGCGCGCGAAGTGCACACACCCATCGGCGGGCGAGTGATTCCTGACGGCTTTGTTCTCACGCAATACGACCGCGTCACCCACCCGCGATTCGCGCGAACGATCGAACGCTCTTATCTGGGCTCGATGGATTGCCCCGCACTCAACGGCCGCCGCAACATCGAAGATATTCTCGTCGGGCATAAACACGCCGGTGAGTTCGACCCCGAATTGTGGTTTGTTCTCTCAGACCCTGCGGGCAACGATGTGGGTGTGTTGCTTCTCTCACGACTGCACCGACGCGACGGCATGGAGATCGTTTACATTGGCCTCTCACCCTCCGGGCGCGGGCGTGGCCTGGGTGATGTGCTCATGCGAATCTCCGTCAACGCCTGCCACCGCGAAGGCGGCGGCCAGCTGCTCTGCGGCTGCGACACCAACAACCTCCCCGCAACCCGCCTCTACCATCGCCACAGCTTCGGCATGCTTTACTCGCGCCTCGCGCTCGCTCGCGACCTTGCCGCACCACCAGCTGTCAACGCAATTTCTAAATTCGTCGACGCTTAATAATCGCGCGTTACGGCTTTACAGTCCCAACTTCACCGTCCCCGCCCGCCACGCGCCGGGACTACTGCCCGCAAACAGCTCGGCAACTTTCCCTTCACGCTGTTCGTACTGCTTCATGATCTCTGCGATCGCCTCGTCGGCCTGGGGCGTGTCCTGGCAAAGTACCGCCACCGTCCCGCCGCTGCCGCCGCCGGTGATCTTCGCGCCGAACAATCCCGCGTGCTCGTTGGCACGCACGAGATCGACAATCGTATCGCACTCCACCGCGCCAAGGTCGGCGTTATTCGAATATGAAACGTGCGACGCGTACATGAGATGGCCGGCCTTATCCAGCGCAAGCTGCCATTGCGCACTGCCGTGCTCGAGCGAAGCGGCCTCATTCAGATATCGCACGAACTCGCGAACTCGCCGCGCCTCCATCACGTGGTGATCCGTCGCCGCCTGAATGGAATACGTCGTTTGCGGATCGACCGACGTCGCCTTGTCGATCGTCGGGCCGTACATCGTCAGAAAATCTCGGCCCAGCATTCGCTCTGGAATACTCCCGCGAAAAAGCTGCTTGTAGTCGGCCGGGTCGAGGTTGGCGAGATAGCCGTTCATCGGGTCGCCCGTCATTTCCAGGCCCGCGCGTTTTCCCAGCTCGCCCATCTTCTGCAAAATGATCTTGTGCCCCATGAACGCGCCGCACCGCGTCTTCCCATACGCCCCGCCTCCCACAGAGTGCTTCACATTGCTGTTGATGCCGATGACCTTCGTGCCCTTCGGCAAAAATAAAGGCTCGAGCAATTCGTGCGGCTGACATCGAAGCTGCATGAACGAACCCGCCTCGCCCGCGCTGCTGGCGATCTGATCCATCACACCGCACGGCGCGCCCACGATGCGGTTCTCGACCTGCTGACACAGGGCGCCCAGTGACAGGGCGCCGAGCTTATCGCGCAGGCCGTAGTGATCGACAAGGTTCATCATCGTCGCGACCTCAATGGCCGCACTGCTGGAGACGCCCGCGCCGCTGGGCACATCACTCAAGAGCGCGAGATTAAATCCACGCAGCGACGGATCGCGCAAATCGATCAACTTCTGCTCGTGCAAAATCGCCAGACAGCCCAGCAGATATCCGCCCCACTTTCGCCCGGGCTGCGCGAAGCCCTCGCGAAGCTGCTCGATACTGGCGGCGGCGAGATCGTCCAGCGACATCTGCAGCGTAAATGGCTTGTGATCATCCAGCAGATTAAAGCTGAAGATGCTGCACTGCCGATCCGCACGCGACGCCAGCACGACCCCGGCCGCACGATCCAGCGGCATTTCGCACACCAGACTGCCCGTGTAATCGGCGATCCCGCCCATCACATCGAGTCGGCCCGGCGCGCGACTCACACGCACCTCCGACCCGGCCGGGAACGTCGCCGACAGCTCGTTCTTCACACGCGACATCAAAGTCGGGACGGGCGAGAGATCGATCAATGAATTGATGGACTGCATGCCGCGATCATGTCGCACGATGAGAGTTTCGTCGAGCGTTGACATAAATGAACGTCATGACTTTTCACAGGTTTTTATCGTGGGTTTTAACAGGCCGCTTACGGGGCGTTGTCTTTCGTTCTGCAGTCAAAGCATCGATCTCAAGCCGCTCTGATTCAGTTGAGTTGAACTCGCAGTTGTTTGAAGTGGCTTGCCAGCCGGGCCTGAATTCGGATATCCATGACCGTATGGCGTCGATAGAAGCGACGCGCAAATCACTTTCGAATTTTCCATCAGACTCTTGAAAGGAACCACATCATGAAAACACTCTCACTCTCGATGATTTTGATCGGCTGCTCTTTCACCGTGATCGGCGGCGGCATGCTTGTCGCGCCAGCGCCCGCAGCACCAACACCAGCGCCGGCATTAGCAACTCCCGCAGCTTCGCCGGCGACAAAGCCCGCCCTGCTCCCGCCGGTCGATCAAACGAACCTGGATCCGGGCAAGCAGGTTCGGATTAATTTCCCGTTCACGCGAATCCCAGGCCTGTCGATGCAGCAGAAGGAACAGCTCATCGCCGTCCGCTGGCAAATCGCGCAGGAGATTGCGCAGCTGCGTGTGAAGGAGCGTGAGATGTCGCTGCTGTGGTTGACGCCCGAGCAGCTTGTTGAAGCCAAGCGACTGATCGCCGAGGCCGAGGCGAAAGAAACGCTGCGCGACAATCGCCGAGCCGCCGCAACACCAACAACGAAGCCGACCGCCACACCGACGGATGACGGCCGGTGATGTCGTGATTTTGCGGGACTTTCCTGTGACGCGATCGTGATCGCTTTACGACATCACATTGATCGAACGCGCGACTCGCACTATTAGCGCGATTCGAACGCTGCGCCTAAACGTAAAGAAACCTTCCGCCGTGGCAGGGAAGGTTTCTTTTGTTCTGTCGCACGACCGGAGTGATTCGGAGCCACACGGCTCGCGCGACGGGTAAGATGTTTTTGTTGAACGACTCGAACGACTCGGCAGGCCTGCGGCACCCGTTAGACCAAGTCGAGAGTTCGAAGTGAGTTACTTGCTCTTCTTCGAAGTCTTCTTGGTCGCCTTCTTCGTGGTCTTCTTAGCTGCTGCTTTCTTTGCCATATTCGTGTCACCTCCTTTCCTTTTAGTCCTATCCTAAATCGTGTCCGACAATCGTCAACGGGGATTACCCGTCTTGACAGGAAAAAATCGTAGATGTTGTGTCGCGCTCGATCTCGTCCACCGCATGATGGGCCTATTCACTCATCACCGCCTTAAGATGGGGTGCGTCGGATGGAGTCGAGTTTTTGTCGGAAAATCGTTGCAAGTCGTACTTTCATCGGCGCGATTGCCGCGCAATCTTGATTCGTGAGGCGCAAAACCGAAGTGACGGGAAGAGACAATCCGCACGGATTGATGAACTGAAAATAATTTAGATTTGTTGTCAGATTGAGCGCGAGGCCGTGCATTGTCACGCCGCGCTTCACGCGAACACCGACTGCGCACACCTTCGCGAGCGGTGCTATTTCATTATCCTTCTCGCGCGCCCAAACGCCCACGTTTGCAGGGCTCAACTCACTCTCAATACCGATTTGAAATAGTGCTTCGATGATCACTTCCTGAAGCAGCCGCACATATGCGCCGACGGAAAGTGTGTAGTCAATGAGTCGAATGATGGGGTAGACGACGAGTTGTCCCGGGCCGTGGAACGTCACGTTGCCGCCGCGATCGCTCTCGATTAGTTCGATGCCGCGTGCTTCGAGTTCATCCGCTGAAAACAGCAGATTCTCGGTCGATTTCTGCGATTGTCGGCCCAGCGTGATGACGGGCGTGTGCTCGAGAAAAAAAATAATTTCTTCGCCGCCGTTCATTACTTTTTCGTGCGCGCGGTGCTGCTGATCCCAAGCCTGGCGATATCCGATCGTGCCGAGGTCGACGAATTTCATCGCGATTCATCATGCCACAAATCAGGCGTCATACGAGAAGGCCGTCGCTTTCGCGCGGCGGCCTGGTCGCGAGAGAAGCTGGCGCGACTGACGCGGGCGCGAAAGACGATGTCGACTGCGCGAATGTTGCGATGAAGGTCCGCGATTGGATCGGTGCGTTGATCGTCTGCGATCTCGCGCCGCCAATATTCCATCGAACAAAATTAAGAGGGATGCCCGAGGCCGTGCGAATCCGTGGCACGGACAGGTCGCGTTGATAGCCGCTCACAACATCGATGCGCGTGCCGTCCTGATAAGGCGTACCGTCGAAGAAGACCGTTCCATTTCGCGGCACGGTCTGAAGCGTGATCGTCGAGATTCGAGGCAGGAGCGAGACGGAAGTTGATCGCACAGCGCCTTGCTCGTCTCTGGCTCTTAGTGTGATGATGTATCGCACATTCGTGCCCGCAAACGGCGTACGCGTGGGGATGGTGAACGTGCCGCTCGAAATGCCAGTGCGAGTCGCGAACGGGCGCAAGACGCTGTCGGTTTGGTAGATGATTGTCCAAGTCAGACGGCTCGGGTCGAGCGTTCCTTCTTCGGTGTCGGTTGCGCCGCCCGAGAAGCTGACGATGGAGTTACCGGAAAAGTTTCCGGCGTCGGAGGGAGAACTGATAGACACGCGTGGCGCGTTGTTGCTGGTGTTCACGCTGACAACGGCGGCGGCGCTGTTGGATCGACCGAACGCGTTGCTGATCAGCACGCTATACCGCGCGTTGTCGTCGCCGGCGGTCAGCGCTGGCGTGGTGTAGCTCGCATTCGTCGCGCCGCTGATTCGCACCTCGTTGCGGCGCCATTGATAGGTCGGCTGGCCGCTGCTGCTGACGGCCACGCTGAACGTTATGCGCTCGCCCATGGACGCGGAGCGCGACTGAGGCTGCTGCGTGATTCGTGGCCTGCTCGATGTCGCGGAGTCGATGCGGTAGACAAACCCGCTGGCGTAATTGAGAACCCATACGCTTCCGTCAGGGGCAACATCAATGTCGCTCACGGCGCCAAGCGTCAGCCCCCCGACCAGGGGAATGACCCGCGGCGTGGAACCTGTGGTATCCAAGGCGTTGACCCATCCTTCTGAATAATCGCCAAAGAGATACGTCCCGGTGTAGCGCGCGGGTAAACGAGAAGTGTCTGGTTCGAAGAACGCGGCGCCCGCGATGGCATTGCCTGTAATTTCAGTCCCCGCTTTGGCGTAGCTGTAGAGCGGCGCAGTCAGACCCGCGGCGGTTGTCGAGCCTTCGGTCGAGGGCCAGCCGAAATCGGCACCCGCGCTGCCTACGTTGATTTCCTCTCTCGCGCGTTCGCCGCTGGACCCGACGTCATTGATGAACAGCCGCCCATTTTGCGAGAAACCGAATGTGAACGGATTTCTCAATCCGCGTGCCCAGATGGCCTGATTGATGCCGGTGGTCTGGTTGAAGAAGGGATTACTTTCGGGAATGGACCCGTCGCGGTTGATGCGGAGGATTTTGCCGAAGGGGGAATTGAGGTCGGGCGCAGTTGCAGTCTCGGAGACGTCGCCGGTGGCGATGTAAAGAAACCCGTCGGGCCCGAAGTGCATTGCGCCGCCGTTGTGGTTGGTGGCGCTGGGCAAGTCGGGAAGATCGAGCAGGACCTCTTCGGAGTCGGGTCGGGCGACGTCGCCTTCGAGCCAGAATCGGATGACCTGATTGTGTACGGTCGGCACACTGACAGTGCGATAGATGTAGACATAGCCACTGCCGGGGGTAACTTCGCCGAAATCCGGATCGACCTCGACACTCAGCTGTCCGCGTTCGCCGTCCTGAGTGTTGGGCGAAACGAAAGCCGCTTCGTTCAACAAAACCCCGTTCTTGATGACCCGCAAGCTGCCTGCCTGTTCCGTAATCAGCGCCCTGCCGTC
>JBBQKP010000144.1:0-8665 GCA_038326995.1 Tepidisphaerales bacterium
CGGCGGACGCGGCGGCAACGCTCTGCCACGCGGAGCTGGTGGCGGTGGCGCAGTCGGCGGCGTTGCGGGCGGAGCTGGCGGCGGCGCGGGTGCCGTCGGTGCAGGCGGCGCGGGCGCGGGTGCCATGCGGTTCTACGTTCCTATCGTGCCGCTGCTTGCGATCCTCGCGTGCGGAGCGCTGGCACGCATGACACGAGAATTGCCGCGATTCGTCGCCCTCGCGACCGTCGTCGCGCTCTTGTTCATTCAGGCGTCCGCCTACGGCCCGCAACTCGCGGGAGAGCTTCGACAACTCGTCTCGCAAACAACTCCCCTCGCGGCGGCGACACGCGAACTCGAGACAGTCGCCAGCCCGGGCGATGTCGTCATCGCCAACCCGCGCGTGCTTCAGCAGCTCGATTTCGTCCGCGATTGGAAACTCGCCGACCCGACCAATATTCGCGGCAACACACGTGCCGGCGGCGGCGGTGCAGGCGGCGGCGGTGCAGGTGGCGGCCGAAACTTGACCGTCGCGGCAGAAGACAACGCCGACGCGCCCTCGCCCCAGCAGCGCGCCAAGGCCGAGTGGCTCGCGTCGAAGTTCACCGGTTCGACCAAGGCCCGCACCGATAAATTCGCGGCCGACCTCACGAAATGGGCGGATGGAAAAACGATCTGGCTGCTCGCAAGTCAGAGCGAATACGAAGCGCTTGCCAAAAGCGCGGGCGCGACGAAGTGGACGATCGAGCGGCAGTTCGCGCTTCCGCGAGTCGGGCCGGCCCAGAACAGTTCTGCACAAAGCGGATCTCCTCAAGCTGGTGGTGGCGGAGGCGCTGGCGTTGGTGGCGGCGGAGGAGGAAGGCCGACGGGTCGCGGGCTGAATCCCGATGAGGATGTTGTCATCGCGAAGCTGACATTCACGCCGCAATGATCGAATCCATGTTTTCGGTGTCATTGATTTCATTGATCTCATTGATGTCACGTATGTCATTGAATTCATTGACGAGTGATTCGCGAGCAGGAGGCGATTCCAGTTCGTCGATCGACACGGGCGTCGCTTCCAGCGTCAGGCCCGTCATTCGCCGGGCGACGCGCGAGAATTGAATCGGGTCGCCTGTCGTGAAAAACTGGCATCTGCCCGCCGCGGCGTTTGTCGTCCCAGACCTTGAACTTGTCGCCGAACTTGTCGCCGAATTTTTCGCTGTCCCTTGCCTGAGCATCTGCGTCGAGGTCAGCCGCCTGAGCAAATCGTCTGCGGTCGCGTGTGCGGAATCGACGATCAGAACGCCCGGGAACAGTCGCTCGATCGTCGGCCTGAGCACGTGATAATGCGTGCAGCCCAGCAAGATCGCGTGCGGACGTTTCATCAGCAGCGGCTCGATGTACTGCTTCAAGGCGAGTTCCACGAGCGGGTCGTCGAGGTCGCGACCTTCTTCCACGATCGCCGCCAGAAGCGGGGCGGCGGCGGCGTGCATCCGCGTCTTCATGCTCCGCGCGGCGATCGCGTGCTCGAACACGCGCGACCTCACCGTCGCTTCCGTCGCGAGCAGGCCGATCGTGGGCGAGTAGGCAGACGACACCGCCGCGACCGCCGCCCGAGCGCCCGGCTCGATCACGCCCGTGATGCCCAGATGCGAGAACGCCCGGCGAAGTTCCGACGTCGCCACCGCCGCCGCCGTGTTGCACGCCAGCACGAGATGCTTGGGCTCGAACAAATCCAGAAACGACGCGATCTGCATCACGAACCTTCGGATTGTTTCAGGCGAACGCCCGCCCCACGGAGCCCGGCCCGAATCCGCGAAATACAAAACGTCCTCGCTGGGCAACCGCGCCCGAATTGACGCCAGCACCGACAGACCGCCCACGCCACTATCCAAAACGGCGATCGGTGCAGATGAATCGTGCGATGCCATGGGGGTTTTTGATTTATCGACCATCACCTGCCTTATCCTTCTACTTTTGCGTCACCCGCCAGTCATCTGTTCCTCTTTTATCCGCGATCTGAACTTGCCGACCGCCCGGCACCACCATTCGCGCGAAAGTGCGCCGATTCGCCTCATTTCGCCTCGATTTACCGCCATTTCGCACCCGTTTTCCACCTATTTTCGGGCGCTCTTTTTTTCCATCCTTCGGCCCATCTTCTGATCATCACTCACCTTACGCCGCCACGCCCGCTCGCAGCCGACGCGAAATGCGCACATCTGAGTTCGCATGACTGTCCGCCGCGCGTTGCAGACCCATGCCGCCGCACCTGTCCCATTCGCGCATTGGCGCTTCGAGACGGGCGCGCAGACTTGAAGCGCTTCCTCTTCTGAGTTTCGCCGCGGACTTGTCGGCGGACGCAAGCGATGACGCAAGCGCGATGTCGGACCCCACATAGCGTTACGACCTCGCGAGCTCGCGCATGCTAGCGCCCGCGGCGAAACGAGGAACATCCATCAACCACGAAGGTCCGCAGCGTACTGCGGACCCTACACGCTGATCGCCTTTTAGAGTCCATTTTCTCACAAGCAATTGAAGCTCTCGTCGCTCATCTCGATGGGTCACCTTAAACGTCGGCTAACAGGAGAGTCCCAATCGACCAGCGCAGAAGCACTACCATGCATTTGACTTTTTTTTCTTGACTTTTTCCTGGCTGCTGATAATCTCCGTCAATGGAGTTTGTTGACAAAGTCGCGTCCATGCAAAGTTCCGTCAGCGGAACCCGTCAGCGACACTCGACACTCGACATATCAAAATGTGTGGCAGATAGCTGTATCGGGCTTGACGGTCGCGGTGTTTGCCGCGTCGTTGTGCCTTAAAATGATCGGCGTTTCGTCAACAAACCTCGGTGGGCCTTCAGAATTGCTGCTCTTTGCGGCGAGCATTTTTATCTCGACTTTCGTCGTCGTTGGCATTCTGACTGGAGTGGTAGGTCGTCGATGCATGTTGATCGTGCTCGGCGCATTGGCGGGTTTTAATTTGTTCCAATTTTCGTCAGGTATTTCTACTTGCCAATGTTTTGGTGGTTTCATCTCGTCTGTAAAATTCTCACTTGCCGTGAATCTAATCCTCATCGTCTCTTGGCTGACAGTCCGAATTCCATCGCTTAACTGGAAGTCGATCACCTCGCTGATAGCGGTCGGCTGTCTGGCTGGTTCCCTAACGTCCCTTGGCTTTCAATCTATTCCCCATGTCCAGACGCCCCTCGCGACGGCGGACGCTTTGATAGGTCAGGCATTACAAATCGAGGGCGATGATTTTGGAAGCATTCGTCACGCATCACCCTCTCGCGTCATTCTGTATCGCGCGAACTGCAATGGTTGTGTCCAATTCGCCGCCCAGTTAGAAGCAAGGGGTCGAGTTGAGCTGCCAACACTCGTCTATGTGATTTCAATCGATATGATGCCTAACGATCGCATCGCGAAGCTGTCTGATGTTGGGGTCGGCGTCCGTCACGCTAGTGCGAAAATTAGAAACAAATATGCCGCGTTGTTCAGCCCGCTGGTCCTTCATGTTGACGACGGCGTCGTCAAAGCGAGTTCAATTCCGTGGTAGCTTATCCAAAGGGATTTCCTTATGCGAAATATTACAAAATACTGGTTGTGGTTTCCGTGAGCCTTAGCGTTACTGGGGTTGGCGTGGCCCTTGGCGCGGGAGGCTTGGTGGACTCCTGTGTACCATTTGTCGTCCTTCCCCTTCCACAACCGCCAGAAGGTACAAGATGTACCAGCGAAGGCGCATTACAGCAAATTCAATCAAAGATTGACGGATCATGTCGAAACACAGCGGTTAAGGTTGCAGCATGCACAACAAGTTCTAATCAAAAGCTGGTAGGTAGATTTGGGTGGAAACTCACCGGGTCCAAAGGATGCACCTGGCAACTCATGGATCGCCTCGAGGTAGTAAATGGTGTTACCATGAGAGTACCCGATTATGTCCAAGTTCCTGCGACTGATTGCTTTAACTCGTAGCCGGTTAGCTTCTCGGTTCTGCATGAACTGAAGATCGCGAGAATGCAGCTTTGCTTTACTCTGTTGGTTCAAACTCTGCGATGTGCGAAGTTTTATCGTATTGGAATCATTTTATATGCACTACCAGCTGATAATTCTTCTATTTGCCTTAGTCTGCCAATCGTTTCTGGCTGCAGGTGCCAGTCGGCCCGACCAAGTTGGCTTCCTTGTTGAACGACACTCGGTACTTCATCAAGAAGGTGCTCTGCTGAACGCTAAGCACTACAAGACCGTAGCAAATGTAAGCATGAATGATGTCAGAGCGATGTCGTCCAATTCGTACTGGGAATTTGTGACGAAAGCGACCGCAGGCGTGGGACGGCCGTCGATGTCGATCATGGCAGTAAAAGCACCCGAGGCGGGGTACTTCGAAACATCGGGAAGCCTCGCAGAACTGCCCCATTATGGATCCAGTACGCTATATACTTCAGCAGAAGATATTTATATATTTTCGAGTTCAGTTATTGACCTTTCTCCAAAGGGAAATACTGCTCGAGAAAATCTGTTTCTCAGTGCGGCCAAACTTCCATATGGCCATACGGGTGTAATGGAATTTCACCTCGGTGCGATGGACCGGGATTTTTTCGACGGAGACGTCACTTCGCTCGGCACGGATGCCGGCGCAGAGATCCGGATTTCCCGATCTCATGAGGTGACTTCAGTCGACGTGGACAGGCTTAACCGCCCGGTTCGAATGGTCACAACTAAAGCGGATCAATCACCGGTTGTCGTGACGCAATGGAGCTATGATGGCGAAAGTAAATGGCCCGTGATGTGTGCCGTCATCTCTAGCCGAGGTCTTGGCCAGGTCGATATTGAAAAAATCGAACTAGGGGAGGTAACGACGTTCGAGGGAAGTGTTGCTAAAAAGATTCCAGTTGGTCAAATCGTAGCTCTGACAGATTTTCGAAAAAGTGTAGAGACGCCGATTCTTTTGAAGTCACCAGGAAGTTCACCTCTGACCGTCGCGGACGTATTGGGCGCCGCCGACGCAGCTCTTGCGGCCGAGAAGACGAAGGTGGTTGTCGCGCCCAGTGGTGCGGGTTCGGTATTGCCGTGGCTAATGGTGGTGTTCGGCGTCGTCGCGGCGGGCATGGTCGTGCTGTTCCTGCGAAGTCGAAAAAAGTCTCAATCGAGGTGATCAACAATGCGATCGCTATGGATTTTCCTTGTCTTCGCGAGCCTCCTGCTCACGGCGGGCTGTCGTGATCGATCGAATACTGAGCAGGCCATCCAGAACCAGATCGTCGCTCAGTCGTACAGAATTCCTGACGGCGGGGGCTACTTTCTTTGGGGAACGGGCGTTACTTCGCCCTTGAAGGTCAACGGCCATGTTGTCTTGCCGATATCGCCGCAGGGATCGCATTGTTCGGGCTTTACCTTAAAAGTATGTCTTGAGGTTGCGAATGATTTAGGGCTGACGCAGGGCTGGGACGATGACAAACTTCGCTCGTTTCAGAAGCAGTGGTTTGGGGTCGAGCCGGCATCGCGAAGAAAACAGATGGCCTACGCACTTGAAACCGCAGGCCTCGGGCGTGAAGTTCCGCTTGCCGAAGTGATGCCGGGCGATTTTATTCAGTTCAACGTGGGCAAAGGGGGTCACATCGCTGTGGTGATCAAGCGGATTGAAATCGACGGTCGCATGGTCGGGATCGTTTACCGTAGTTCTCAACCGTCCACTAAAGGCGTGGGCGATCAGCAGTTCTATTTCGAGGACACGATCTTCACGGGGCCCGTTCGACGAGACCTCTGTACCGTCGCAAGGCTCGGCAGGACGTAAGCCAAGCGGCGTCAATTTCGCCAAGGAATTCAATATGAAGTTGCACTGTAACAAACCGGCATTTACGTTGATTGAGCTACTGGTGGTTATAGGCATCATTGGTGTACTTATTGGAATCACGATCCCTATCGTTCTCGGCGCCCGACGGGCAGCAGCGTCGACCACCTGCCAAAGCAACATGCGACAGCTAGGGATCGCATTGTTGAATTATGCGTCGCAGAGCAATGGAAAGTTCCCGCCCAACAATGGTGAAGCCGGGCTATTTTGGTTCGATGTCGACCGCGTGTTGAAGCCGTTTGCCGGTGTAGAAATCCCGCCCGAGGATCGTCGTGGCAAACGCTCGATTTTGATATGTCCGAACGACGTTGATGCTTCGGTTCGGTCGTATTCGATGAACGTGTTCGCCAGTTCTGCGGTGAGCAGTATGGTCGCCAAGAGTCTTGCCGAAGAGGTGCCAGTAAGAGGAAAGATGTTCACGTCGGCGGCGTCGCCGTCCTCTCAACTGATTCTTTTGGTGGAAGCAACATCCAATCCCGGTTCAAGCAATCCTGAACTCTCAGCGGCTCCTGCGATTATTGGCTGGGGGCCTCGATACCCTGGACATCGGTTTGGAGCTGCCCCGGCAACGAAGCGATGGTGGCAAATTGACTACTCACGACACGGCGTTTCGGGTCGACCCAATCCCGATGAGCCCAAGGGCAGAACAAACATTGCGTTTCTTGACGGGCATGTTAATCAGTTTTCGCCGACCGACCTTGCCGACTTTCAAACGACCAGAAGCAAGTACGTCGCGTTGTGGTCAGAGAACGACGCCGCTGCCGAAGAGGTGTTGTCGCCAAAATCGCCTTGATCGCGTAATAATCGGATCGACATACCGACGCGAGCCAGAGGAAGCACACGCACACGCAGGAAGCAGGACAACGGTAGCTTTATTGTGGGCCTATGTCGCCGTCACCTTGTCCCATTCGCACATTCGCGATTGGCGATCAACGTGCAAGTCTGAGGCGCATCCTCTTCCTCGTTTCGCCGCAGGCTAGCGCCCGCGGCGAAACGAGGAACACCCATCAACCACGCTTCTGGCTCGTCGACGGTAGCGTTTTGTTATCGGTAAAATTGCCGAAACAGCTACGAGCCGGGAGCGTCAGCGACGGGTGACACAGGTTTCAATTACACGCTCGCGTCGCCTAAAACAATCGGTCCGTCGCTGACGCTTCCGGCTCGTAGGCATACCCGACACCGCGTTGCCGCACGCGTTAGAAACGGGCCGGGGCATACCTCTTATGAACCGCGAAGCAGGTGGATGACGTACGGGATTGTCTCCTCGAATGACCTATATCGCCGATTTTATCTGCGCAATCTCGCTGGTCAGTCGGTATAGTTAATATCGTGTCGGTCGCCAGTCGATTCCGTAAAAATGCAAAAGGAGATTGCTCATGCCTGAAACTTTAGTTCAATCAACCGGTTTGTCGGTCGGCCCGGGTTCGCTTACTGGTAAGAAAATTCTGCTGGTCGATGATGATATCGACATTGTTGCGAGCCTGCGGGCGGCGTTCGAGCCGACGGGCGCCGAGATTGCGAGCGTGAACAACGGCAATCAGGCGATCACCGCGGCAGAGGCGTCGCCGCCTGATTTGATTATTCTGGATTTGATGCTTCCAGGCCGGTCCGGGTTTTTGGTGCTTGAGAAATTGCGGGCACGTAAGAAGCCGATGGAGAAGCCGTTTGTCATCATGATCACCGGTAATTCCGGGACGCGTCATAAGGCGTTCGCGGAGTCGATGGGCGTTCACGATTATTACAACAAGCCCGTGCGGCTTGAGAAGCTGTTGAACCGCGCGGCCCAATTGCTGGCGTGAGCTATTGGCGTGAGCTATTGGCGTGAGACGTTCATGCGCTGCGCCTGCTCCACTCTGGCGCGTCATGCTGCTATGCTGTAGGTATGAGCCAATCTTCCAAGCGTGAGAAAATGTTGATCATCGGTTCCGGGCCGGCCGGTTGGTCGTGCGCGATTTATGCGGCCCGGGCGAATCTCGAGCCTTTGTGTTACGAGGGTGCGATTACGGAGGAGAATCGCCTGCGTGGGACGTTGCCCCTGGGGCAATTGAACTGGACGACGGATGTCGAAAATTACGCGGGCTTTCCGGACGGAATCATGGGGCCGGATTTGATGCTGAAGATGCGCGATCAGGCAGAAAAAGTCGGCACGCGGATCGTGACGGAAGATATTGTGTCGATTGATTTATCCAAACGGCCGTTCGTCGCGATGGGAAGTGATGGCAATCAAATCATTGCCGAGACGGTCGTGATCGCCACGGGCGCGAGCGCGAACTACCTGGGCTTGCCGAGTGAGGAAAAGTATAAAAATCATGGCGTATCGGCGTGTGCGGTATGCGACGGCGCGCTTCCGCGTTTTCGCAACGTGCCCATCGTCGTCGTGGGCGGCGGGGATAGTGCGTGCGAGGAGGCAAACTATCTGAGCAAGTTCGCGTCGACGGTTTATCTGGTGCACCGACGCGACACGCTTCGGGCGAGTCGAATCATGGCCGACCGGACGCTTGCGAACCCGAAGGTTTCTCCCGTGTGGGACAGCGCAGTGGACGAAGTGATTGGCAACGAACAGACGGGCGTCACACAGGTCCGGACGAAAAATCTCAAGACCGGCGAGATGCGGACGCTCGATGTCACAGGCATGTTCGTCGCGATCGGCCACACGCCCAACACGCGATTTCTCAACGGCCAGCTCGAGACGGACGAGAAGGGGTTTTTGAAACTTAAAGATTCGTTCCGCACGACGACGAACATCGAAGGCATTTTTGCCGCGGGCGATGTGGCGGATTCGATTTACAAGCAGGCGATCACCGCGGCGGGAATGGGCTGCAAGGCGGCGCTGGACGCCGAGCGATGGCTCGCGGCC
>JBBQKP010000145.1:0-8647 GCA_038326995.1 Tepidisphaerales bacterium
ACCCACGAAGTCGGCGGCAGTCTGATCGTCACCGCCGACCACGGCAACGCGGAGCAGATGATCGACCCCGCCACCGGACAGCCGCACACTTCGCACACGACTTTCCCCGTCGAAATGGTGCTGGTCGATGATCGCTATGTCGGCAAACCCCTTCGCCGCGGCGGAAGACTGGCCGACATCGCCCCGACCATCCTTAAACTGATGGGAATCGAAAAACCCGCCGACATGACCGGCGAGAGCCTGATCTGATCTGGTCTGATCCTAACCAAGCCGGGTGCCACGTTCTGGTACTCCAGAGCGTGCCCGGATGTCGGCCCAACCGCACATCAAAGCGCACGCTTTGCGAGTACACAAAACGTGGCACCCGGATAGAAAATCTGATCAGAACAAATGATGCGAAGTCACCCACGCGGAATCCGCGCACGGCATTGCGTGTCGCCCTAAATAGCCCCGAAACATTGACTCTGGCCCGGCTGGCAAGCCATCTGCGACTCGTGTTTTGAAAAAGTGGATGTCCTGACGGACGGTCCAGAACGGCGTGAACGACCCCGTCGCCGGGTGCCGCGTTCTGCTACTCCAGAGCGTGCCCGGAATTTCGGCCGATCCGCACACCCAACCGCACGCCCGACCGCACACTTTGCGAGTACACAAAACGTTCTACCCGGCCTATGGGTGTTCATCGGTTCGCCGCAGGCGCCAGCCTGCGGAAGCTCGCGAGATCGTGACGCGAGATTGGATCGAGAAGCGCGATCGTCCTCGCTCTCGCGGGTGCCACGTTCTGGTAATCCAGAGCGTGCCCAAGACATCGGCCAAACGGCACGCCCAGCCGCACGCCCAGCCGCACACTTTGCGAGTACACAAAACTTAATACCCGGCCGTGTCAGCGAATGGCGTGAAAAGTTCATGGTACATTCTCCTCCGGCCCGTCCGGCAGGACATTTCATTTCTGCATTCGAAGAAGAAGTGCGATGTCCTGCCGGACGGTCCAGACATCAGAGATGGAAAGTCGCCTTGCGTATTGGAAGTGCTCGCGTCCAGACTGCGAACGCGCACGCAGGCTTGCGCCCGCGGCGAAACGGCTCCTCAATGCAATTTGCTGAAGTGCCTCGTTTAAGACAAACCAGCGTCTCGGCTGCCCGAGCCCTTCCACGACTTGAGTAAAACGCGTGGCACCCGGCACACCTATGAATACATAGATGTGGCACCGTGAAACCGACCGAATCGTCGGACTCGGCACGGGTGCCCCCTTGAATTACTTTCGGTGAATTCGATGAAGTAACACGCGTTTTTCATTGACCGCGGCTTGTTTCGGGCCGATATCTAGAGGTGACTCCGCACTCACAACCTCGCCCGTTTCCCGTGCGGAAGCGCCTGACGCAATTCGCGTTCGCGATGGCGCTGTGGTCGGCACTTATGCTCGTCGCGCAGGCCTTACTCGGAAACTCAGCCCAGGATGGACCAAACTTTCGCGACCGCATCGGCGGCGACTTTCTCGCGTACTACTCGGCCGGAACGTTCCTGCGCACGGGCCGCTCGGCAGAGCTATATGACGTGCCCGCCGTCGCCGCGTTCCAAAAATCGCTCGCGTCCGATGTGCCCGTCGCACAACTCGGCGTAGCGCCGTGGTGGAACCCGCCGCAATTCGCGCTGCCGTTCGCGGCGATGTCGGGCCTGAAATTTCATCACGCGCTTTATGTCTGGTACGCGTTTCTGCTCGCCGCACTCGTGCTGTCGATTAAGGTGATGTCGCGCGTTCTGCAAGAACCAACAATTGCTTTCCCGCGCGAACTTCATCAACGCGATCTTCATCAGCGCGATCTTGCTACTCGAAACTTTTCGTCTCTCGCTTTGCTGTCCGTGCTCATCCTCGCTGCACCGGTCACGATTCAAGCCCTCGCCCACGGCCAGAGCACGACGATCTCACTGCTCATCGTTTCGGCCGTCGTGTTGATGTCGCTCCAGGGCCGCGCCCTCACGTGCGGACTGTTGCTTTCCGTGCTCTTTTACAAGCCGCAACTCGCCGCCGTTTTGAGTATCGTCGTCGTGATTCTTCTGGGTCGGCGAGCGTTACTGGGTCTGCTCATCGGCGGACTGCTTCAACTCACGATCGTGCTCTTAGTGATTCCCGGTACGCTCGAAAGATTTCTGTTCGACATGCCCGCCGCGCTGATCGCATTCCAGACCCAAGGCCAATACACCTGGCACCGCCATGCGACCACGCTTTCGCTTTTCCGCATAATGTTTCAGGGCGATCAGGTCGGGCCGAACTCGCCGATCGTCGTCTGGCTCAGTGGGCTGATGAGCGTGGCGATCGGCATCGCCGTGATGACGATTGCCGCGAACAGGCGAAGTGATCGGCGATGTGACCGCCGACTCGTGCTGGCCGTCGCAATTCTTGCCACGCCCCTGATCTTGCCGTTCTATTTTGACTACGACCTGATGCTGCTCTTCGTCAGCGGTGTGCTGGTGGCGTCGATGATTCGCGACAAAACGCTCGCAACAGCAATGATACCTTCTCGCTTAATATTCGTGACGGTCGGGGCGCTTTATCTGTCGCTCCAGATCGACCTCGCTGCCATCGGGATCGATCGAATTAATATTCGAGCAATTCTGCTGCTGGGCCTGCTCACGATGCTGCTACGCGCCGCGCGAACTACTTCAGTAATCCGCAGCGCCAGCAATGCAGTGCGCACCGATTGTCGGATCACACCGGCCAAAGCATAATCATCGCGTGATGCCCGTCTTGCTCGCCGAATTTCATGTGATCTCACCCTGGCCGGCACTGGTGATTCTCTTTGCGATCGCTTCGTCGTCGATGGTTGTGCTCGAGGTCGTTCGCCGTCAGACGAGGCAGCGCGTGAGATATCGCCTGCTCGATTGGGCCAAAGCCTATAGCATGCGGTGCGTCGCGTTCGATCCGAAACACGCACGCGTGCCCAGTCCGCTCGACACGCTGCCCGTCATTCAGGGCGGCCTGAAAATTCTCACCCACTTCACGAACGATCACGGCCTGCATCTCGTTCGGTTCAACTACGCAGACGCCGTCTGGCACCTTCTGATCATGCGACGAGAGACCGACCACCCGGTCGTGGGCCTGCGCCCGACCGATGCGCCGAAATCCATCTGCGATCTCTTCAATCTCACAACCGCGCCCCGCCAACTGCCCGGCGTGCGATTCACCGTCATGGGCGACGACTGGATCGCCACACGCGACCTCGCCCAGGGAATGGCAAGCGGTCTCCTGCCCGGCGACTTGTCCCTCATCCGCACACAACGGCACCTGCTCATCGACTTCACTTCCAGGCCCTACGATGAACTCGAACTCACACGCATGAAAACCCTCGCGCTGCAGATGGCGACGGTGGTGTGACATCGATCGGAGGTACGGCGATTCGAGCTCGAAATGCACAAGGAATTAAACGAGCCGCGTACGTCGCGCTCTCAATTCCCGAACTCTTGCCCGGCTGGCAAGCCATCTTCTTTCTGACTCTGCGTGCAACTTACCGATACTAAATGCGGTGTCCTGCCGGACGGGCCGGAAGTGACTTTGCGTTCTATCAAATTCACCGCAATTTGAGATGCGCGCTCACTTCGTCCGCGTCTCATTCCATTCCGTTCGCCATCGCACGCAGCGCTCTCGATCTCTGAACTCGCTAATTTTTAATCATTACTCAGTCGTTCAAAACAATCACCGCGTCGGGCTCGAAGCTCAGCGTCACCTGAGGCGGTAAATCCAATAACGGCGGGCTCGCGGTGACGTGCAGATCCAGGCCATTCGAGTGGACTTTCAGCTCCGTCGCCTCTCCCAGGAAAGTGCTTTCGATGACGCTGGCGACGACGCGGTTGTCGCCGTTCTGGCCCGTCCATGCGGGCGTGACGCGAAGGCGCTCGGGGCGGATCGCCAGCTTTACTTCGCGGCCTAAAGGCACGTCCACCGCGCTGACCGCGGCGATCGGGCCGAGCTTCGTTTCGACCCTGATTTTCCCCTGGCCGCTTTCAATGACTTTGCCCGTGATGACGTTGGTCTGGCCGATGAAGTCCGCGACGAACATGTTGGCGGGGCGGTGATAGAGCTCGGCCGGCGTGCCGACCTGCTGAATGAGCCCGTCCTTCATCACCGCGATTCGGTCGCCGATCGAAAGCGCTTCCTTCTGATCGTGCGTGACGTAAATCGTTGTGAAACCGGCCGCCTTGCAGATTCGGCGAATCTCGCTTCGCATCTCCTGACGCAGCTTCGCGTCGAGGTTCGAAAGCGGTTCATCCAGGAGCAAGCAATCCGGCTTCACCGCCAGTGCACGGGCAAGCGCCACGCGCTGCTGCTGGCCGCCCGAAAGTTGGTTGGGCTTGGCGTCGGCCTTGTGGAACATACGAACCAGTTCGAGCACTTCCTTGATGCGGCTCTGCGTCTGATCACTCTTTCGCACGTCGAGCCCGAACTTCACGTTCTGCGCGACCGACATGTGCGGCCAGAGCGCGTAGCTCTGAAAACACATCACCGCGTTGCGCTTTTCCGTGCTCAGGTCCGTCACGTCGCGATCGCCAAAGAAAATGCGCCCGCTCGTGGGCTCGTGCAAACCCGCGATCAGGCGAAGCAGCGTGCTCTTGCCGCAGCCGCTGGGGCCCAGCAGAAAGAACAGCTCGCCCGACTTGATGGTGAGGTCGATTTCGTTCAGCGCGACGGTCTTGCTGGTGGAGTTCGCGCCGAAGACTTTATTGATTTTGTCGAGTCGGACCTGGGTCATTTGCAAGGCAGTGTAGCGGAAGGGGCCGGGGGTGGGGAATGGTCCGTCGAATGGTCCGTCGAATGCAATGAGCGGGCGGTCGCAAAATTCGGGCCTTATTGTCCAGCCTTTTCCGTATCCAGTGCTTTGTCGCATCTCAACTTTAGATTGGTTGATGGTAATACTTCAGCCGGATGCAGACGCAATTAAACGAGCCGCGGACGTGAGTAAGCGGTTGCTGCGAATCGCCGTGAAGGGTTCAAAATGCGGCTGCGTGTCTGGCCCGTTCGGCAGGACATTGCGATGCTCCACGAGTAAAACGCTTTTTGCGAAAATTCAAAAGGAAGATGTCCTGCCGGACGGGCCAGAAATTGGTCCAGAATGCCGCATGTAAGAGTCATGATGTGCGCTTGATGACTTTCAGGGGACATCGAGGATTTCGATTGCTTCTGCAAACGACTGAAGTGTAACGAAAAAGCCTCACTTCAAGAGAACCCGCTTACCAGGTTCGCGGCTCTAGACAGGCTGTGTGGACAACCCGTGGAACACGTCCGCACAACCTGATTCGCCACTGTCGCGGGCGCCGGGGGCTGGCGACACCCGCCCGGCATCGCGTCATTCGCCTGTCGCGCAACGGTAAATTCTCGCGGCGGGTCGTCCACACCAAATGACAGCCTGTCCCAGGAGATAAGTCTGATAATTCGGATCGTAACTGACAGTAAATAAAGGGGCTTAGCCGAACGCGTCAGTCTTCATCCACTTTTCGCGCACGCCCATCACTACCACTTCTGTTCTTAAGAATTTAACTATCAGAAGAGGTGCTGATAGCATGGCGAGCTATGAGAGTGATCTGCAACCGAGCCGCTTTGCTGGAAGCCCTGACTGTCGCCGCCACCGTCGTGCCCACACGCACGACCAAGCCGATTCTTCAGAACATCAAAATCAGCACGCAGGACGGCGAGCTGTTGATTGAAGCCACTGACCTTGAAGTCAGCGTGCAGTATCGCGACGCGCAGGTTCAGGTCGAGGCCGAGGGTGAGATACTTCTCCCGGCCGACAAACTGTTTGCGATCGTTCGCGAGACGCGAGACGACACGATCAGCATTTCGATCGAAGGCAACGAAGCCCACATCAAGGGCGCGGACAGTTTCTTCAAAATCTTTACTCAGTCCGCGGCGGAGTTTCCGCAGTTGCCCTCGATCGCCGGCGAGGGCGATGTCGAAGTGACCGCGGGCGTGCTCAAGCAGCTCGCGGGCCAGACGTTGTTCGCCGCCGCTCGCGAAGGGACGCGTTACGCATTCAACGGCGTTCTGACCACGCTGGACAAGCAGCAGCTGATCATGGTCGCCACCGACGGCCGCCGCTTGGCGATGTCGCGCGGCGACGTCATGCAAGTGTTCCGCGATGTCAAAACCGCGCCGTTCCCGAAGGTGATCATTCCCGCCCGCGCGGTCAATCTCGTCGACAAGCTGCTGACGGATCTGGAATCGAACGTGACGATCAAGCTCACGGAGAATCAGGCCGTCTTCACGACGAAAAACGCGACGCTCACGACCAATCTTCTGGAAGGTCAGTTCCCGCCCTACGAGGACGTCGTGCCCAAAGAAGCCGACAAGAAGATGATCGCCGGCACGGCCGATCTGCTGTCTGCGGTCCGTCGCGCGGCCTTGTTGACCAGCGACGACAGCAAGGGCGTGAAGCTGGATTTCGCGCGAGAGCACGGGCTTATTCTGCAAAGCCGCAACGCCGAGGCCGGCGAGGCTCGTGTCGATTTCGCGTGCAAGTTCGACGGCCAGCCGATTGCGATCGGCTTCAATCCGACGTTCCTCGCCGACGCGCTGAAAGTCGTCGATACCGATGAAGTCAGCTTCGAGATGACCACGCCGATGCGGCCCGGTCTGCTCCGCGCGGGAACATCATTTCTCTACGTCATCATGCCCGTGAATTTGTAGGCAACTGAGTGATGTCTAAAGCAAAGAGAGATTGCCAGACGACAATAAAGGATTTGCTCGGCGAACGAACATTCCTCTTTGTGTTGCGATCTTGCGTGATGATCGCGGTTTCGTTTTCCCTGTCGTGTGCTGCCAAAAATTTGTCACCCGAGTTGCCCGGGCCGACAGTCAGCGCCAGGCCCGCGTTACGCGCGAACAACGCCCAAAGCACACGCTGGACGCAACTGGCGAATCGCGCTGATGCGATCGCGTATCGCGAGATCACGCAGCTCTATTCACGCGCGGTCGATACGAAGTTCGGCGGCTTTTATTCCAACTTTTCAAGCGCTTACACGCTCGGCGATTCACCCGAACTGTCGACGGTGTTTCAGGCCCGCATGACCTGGACCGCGGCCGAGGTGTCGCTGCGGCGGCCGGCACTTCGCAGCGACTACTCCGCGTACACCCGTCACGGCGCAGCGATTCTTGTCGAACGATTGATGGAACCAAGCGGAAGAGTGCGGTGGAAAGTCTCGCGCGATCCCGCACAAGAAAATTTGAACGAGGCGTTCAATAAAGACGCCGACACTCACATCGACGGACAGGTTTTGGCCATCAACGCACTCGCCAACGCGTACCGCGCCACGGGCCAGGCACAGACGCTTCAGGCCGCGAAAGAGGCATTTCTCTGGCTCGATAATTCCGCGCACGACACAACCAACGGCGGGTATTTTGAGGTCATCTCCAGCAATGGCACGCCCGTGCTGACCAATGACCAATCGCCCTCAAAAGCGTATTCCGATCAAATTGGCAAACCGTTGGGCGTCAAATCGTCCAACACTCATATTCATCTGCTCGAAGCGATGACGACGCTCTACGAAGTCTGGCCCGATCCGATGGTCAAGTCGCGGCTCGAGGAGCTGGTCATCATCGTGCGCGACCGCATGACCACGCCCGCGGGGGCCATGCACCTGATTTTCAAGCTCGACTTTTCACCCGCACCGACGGCCCAGGGTCGACTGATGACCAGCCACGGGCACAACATCGAAACGGCCTATTTGCTGATCGGAGCGATGCGTGCAATGGGCAGGCCCGACGACGCCGTGACGTGGACGATCGCAAGGCAGATGGTCGACAACACGCTGGCGAAGGGTTTCAGCAACGGTGTTTTGGGCGAAGGGCCGATCGACGGAAAAGCCTCGGCCGAAACCGCGCGAACCTGGTGGGCCGCCGCCGAAGCCGCGAATACCTTGCTATTGATGCACGAAAAATACGGACGCGCGACCGACATGTATCGCATCGCGTTCGAGCAGCAGTTCGCGGTGATTGAGAAGCACTTTGTCGATCCGGAGTTCGGCGGGTGGCATGAAGAACTGAACGCCGATCTTTCGCCTAATGCCGATAAGCCGCTCAAGCATCACGATCAGAAGGCCGCCGACCAGACCGTCCGGTCGATGTTGAATATCGCCGATCGTGCCCGATCGCTGGCGAGATCGAATTGAGTTGGCACTTCAGCCGCTTTCCAAAAGCGCTCAAAGATTTCGCTGGAGCCTGTGGTTCATCCAGTGCACGCTAAGACTGGCTAAGACTGGCTAAGAGTTGCCAAGACTAGATAAGAGTCTTAGACGCGGCGTCTTTCCCGCGCTTCCGGCCCGTCCGGCAGGACACGTTCCTTCTAATTGAAAAATGAAAATGCGGTGTCGCGTGCGGACGGGAACACATCCGCGAATGGTCCGCAAAATACTGCAGACCCTAAATGTTTACCTACATGTGCACATGTCTGATGCGTCCTGGTTTACCGTCTCTCGCGTAGCCGCCAGCTTGCTGGCGCTTCGTACGACCCGAAGTGCACAACAAGCGCCAGCAAGCTGGCGGCTAGTGCGCCTGAAAGCGCGACACCATTGAGAGGTGCAAGTCCTCTCCGGGCACACGTTCTCCGGCCCGTGATCGACTGCAACTGCGTTGCCGCGAGGCAGGGTGGAGAGCAGCAGGAGA
>JBBQKP010000146.1:0-8647 GCA_038326995.1 Tepidisphaerales bacterium
ATTAACGATCTCATCCAATCGAGTGAACTCTTGCGGAATAAGTACCGATTGGATCTGGCCTTCAATCTTATCATCATCCAACGATTCACGTACACTTAACAACTTGAACAGAGCATCAACGCCGAGAAGTCGGAGTTCCCAAGCAGATCGCGATCCGCGAACCTGCGCTTCTAGTTCTTCAGTTTCTTTTTCGGCGATGACGATTAGGCTTGATACTCGATCATCGTTCAAGGCTCGCTCTTCAGTCATTCGACGACGCCAACGCGCGAGCTTTGTGAGCTCAATTCGGTGAGTACTCGACGTCTTAGATTCGACCAGCAACGTATGCCCATCCTTCGCTATCCAGATTCCGTCAGCTGAATCTTCACCGCTGCGGCCGCGATACCGCCCAAATTCAACCGAAAATCCGAGACGACGTCCAACTTCGTTGACGAGATCTTGGAGCACAAATCCAAAGCCTTCGTAACGGTCGTTTAGTGCCTCGTCTTTCCAGCGCGCTAGACGTTCACTCGGTGCAGCCGCTAACAATTGTCGTAGCTCTTCCGCTGTTGCGCCGCCGTCAAGCAAGCGACCGTCTCCCGCAAAAGCAATCAGCTGATGCAGTCGCTTATCTTCAAATTGACCACGGTTGTCTTTCCAGAGATCTATCAGTCCCATGCGTGTATCATCCTGACTATGACAGTAACGGTCAACCGTTCTAAAATACTCGGTATCGCTCTGAGAATCCTTGCTTCTTTTCGATGCCCCAGCCCAAGTCCGCCACCAACGGGTTGATAAAGTCGATGCGGATGAGCGTCTCGTTGTAGTCGGACGACCGAATCTGATCGGACTGCTGGGGGAAGCGGTCGATGAGGCGTTTGATCGTGTCAGGCGCATTGGATATATGAACGACTCCGTGGCTCGGGGAGTCGAGGCGGTAGAATAAAGCGACATAAAGTACGACCGCCCGCCTATCCCCATTACCCGCCCAAACGATGCGTTGCGATCTGCGTACTAGCGGTGATTCAGATCCATCACGCTAATTGATGGACCAAAACAGCGGAGAGGGAGGGATTCGAACCCACGCTACGATTGCTCGCAGACCGGTTTTCGAAACCGGCGCATTCAGCCGCTCTGCCACCTCTCCGGGTGGAGGTAAGAACATAGCCGATCCGCGAAGCACCGTCAAAACATCCGTCGGTCCATTGGCATTATGGTGCGGCCTTTGTGACACTAATGCACGGTGCTGCTGTAAAACTCCGATTTTCTTGGGTTTTTCGGGCGTTTTATCGCCACTGAACCAATCTGACCTGAAATTTCCTTTACTTACATTGACCTAACCGATATACTAACATCGCCAGAACATACACCTCCTCCTTGCCGCTCACTCCACCTCTATGAATCTCATCCAGCACCTCATCGCCGCCCGGCACGACATGCCCGCCGACTGGGCCTCACTCCAGCGCAGCCCGCACCAAAGGCCCTGCCCGGACGCGCCGTGGATGCCCGGAATGATCGGCATTCGACTGGCGCTCCAGCGCGAAATCATTATTCCAATGCCTATTCCAATGCCTATTCCACTTCGCAATCCCAGACGCGCCCGAAGCGCCCGCCACGACAGCAACCAGGCGCTTCTCTTCGCCGCTTAGTGCAGATTCACCGCCCCGGCCCGCCGCTTTTCACTTAGTCCTTCGATTTCCATCATGCCTTACGTCCTGGCCCATGATCGCACGCTGCACTTTTCGGAGCTGCCCCGCACGCCCGGAAGCGGCCGGACGTTTTCGAGCGGATTTCCGCCGCTCGATCGCATTCTTCCCGGTCACGCCCTCTCGCGCGGGGCCGCCCATGAACTGCTTTATTTCCCGCATCACGCCCCGCCGTGGTTCGTGGCGCTGTCGCTTTCGCTCGAGCTGTTGCGAGAGAGCAAGACGACTCGACTCGTCTGGTTTGATCTGGACAAAACACTCAACCCCATCGCGCTGTATCAGGCGGGCGTAGGGTCGGATCGGCTGCTGATCTTGCGACCTTCGTGCGAGCGCGATTTGCTATGGGCCCTGGCCGAGTGCCTTAGGTCTCCCGCCGTCGGTGCGGTCGTCGCGTTATTGCCCGCGCGTCTCACGCCCGCTGGCGCACGTCGACTCCAGCTCGCCGCCAGCAGCGGCGCGACCGCGATTTTTCTGCGCCCCCACACGCCGCACACCCACCACCACGCCGCGGCGACGCGTCTACTGGTCGAACCCGCGCCCGCGCCAGACCCCCACACCAGGCGGTGGCGCATCCAACTCATCCACGGTCATGGAGGACTGCTCAATCACCCTGTTTTTATAGAGCGCCACCATGCACCATCAGTCGTCCCTGAACTCATCCCCGAACTCGCCCCCGCACTCACGCCTTCACTCGCCGCTGATCTGCTGCATTCGTCTGCCCCAATTTCCAATCGACCGGGTCAACCGTCTGTTCAAACGGGTCGCAAATACCTCGCTGGATAGTCTGGCGGTTCCACTGGTGCTCATCCGCACCTCGTCCAATCGGCAAAGCATTGTCAGTTGCTGTCACCTTGCCGCGGCGCGTGGCGTTCGCCCGCGTCAGATGCTCGCACAGGCACGTGCGAACTGTCCGCTTCTGCGCGTCGTCGAGCACGAACCGCTGGCCGACAGACAGGCACTGCTGGCCGTCGCACGCTGGTGCTTCCGCTTCACGCCGATCGTCCAGCTCGATCTGCCAGACCTGCCAGACGACGCGAATCTAGCCCATCACAACTCGCTCCATTTCGAACCCAAGGCCGCCCACCCGCGTAAGCAACTCCGCACCCGTTCCAAACTGCTCGGATTCGAACTCGCCCATCACACGTGTCTCTACCTCGACCTCACCGGCAGTGCTCACCTTTTCGGCGGAGCTGATCCGACAATTCGTCTGATTCAATCCGCGTTTCGACGTTTCTGCATCACATGCCGCATCGCGCCAGGCCTCACCCCCGGACACGCCCACGCCCTCACGTTCCAGACTCATTCCCAAATTTCGTCCGCGCTTTCGTCCGCACTCTCTCCAATTCCTCCTCACAGCATTCCATCACATCGCCGGTCGGCACAGACGCCTGCCGCGACATCACTTAACCATCTTCCAGTCGCCGCCCTGCGATTAAACGACTTATTGCTTTCGACGCTTCACCATCTGGGCGTTCACACGATAGGCCTGCTGCGGGCATTGCCGCGCGACAAGCTGCCCGCGCGTCTGGGCACGCTGGCGCTCAAACGGCTCGATCAGCTCGACGGCAAACTCGCCGAGCCTCTCACGCCCGTCGAACCCTTTGCGCCGATTTTGATCAAGCGTCACTGGGATTTTTCGGTCGATTCCATCGACACACTTCGGCCCGTCTTCGACGACATCCTGGCCCGCCTGACCAGGGAGCTTCATCGACGCGGCCGAGGTGTCACACACGCCCTGCTCACCCTCTCACGCCACTACGAAGAGCCGCTCATACGCGATCTCCGCTTCGCCCGGCCCGCAAGCAACGTCAAGGATTTCCTCCGGCTGATTCAACTCTCCACCGATCATTTCACTCAGGAGACGGCAAAGAAAAAAGGCCGCCGAACCGTAAAAACGAACGGCGACGTCATCGCCCCCGCAGGCTTCACCGCCGCCGAGATTCGCGTCGTCACCTCCGTCCCTCTCGTCCAGCAGCAAACCCAGTTCATCGACACGCAGGACGAAGATCTGCGCACCGCGGCCGTGCATCTGACGGAGTCGCTCGTCTCGCGTCTTGGCAATCCGTCGGTGGCTCGCGCCGATCCTGTCGAATCGTTTTTGCCCGAGCGCGCCTGGCATGAATTGCCTGCGATATCTCATCAGAGTCGTGCTCATCACAATCTTCCCGAACACGCCACTTCGCCTTTGCCCTGGCTCGATGCGCCGCTTCGATTGCACGCACCGATCGAAGTCCGCGCCGTCGTCTCACCCAGCGAGGACCGCGACGGAAAGCCCATTCAAATCACCTGGCCGAGCGGACGCGTCACGCCGATCCCACACGCCGTCGGCCCCATCCGCGTCTCGGGCGAATGGTGGCGCGACCACACCAAAACCCGCGACTACTTTCACATCCACGACAATCAGGGCCAATACTACTTTCTTTTTCGCGTGCTTGATTCATCGCGATGGTTCTTACAAGGACAGTAGCCGCGCCATTTTAATGCTGACTTCCCATGCCCGAGCATCCACACGACAAGCTGTACGTTCCGCCCCCGCCGCCGATTTCCGTGTCGCCGTGCGATCTCGCGTACGCCGAGCTTCAGGTGACGACGAATTTTTCGTTTCTGCAGGGTGCATCTCACCCGGAGGAGCTCGCGCACACGGCCGCGCGGCTGGGCTATCGCGCCATCGGCGTGACGGATCACAACACGCTCGCGGGCGCAGTCCGCATGCACGAGGCCGCCGAAAGCTGCGGCATGCCCCTCGTCATCGGCACGCGAATCTCACTCACCGACGCGCCCGATCTTCTCGTCTGGCCGGAAGACCGCGCCGCCTACGCTCGCCTTTGCCGTCTGCTGACTCTTGGAAAATCTCGTGTCGCCAAAGGTGAGTTTCAGCTCTCGCTCGCAGAATTTCTCGACGGCGTTCAAGGGCCTGGTGTTCAAGGTTTTGGCACTCAGGGTTTTTTCGTCGCACTCACGCGCCCACACGACACTATCGCCGATCTTTATGACGCGCTGAAAGACCGCTTGTCTCTGGTTCTTTCCGTTCATTACACGACCGACCATTCGATCGATCTCGAGCAAATCTCACGCTACGCCGCCCGATTTTCCGTGCCTCTTTTGGCGACCAATGATGTGCACTATCACGATCAAATTCGACGTCCGCTGCAAGACGTGCTGACCTGCATCCGCAGCGGCTGCACCATCCACGCCGGCGGGCATAATCTGTTCCCCAACGGCGAACGGTATCTCAAATCGCCCGCTCAGATGCATCACCTTTTTGCATCGCTTCCTCAGGCGCTTCGTCGCGGAATCGACATCGCACGCGCCTGCACTTTTAAAATGACCGACCTGCGATACGACTACCCGCACGAACTCGTACCCGCCGGTCTTTCGCCGATTCAACACCTCCGGAATCTGACCATCGCCGGTGCTCTTTCACGTTTCGATAGCCACATTCCCGACTCCGTACGATTGCTGATCGAGCACGAGTTCAAGCTCATCGAGCAGCTCCATTTCGAATATTATTTTCTGACCGTTCACGACATCGTGGTCTTCGCACGCTCACGCGACATCCTTTGCCAGGGACGCGGATCCGCCGCCAATAGCGCGGTCTGCTACTGCCTGGGCATCACCAATGTCGATCCGACTCAGATCGATCTTCTTTTCGAGCGATTCATCTCCGCCGCACGAAACGAACCGCCTGACATTGACGTCGATTTCGAGCACGAGCGACGCGAGGAAGTGCTTCAATACATCTACGCGAAATACGGCCGCCAGCGGTCGGCGATGTGCGCCGAAGTCATCAGCTATCGCGGCCGGTCCGCCGTGCGCGAAGTCGGAAAAGCGCTGGGCCTTTCTCTCGATCAGGTCGACCAGATGGCAAGGCGTCTGGACTGGTGGCATCGCGGCGTCCTGACCAGCGAGCAAGTGCAGCAGGCAGGGCTCGACCCGCACGATCCGACCGTCAAAAAAGTTCTGGATCTCGCGCAACAAATCCTCGGCTTTCCCCGCCATCTCGGCCAACACGTCGGCGGCATGGTCATGACCCACACCGCACTTTGCGAACTCGTTCCCATCGCCAACGCCGCCATGGAAAATCGCACCGTCATCGAATGGGACAAGGACGACATCGACACCATCGGCATGATCAAGGTCGATTGCCTGGGCCTGGGAATGTTGTCCGTTATTTCGCGTGCGAATCACCTGATTAATCCATCGATCACGGGCCGCGATACCGCGCCGCAAAAGGCATCGCCGCTCGCGCTCTCGCCGACAGATGCCTCGGTGTATGACATGATCTGCGACGCCGACACCATCGGCGTTTTTCAGATCGAAAGCAGGGCGCAGATGTCGATGCTGCCACGACTGAAGCCGCGCTGCTTTTACGATCTGGTCATCGAGGTGGCGATCGTCAGACCCGGGCCGATCCAAGGCGACATGGTGCACCCATATTTGCGCCGCAGGTGCGGCGAGGAATCCGTCAGCTTTCCGAGCGAAGCGCTCGCGCGCGTTCTGGGCAAAACGCTCGGCGTCCCACTCTTTCAAGAACAGGCGATGAAAGTCGCGATGGTCGGCGCGAACTTCAGCGCAGAAGAGGCAGACCAGCTCCGACGCGCCATGGCCCAGTGGCGCAAAAACGACAAAATTCAGGTGTTCAAGCAGCGAATCATTGAAGGAATGCTCGGCAATGGTTACACGCAGGAATTTGCCGATCAATGTTTCAGACAAATCAAAGGATTCTGCGAGTACGGTTTTCCCGAATCGCACGCCGCGAGTTTTGCACATCTGGTTTACGTCTCGGCATGGCTCAAGCGGTATCACCCTGCCGCATTCTGTGCGGCGCTGATCAATTCTCAGCCGATGGGTTTTTACGCGCCGGCCCAACTCGTTCGAGACGCCATCGATCACGGCGTTCAAGTCCGCGCGGCCGACATCAATCACAGTGACTGGGATTGCACACTCGAAACGCCCACGCCCGACGCGCCACTCTCGCCCAGACTTCGGGCAGATTTCGGTTCACGCGGGCCCGCCGTTCGAATGGGGCTGTGCATGCTCAAGGGAATGAAGCAGACGGTGATCGAAGCGATGATCGATAGCCGAAATCGGCAAGGCAATTTTGCCAGCATCGACGATCTGCAACAGCGAACGCGAATCGGCCGCACGACGATCCGGCAACTCGCCGAGGCGGACGCTTTCGGGTCGCTCGGGCTGTCACGGCGCAAAGCACTTTGGAACGCGCTCGCGCTGGAAGACGAAGCGCGCCCTCTCGCCGAGTCAGCCACCTTGTTCGACGATTCCGCAACGCTCCTGCCCGCCATGCCGCACGGACAGGAAGTGCTGACCGACTACGCGACGATCGGCCTGTCGCTGAAAGATCATCCGATCGCACTGGTTCGAAGCGAACTGAAAAAAGCACGCGTCATGACCTGCGCGGCACTCAATCAGATGAGCCACGGCTCGCGCGTCAGAGTCGCCGGGCTGGTTCTGATTCGCCAGCGTCCGGGCACGGCAAGCGGGATTGTCTTCATCACCCTCGAAGACGAAACGGGCATCGCAAACCTGATTGTTCGCCCGAACATATTCGAGCAGTACAACGACGCCGCGAGATTCGCCGCCGTGCTCGAATGTGAAGGAACGCTCGAGCGTAAAGATAAAGTCATCCACGTGATGGCGTGGAAACTCACAGACCTTGGACACCTGACAAGCAGCCTCGCATTCCAAAGCCGCGACTTTCACTGAGCGGCTAAAAAGCGACGAGTAGACTCAGTTCATAACACTACAGCCGCATGTAATAACACTGATTCAGGGTGCCACGGCTTCGTAATCGAAGCTGTGTCTGGAGGTGATGCGATTGTCACGGCTTTGGCTCCAAAGCTGTGACGACCGGTAACGAAAAAGTGCGAAGCCGCTGCCAACGGCTGAAGTGGTAACTCACTTCTTCATCAGCGTGTCGCGATAGAAGTCGATCATCTTGCCCAGGCCCTCTCGCCGCGAAACCTTCGGCGACCAGCCCAGAATCTGCTTCGCACGCGTGATGTCCGGGCAGCGAATCTTCGGATCATCCGGCGGCATCGGGTGGAACGTAATCGTGCTCTTGCTCTCGGGAATCAACGCGAGCACTTCCTTGGCGATATCCAAAATCGTCAATTCCTGGGGGTTTCCGAGGTTGATCGGCTCATGGAAATCAGACTCCATGGTGAGGTTGATGCCTTCAACAAGGTCGCCGACATAACAGAGCGACCGCGTCTGCTTGCCTTCGCCAAAGACAGTCAGAGGCTCATTGTGGAGTGCCTGACGGATGAAACTGATGACGACTCTGCCGTCGTGCGGGTCCATGCGCGGGCCGTAGGTGTTGAAAATTCGGATGAGCCTGGTGTTCGCGCCGCGCTCACGGTGGTAGCCCATCGTGCATGCTTCGCTGAACCGCTTGGCCTCGTCATACATGCTTCGCATGCCGATGGGGTTGACGTTGCCCCAGTAACTTTCGGGCTGTGGGTGCACGGCCGGGTCGCCGTAACACTCGCTCGTGCTGGCCATCAGGAACCGTGAATTTTTATCACAGCACAGTTCAAGCAAATTCCACGTGCCCTGGCTGTTCACTTTGAGCGTTGCGATCTGATGCTTCACGTATCCGATCGGCGAGGCCGGGCTGGCCATGTGATAGATACGGTCAAGCGGACCATCTACTGAATACGGCTCGATAATGTCGTGCTTGACGAACTTGAAAGACTTATTGCCCGCGAGGTGCGCAATATTCTCGGCCTTGCCTGTAAGCAAATTGTCCAGACCAATGACCTCGTGCCCCTGAGACAGAAGCCGATCGGTAAGGTGTGAGCCGAGAAATCCAGACGCGCCGGTAATAAGAATTCGCATAGTGTCCTGCTTCTTTCTTCGACTAGATTAGGCACATAGTTTGGGGAGAGCGATTGCACCCAGCGACAAAGCACTTAGATTTTGCGACATGTCGCTTACACGCA
>JBBQKP010000147.1:0-8568 GCA_038326995.1 Tepidisphaerales bacterium
CCGGTGATGTCGGCCGGTTTGATGTTGAAGTAACGCGAGACGGCCTCGATAATTTGCTGGACGGAGATGCGGCGTTCGGGCCTGGCTTCGGCTTCGCCCATGGCCTTTTTAGCGAGTTCCATGTCGATGGTTCCGCCGACGAGGCTGCTCATGCCCTGAAGCTGTGTGAGTGCGCCTTCGAGTTCGCGCGTGTTGGATTCGATACGCCCGGCGATGTAGCAGACGACATCATCGGGGATGGAAAGGCCTCTGAGCATGGCCTTGCGTTTGAGGATGGCGACGCGGGTCTCGTAGCATGGCTTGTCGATCCGTGCGACGAGCCCGCCGTTGAAGCGCGAGACGAGTCGCTGTTCGATCTCAGGCAGTTCGTTCGGCGCGCAGTCGGCCGAGAGGATGATTTGTTTGCCCTGCGATTGAAGCGTGTTGAACGTGTGGAAAAACTCTTCCTGCGTGCGGGTGTGCTTTTTGAGGAAGTGAATGTCGTCGATCACCAGCACGTCGGCCATGCGATATCGATGGCGGAAGCTGTTCATCCCGCCGTCGGAGATGCTGGAGATGAATTGGTTCACGAAGTCGTCGCATGAGATGAACAGGATTCGCGCATCGGGCGAGCGTTCGAGGACGCGCTGGCAAATGGCGTGGAGCAGGTGCGTCTTGCCCAGGCCCGATTCGCCGTGGAGGAAGAGCGGGTTGTACGCCTTGCCGGGCTGATCGCCGACGGCGCGGCTTGCGGCGTGTGGCAGGCGATTGCACGGGCCGATGACGAAGTGATCGAACGTGGAATCCGGGTTGAGCGGAATCGCCTGTTCGAGCTCGCTGAACACGCCGCCGCTGGTGAGCTGGTTGCAGTGAAAGCTGACTGCAACGAGTCTGCCGGTCACTTCCTGGGCGGCGGAGGTGAAGGGCTGCTGAAGCTGAGTCTGGCAAAACGCGAGCTGTGCGATGGTAGCTGTGGTGACTTGGATCACGCCGTTGGTCAACTGCCTTGCGACCATGTCGCTGAACCAAACGCGGTTGAGCGTGGGATGGCGCTGCTGAACGGAGGCGATGATTCGCGTCCAGGTGGGCAGGTCAACCAAGGGGCCTCCCAGTGATCCGCCGGGCGGAGTGGCGGGCGTTTCGCGTTTATAGTCTCGAGCCGTGTCGCGTGACGAAGTTGTCTTACTCCGCATCGTTTCTGGGGGACGATCTGGAGATCGAGCAGAGCGAGAAAGGTCGAGATTCGGCTCTCTCAGGAGCGGATTCGTGGAAGCCGAAGGTGAATTGTGTGACAGACTTGCGGACTGACTTTGGTAATCGCTTTGCTGGCTATTTTGAGGGTTAGAGGAGTGGGAGTCGATCGACGCATGGTTGTTGTTGGTATGGGCGTTCACAGCGAATTGTTCCTTGTTCCTCTGGACGTCGATATTGAGCGTCGTTCGATCCGTCTTCATCTCACCGCCTTCATCTCACCGCCTTCATCTCACCGTCGAACTCGTGGCGGCCGCACCTGCTGGACATACATCACAGTTTGGTCACCCAAAGAGCTGTGCACTTTCGGCCGTTCGATTCTTTGAAGCGAAAGTTCAATCCACGAGAACACCAGCCTCGTTTTCCATGGTCAGGAAGAACGCAGCGAAGTGATTCAGATCCACAATGCGATGTGACGGTTCGTGCCGGTTGTGTCGCGTATGGAGATTTGTCGTCGATCGACTCTCGATTGAGATGAAAAGTGCATCGTCATCCTGACGTGGCATCCAAAGAATCGACCTTAGAGGTCGAGCCGTCCCTGCACTTTCGAATCGCATGATAACGACGAATATCGCGGTTGCTATCGGTGAAAAATCTTCACGCGTAGCGCGCATTCACAAGGCGCTGTTCCAGCGCTGCTTAGCGCGACGAAAAAAATCTTTTCGATGTCATGAGCGCGCGCATCACGCAGGAGAACTTGACACGCCGGAAATTTCCAATCCGAGCTCGATCATGACCAGTTGTAAATCTGACCATACCGCCCGTCGTGTCTGTTCGTTGTAGGACCGCAAAACATAGGAAGGGTGATAGGTCGGCATGACTTTTATGCCGCGCCACGCGTGCCACTTGCCTCGCATTTGTCCCATCGGCAACTTGAGTCCGAGGATGAGCTGCGTCGCAGGAAGACCGAGTGTCACTATGACTTGTGGACGGACCCATTCGATCTGCTTCATCAGGTAGGGGCTGCATGCCGCGGTCTCCTGCGGGCTCGGCTGTCGGTTCTCGGGCGGCCTGCATTTGACGACGTTGGCGATGTATATGGATTTGCTCGGCTCGCCGTCTCGTGACGCCTCGCCGTCTCTGCTTAGCCCCATCGCGCCGATCATCTTATCGAGCAGCTTCCCACTTCGGCCCACAAATGGGATGCCCGTCATGTCCTCTTCCTCGCCCGGACCTTCGCCGATGAACATCACGCGCGCATCACAATCCCCCGCCGCGTAGACCGTGTTGGTTCTCCCGCGACACAACCCGCACTTCGTGCATCCCTTCACCTGCGATTCATCCAGTTCACTTAGCAGCCCGAGCTTCTCCGATCGGGCGATAGGAGTTAGATCAAACGCAGGAAGCAGAGACGTCTGAATGAACTCGATCGTGGGCGAAGCGACAGAGGCGATCGGCACGACTGCTGCGATTGGCATCGGCCGTGCCGCAATACTATTGGTGCGTCCCGCGACAGAAGCAGGTGAAGCGACCATCGCCTTACGACTACGCTTCCGCTTCACGGCCGGGACGCCCAGGGCCTTTTCCGCGCGGAGCGCGAGCAGCGCGCGAGCAGCACGAACAGAAGGATCGACCGATCGCCTGAATTCATTTACAGATTCTTGCATCTTTCAATCGTACCTTCACAAACTCAGGACCGAAATATTTCACGTGTATCGGGAGATGCCTGAAGCTCTGCTACACGAAATTTTTGACCCCTTGAATCCGCTCGTCGAAGTCGGATACTCTCTCGGTTCAAGATCCGCAATCGCCTCAAGGAGATACTCATATGTCAGATTTCAACGCCACGCCGCTCAAAGCCAAAAGTGCCTCTAAGAAGGAGAAATTTCTCCGCTCGGGCACGATCAAGCACATCGATATCACCGCCCAGCCCGGAATTGTCCCGCTCGTGGAGTCGATGAAGTCCATGGCCTTCAGCTCGCGCGATCTATCCCGCGCGGCAGACATCTACTGCCGAATGCTCGCGGACAAGAAGTGCGGCGTGATCCTCACCCTCGCCGGCTCGATGATTTCCGCGGGTCTGAAGAAGGTCATCGTCGATATGATCCGCGCGAATATGGTCGACTGCATCGTGTCCACCGGCGCGAACATCGTCGACCAGGATTTCTTCGAAGCACTCGGCTTCAAGCACTACATCGCGGGCGAGGAACTCAAGAGCGGCCAATTCGACGGCGAGCTTCGCGAACACGCGCTCGACCGAATCTACGACACGCTCATCGACGAAGAAGAACTTCGCATCTGCGACGAAACGACAAAAAAGATTTTCGACGACCTCGAACCCGGCGCGTATAGCTCACGCGAACTCATCCACGCGATGGGCCAGTATCTTGAGAGCAAGAAGGGCCCGAAAGGCGATAAGAACTCGATCATCTACGAAGCGTATAAGAAGGGCATCCCGATTTTCTGCCCCGCGTTCAGCGACTGCTCGGCAGGGTTCGGGTTGGTCTCGCATGCCGCACAGCGCATCGCCGAATCCGGCAACGATGCGCCGAGAACCATCTGGGACGGCGGTAAGGATTTCCACGAAATCACGCTCATCAAAATGAAGTGCGGCGAAACCGGCATCTTCATGCTGGGCGGCGGCGTTCCGAAAAACTTCACGCAGGACATCGTCGTCTGTGCCGAAGTGCTTGGCATGGACGCACCGATGCACAAGTACGCGATTCAGGTGACCGTCGCAGACGTTCGCGACGGCGCACTCAGCAGCAGCACGCTGAAGGAAGCGTCGAGCTGGGGCAAGGTCGACACGTTGTACGAGCAGATGGTCTTCAGTGAAGCCACGCTCGCGTTCCCGCTCATCGTGGGCTACGCCTACCACAAGAACGCCGCCAAGAGCCGCAAGGGCTTCCGCTTCGCAGATATTTTCGAGTCGGTTGCGGTGTGAGATAAAGAGACTGAATTCAGAAGTAGAGACTGCACCAGTAGGTCGCATTTACTTTCGTCGGCGCGCCAGCAGTCCCGCGCCCATCGCCGACACCATCAAGATCGCGCCCGGCTCTGGAACCAGCGAGCGTGCGCGTTCCCACTCGGCTTCGAACGAGCTGTCTCCTGCGCCTGCTCCGCTCTGATTGAAGTTACGCGCCAGCAGCACCAGGTCCTCGAAGTTGACCAATCGGTTGAGCGAAAAATCACCCTCCGTCCAGGTCTTCGACAGCGGCGAATTGAAGTTCCGCGCCAACGCCACGAGGTCGTTGAAATCTACCGCACCGTTGAGGTCGGCATCGCCCACCAGGAACGGCCTGCGATCCACGAGCAACTCCACTTGCGTCGCGCCGGGCAAGATCAAAGTGATCGAGCCGTCGGACAGGATGTTGGATGAGACTACCGTCCAGGTCGAGCCGACAAGCTGGATGACGCGATATCTGCCGTCAGAAGGCACGACGACATTCCACGTGCTGGTTGTGCCTACACGCGACGCGACCGTCGGCAAGGGACGATAGTCCGCGCCTTGATCTGGACGAGCGGCGTGTCCGGTTCCTGCGACGTTATAGTACGCAGTCAGCTCGGCGGAGTAAGTATCCAGAACACTCCGGCTGTACCACCAGACATGGCCGGCGACGCCTGAGGTCGCGCGAACGAGATCGACTTTCTGCCGGGCCTCGTTCCAGGAAACGACGGGCGTCGTATCGAACGCGATTCCGGCGGCGAAATCGGCGCGACGGTCGCCTGTGAATTGCACCTGCCCGCCCGTTGTAGAGGCACCCTGGCCGTCCCAGTCGCGATTGAAGTCTGAGAAGTTGCCTCGATAAACTTGCGGCACGATCTCGTCGAAAAGGCCCATCGACCGCCAGGTAGGCCAGTCGACAGAGAAATTGTCGAAGCTGAACGGAAAAACCGCGGGCGAGGCGCTGATGATGATCCGGGGGTTGACGGCGCGAACTGCCGAGATGAGCTCTTGTGCGAAGGCGGTGACTTTCTGACTTCGCCAGATTTTGAAATTGTTGTCGTTCGGATTCGTCGGCAAGGCTCTGCCGGTCTCAGCGAGATAGCGCGTGCGTGTGAAGTCGTCGTAGCCGAACTGAACGGGCCAGGCCAGGCGGTCGTCGAGCTGAATTCCGTCCAGGTCGTAGTTTTTGACCGCGTCGGTGACGATGCCCTTGATCAAATTCCGCACCTCGGGCACGAGCGGGTTCATCCAGGAAAAGCCGTTGGAGGCGTTGGTGAACGCACCGGCCGAGTCCCTCAAGAGCCAGCCACGATCGGCCATATATCTGCCGAGATCGGTCGAGGCGGTTCCCGGGTTGCCGAACTTTGCTGCCAGGCCGTACTCGAACCACGCGATCTGCGACATGCCGTTGCGATGGCTTTGGATGAGTGTTTCGTTGAGCAGGTCGCGTTGTTGAACGGGCACTCCGGGCGAGGCGTTGATACGAAACGGCACGCCGATGAGGTTGTTCATCGTCTGGCTCGGGAACTCCGTGAAGCCGTTTTTCCAGACCTCGACGTACGTGCTGTTCAGGCCGATCGCGCGAAGCCGCTGCATGGTCAGGGCGGTGTTGGCTGGCGTGGCGATGGCGGTGTTTGCGGTGGTGGTAAGCCAGGTCCCACGAAGCTCCGCGGGGGCGGCCGACGCGTGTGACGCGAGGGCGGCCGGAAGCGTCAATACCGCACAAAGCAGGGCGAGTCGTCTCAATCGTCTCATGGGAAGGACAATATCACACGGAACGCATGCAGGACAAGTAAATTATATAATTCACCGCTTTTTGAAGGAGCCGCTTCGTGCGCGGCTCATTTAAGACATTCTCAGAAGTACAAAAACGCTTTTTAGATCAGGAACAGCGACGCCAGGCCCAGCAGGGCGAAGAAGCCGACGATATCGGTAACGGTGGTGGCGAAGATGGTCGCGCTCTGCGCGGGGTCGAAGCCGAGCTTTTTCATGATGAACGGGATGCCCGCGCCGCTGGTGGTGGCGAACGTGTGGCTGATCATCAGTGCCAGGCCGACGACCACCGCAAGCTTCCATGGTTCGACATAAAATTCACCGGGTTTTGTTGGCACGAGTGAGTGGTAGACGATGGCGATGGACGCGGTGATGAGCCCGATGATCAGGCCAGTGAGCACGCCGACGTAGAGCTCGCGTTTAATGACGTGACGCAGAAGTTTGCCGTTGACTTGTCCCATCGCCAGGCCGCGAATGGTAACCGCCATCGCCTGCGCGCTCGCGTTGCCGCCCATCCCCGCCACGACGGGCATATAGGCCGCGAGGATCGCGATCTTCGTGATGGTTCCCTCGAATATGCCCACCACCGACGCGGCCATGAACGCCGTTCCGAGATTTACCACAAGCCACCACACGCGCTTGCTGAAACTCAATTGCCAAGTCGAAGTGAGACGTTCTTCCGCACCGGCACCGAAGAGCTTCTGCACGTCTTCGGTGGCTTCTTCCTGAATGACGTCGGCGACATCGTCGGCGGTGATCAGCCCAATCAAACGGTTCTGCACGTCCACCACCGGGGCCGCCAGATAGCGATACTTACGCATGAACCTCGCGACTTCCTCCTGATCCATCGCCACCGGCACGGCACGCACGCCCTGGATCATCACGTCTCTGAGAATCGTCGCGGGTTTGTTCAGAATCAGGTCGCGCATCGATAACACGCCCACGAGATGCCCGCGGCTGTCGATCACATAGACGTAAAACATTTGCTCGAGTTCGTCGTGCAGACGCCGAAGCATTTCAATCGCGTCGCCGACGCTGATGTATTCGTAGAGGGCTGTGACCTGCGTGGTCATGATCCCGCCCGCACTGTCAGGCGCGTATTGCTCGAGTTCGCGCACCTCGGCCTGCTCGTCGGTGGTAAGACTCTCCACGAGTTCGTCGTAGGCTTTCTGCTCGACGTATTCCAACACGTCGACACGGTCGTCGGGGTCCATCTCACCCAATACCAGCGACGCTTCGGGTCGATCCATCTGCGAGACCAGCTGCGCCGCAGACTCGGCGGGCATTTCGCTCACGATCCGCGCGGCCGTCTCTGGGTCGAGAATCTCCGCAACACCAGCGGCCTGCTCGGCGGACAGGCCGGCGAACATCACCGCGGCGTCGGCGGCCGAGATGTCCTCCATCGAATCCGCCACCTGCCGGTCCGTCAATGGTGCATCGGGATCTGCTGTTGTTTGTTCGTCCATGATGGGCCTGTTGTTATGCCAAAAATATGATTCGGGCAAAGTTTATCAAACGACGGCTTCGTCGCCACCAAGCTCATCCAACGGTTAACTATTTTGTGACGCAGCAAGGCAATGTATTGGAGGTCTTTTTCTCAAAATCACTTCACCGAGCGGCGCTAATGCCATCGAGCGCGGGTGCCACGGCTACGTACTCGTAGCTGTGTGCAAATGGAGCAACCCGACACACAGCTTTGAATACAAAGCCGTGGCGCCCTGAAACTCAGTTCAATTCAATTCAATGCATTCGGCTTAAATGTTACAAAATCACTTCACCGAGCGGCGATAACGCCATCGAGCGCAATTTGCGTCGCTGACCTACGAAGCACTAGGGACAATCCCGATGGACTGCGGATTGTATCGACTGGTACAAATCCATTTCACATCAAAAAAGACTGAATAAAAGGATGTCATTACAATGCCCACGAAACCTAAAGCGAAGTCTAAAGTGAAATCCGATAAGCGGCCGAGCACTCGTTGCTGGAAGGGGTACGAGCCGACGCCGGGCAAAAAGCCGTTTTCTAAAGGCTCGTGCAAGCCCAAGCCAAAGTAAGCAGGGCCGACCAGTTACTGAAAGACCTTCGAGAAAAATCGTCATCCGACGTAAAGGGTCGTGACCCATTCACGCATTTTGATCATTTCAATTCAGTTATTAAGGAGTTAGCCAAATGGTGATGGAAAATTATATCGTGTTCAGCCCTTGGGCGTACTTTGTCATAGCCCACGTGCTCAGCCTCGGAGCAGCGGCCATGTTTGCGGGGCTGGTTTACTTCCTGGTGACAGCAAAGCAGATTTCGCCGCGGTATCGCATTGCCAACTGGCTCGGCGCTGTCGTGATGGTGTCGGCCGCGCTTGAACTGGGAAACCAATACCTCGTGTGGAAGGCAACATTCTTACCATTGATGGTCAATGGTGAAACGTTCTTCGCTGCCATCGGGGACACGCGATTTAGCAACGGCTACCGGTACGTCAACTGGTCGATCGACGTGCCGGTGCTGCTAACACAAATCGTGGTGGTTTTGGGGCTTGCCGGTAAGAAGTTCTGGTCGCCCGTGATTCAATTCACGGTCGCTGGTCTTCTCATGATTTATACTGGCTATGTCGGTCAGTATTACGAAGCGGTTGTCGCCAACGGCGTGGATGTGGCTTCGCTGTCGCAAGTGACCGGCGGACTCG
>JBBQKP010000148.1:0-8541 GCA_038326995.1 Tepidisphaerales bacterium
CCAAGCGTGCCGTCGGTGTCGGCATGGAAGCCGCCGTTGCCGACGATCTTGTCGAGGTCGGCCACGGACATGTTGAACTCTTTAAGCGCGAGCAGCGGGTGACGCGGGCGTTCGACCAGGCCTAGTGGATCGAGCTTGGCGCTATAGTGCCCGAGCTCGCGATAGCTATGGACCAGATCAAACACCGCCATGTGCTGGGGCGTATCACCCGCGGCCAGGCGCGTGGATTTGTCTGAGGCGAACTCAAACCCTGCGAAAAATGCGCGCCAGTATTCAGGGACCGAGGCCGGGTCCTGCCTGAAACGGTTGAACAGATCGTCGAGATAGTCGGCGTTTTGAATGTTCGCCAGGTCCGTCGTGGGCAAATTGGGTGAAGAGGATTTTTCGGTGGGTCGCATGTGCGAGGCTCCGGGAGGGCGGGTCATCTTAAGTGGTTGGCTTGAATGAAAGAAGTTTGGTCAGCAGAATCGGCCGCGATACTGAGACAGCTCAGCGGCGCAAACTGGTTCGAGTGACATCGCTATAGAAGACATCGGAAGTATAGGTCGTGAATCAGCAATAGTCGTAGGCGGAAGTCGGCCGATCGCGTAACAAGACACGAGAGATTGAGTCTTGTCAAAGGCTCTCGGGCGCGTCAATGATTGGACGCGAGACTGAAGCGCGCGGAGTGTGTCGGTGCGGTTGGTCAGAACTCGATTGAACATCTCGATCCATCAGTATTTATCCGGACTAACCAACGGGATAGGTGTCGGCAAAATTTCAGATATTACTCCCGGTGGATTTTCCGTGCACGAGCAATTCGGATATTGTCTCCAAAGTGCCACGCGAGCTTGCCATCGTTCTGTCCGACGGTTCACTCAGCGCAACCCTTGCCGCGACATTGGCGCAGCAGAAGTACAGGCTGGTGCTGGCACGCATCGTCATGGGCGATTTGAAGCGAGCACGCTCTGCCGACGCTTTTGACCGGCAAGTCGTGCATTTCAAGCCCTACAGGCACCACACGCTTTCGGTCGAGACACCCAAGAAGCAGGGCGGCCGCGATGCCGCGCACATGATCGACCCCCGCGCCCACGACGACCTGGGCCATCGCCTTACGACGCTTCTTCCTGTGATGGCGATCGGGTTTCAACTGGCCGCACATTACGAGGCCAACAGCGTCCACATTGGTCTGCGGGTCGGACGAGATTCGGCCGATCTCGCCCGGGCGAGTGAGCACGTGCAGATTTGGAACGAGTTGGTGCAGATGACGTGCGGCAGGCCGACGATCGAATTGATCGCGCCCGTGCTCGAGCTCGAGCGGTGGCAAGTGGTCGATCTCGGATTTCAGGCGGAGGCGCCGATGGCCTTGAGCTGGGATTGCGACACCGATCAGCCCGAGCCCTGCGGAACGTGCGGCGGGTGTCGTGAACGCGAGCAGGCTTTTCTTCGCTCTGCGCGGGCGGACCCTACCCGCGTTGCAGCTGCGCCGGTGACCAGCGCGACGAGCAGGTGAGGCGGAGGTGAAATTTGAGCAATCAGAGAGATAACTGATTATCTTAATGACTAGCCTCGGCGAGCATTTTTGCGACCCTCGAAACGATCTCGGTCGGTTCCGTGAGCCTGCCGATGCCGACATTGCGACACGCGAGCCAACCCGCTTCTGGGCCGATGAATTGATAGCCGAGCCGGGTGAGTTTGGCGACGTTTTCCTGTGCGATGGGGTTGTCCCACATGCGGTTGTTCATCGCGGGTGCGAAGACGACCGGACACGCGGCCGCGCAGACCAGAAGGCTCACGAGGTCTTCGGTCAAGCCGCACGCGACCCGCGCCAGAAGATTGTTGGTGGCGGGCACGACCAGCATGAGGTGTGCCTTCTCGGTCAGCTTGATGTGCTGGGTGTCGCCCGAATCGAGCGAGGTGAAAATATCGGTGTGAACGCGTCTGCCGGAGATGGCTTCGAACGTCATGGGCGTGACGAATTTCTGCGCGTCAAGCGTCATGGCGACGGTTACGCCCGCCCCGAGCTGGACGAGCTTGGAGACGACGTCGGCGGCCTTGTAGCAGGCGATGCCCCCGCACACGCCCACGACGATCTCGCGGCCGACGAGTGTGATGGGTGCAGAACTTGCGGGAGGCGTGGAGGAAGGTTCCATTTAATTTGCCGGCAACAGCTTCGCCTTTCCGGGTGCCACATCTTTGTACTCAAAGGTGTGCTCAAGGAGTCAGGGGTTAAGTACCGCTCATTTTTAAGACGAGGAATGTTTTCCAACGAGCCACGACCGTGAGTGAGTAGTTCTCGGAGGGTTTTTTTGCGACCCGTCACCAGTTAAACCTCGCACTTAGGCAACCGCTTCCTCACGGTCGCGGCTCGTGAACACAGGATGAGAGTCGACAGCGCACAGGGCGGGGTACCGGCCTGTGGCACCCGATCACGGCTGAGTTCTTCACGGCTTAGTTCTTAACCGGCCGGGGGATGCCCGAGGCTTCGTAATCGATGGCGATTTTATCGTGAAGGATTTCTTCGATGACGACTTCTAAGTCGGTCATGCCGGGCGTCCGCTCGATGAGAGGGCGTGCACCTTCCATGATTTCGACGACGCGCTTCTGGATAAGGGCGGTCAGTTTGAATCGGCCGCCGACTTTGTTGACGATCTCGTCGCTTTTGAGTGCTTCAATCATAGTGATAATGGGTTGGTAAAGATTAGATAGACAATTGAAAGTCGAAGGGCGTTATTACTTCGACTGATTATAGCGTGATTTAAGTTTGGCTAGAAATTCGATTTCTTCAGTTTAATGATTTTGATGATTTCGTCCACGGCATCTTTGAGCGTGTCATTGACAATCATGAAATCGAACGCGCCCGAGCCCCGGGCCATGTGAATTTCACGTTTGGCGGCACGGTACCGCTTGTTGATTTCGTCGGGCTCGTCACGGCCGCGATCGTGCAGCCTTTGCAGCAGGGTTTCCTCGTCAGGAGGCAGGAGAAACACCGTGAGGGCTTTGGGGTAATGGAACCGCACTTGCAGCGCGCCCTGCACGTCGATTTCGAGCAGCACGTCGCGTCCTTGGGCGAGATAGTCAAGTGCAGGCCGTTTGGGGGTCGCGTAATATTCGCCGTAAACGCGGGCGTATTCGAGATATTCGTCGAGGTCGAGCCTTCGGTAGAACTCGGTCTTGTCGACGTATTCGTAGGTCTTGCCTTTGTCGTCGCCCGGGCGTTCCTGACGAGTGGTGACGCTGGTTGTGTAGCTCACGCCGATGGCCTGGCTGAGGAGGCGTGAGATGGTGCTTTTGCCGACGCCCGACGGGCCGCACAGGACGACCAGCACGCCGGTGTCGGCGTCGGTGACGATCTTCTTGGCCGAACTATTTGCGATCGGGCTATTCGACATTCTGCACCTGCTCTTTGACGCGGTCGATGGCGCCTTTGACGTCGACGATGTGCCCGGCGATGACGGCGTCGCCGCCTTTGCTGGCGATCGTGTTGGCCTCGCGGAGCATCTCCTGTGCGATGAAATCGAGCTTTCGGCCCGCGTGGTCGCTCTTGTCGCACGTCTGGCGAAACTGTTTGCAGTGGTGCCTGAGCCGCTGAATCTCCTCGCTGATATCACTACGTTCTGCGAAGACGGCGATCTCCTTCACCAGGTCCGTGTGCGCGATGGCGGCCCCACTCAGGCCAATCAGTTCGTTCACTCGCGTGGTTAATCGCTTTTGATAATCCGCGACGACGCCCGGGGCGCGGACCTCGACCTGATCAAGTGCGCCTTCGATGATCGTCAGGTGCTTATCGAGATCCGCCATCAACGCGACGCCCTCGCGGGTCCGCATGTCGAGCAGTTTCTGCACGGCCTCCTTCGTGAGCTGGCGCACGATCGGGGCGTGACGTTCGAGCTGGTCCGCGTTGTCTGTGGCGCTCTGGATGACGCCCGGCAATGCCAGGAGTGCGGCCGCATCCATCGTGAACTGCGGGTGCGATGCGACGAGCTTTCGCAAAGGGGCGGCATACGCTTCGAGCTGCGCGATGTTGATCTGCCCGCTCGCGTCTGCGGCGTCGGATTTGGTCTTGAGGACGAAGGTGATCGAGCCGCGGCCCAGCTGGTCGCGAAGCGAAACTTCGATCTCGGGCTCGAGCCCCATCAGGCTTTCGGGCAGCTTGATGATCGCCTTGAAATAGCGGTTGTTTAACGAGCGAAGCTCCACCGCGTAATGGGTGCCCTGGTGCTGCTGGGCAGCGTCGCCGAAGCCGGTCATGGAGACGATCATCGTGGGCAGGAATGGAGCGGTGTTTGGGTGGCGATTGAACGGATGAGAAGACTAGTTCGCTGGCTCGGTTTTTGGTGCTTCTGTGGTGGGCGCTGTTGGCGAAACGGCGGGCCTGCCCGGCAGATCCAGTCCCGGCAGAGCGTCAATGCCGGTGGTGTTTGCAGGTGGAATGGCGGGCGCTTTGATCGTTGTCTTTTCGACCTGCTCGGCATGAACGGAATTCGCCAGGAGATTCAGGCAGACCGCCAGGATGAGGAAGAGCCCGAAGACGACGCTGGTGGCCCAAGTCAGGACGTCGCCGGTCTTGGCGCCGAAGGCCTGTTGAGCGCCGCCGCCGCCGAAGGCACTCGCGAGTCCGCCGCCTCGTCCTTTTTGGATGAGAATCAGCAGAATGAGCAGAACGCAGACGAGGAAGAAGGCGGTCCCGACGATGTAAAACAGGGTGAGCATAAATCAGGTACGTGTGAGACAGGAAAGCGGACGAAACGTTGGGCGCTTGAGTTCGGACCGAATATCTTACACCGCAGCGGCGGAGATTGCGAGGAAGCCGTCGGCCTTCAGCGCCGCGCCGCCGACCAGTGCGCCGTCGATGTCGGTTTGTGACAGCAATCCGCGTGCGTTGTCGGGCTTGACGCTCCCGCCGTACTGGATGCGAATCGCGTCGGCGACGTCCTTGCCGAAGCGGCTGGCGAGGTGCTGGCGAATGAACGCGTGGACTTCTTGCGCCTGAGCGTCGGACGCGGTGCGACCCGTGCCGATCGCCCAGACCGGCTCGTAGGCGATGACCAGCCGGCTGACGTCTGCGGGGACGGATGCGAGCTCGTCGAGCTGGGCTTTTACGACATCGAGCGTCTGGTTGGCGTCGCGCTGTTCGAGCTTTTCTCCGACGCAGTGGACGAGAATGAGCCCGCCGTCAAGAACTGCTTTCGCTTTTCTGGCGATCAACGTCGGCGATTCGCCCAACACGTGCCTGCGCTCGGAGTGGCCTGTCAGAACGAACTTCACGCCCAGATCTTTGAGCATGGCGATACTGATTTCGCCCGTGAATGCGCCGTCGCCTTCAAAGTACACGTCCTGAGCGCCCATTAGCATGCTTGAACCGGAAATGACCTGCGAAACCGCGTCGAGATAAACAAAAGGCGGGGCAACGCCGACCTGAACCGCCGACGAAGTAGCACCTGCCGCGACTGCCTTCGCCAGCGCGACCGCCGACGCCTTGTTCGTATTCATTTTCCAGTTGCCAGCGATAAACGGAGTGCGTGTCATAGGCGAAGGACGATAGCAAGACGCTGGTAAATTGTCATGTGTCGCATCGAAGCAGAATCGACGCGTATATCGATCTATCGCGTCGCGGCGGGGCGAGTGGACGGAGTAGCTTTATCCCCCAGCCCTCCCGAACGAGACGCCAGGCCCGCGAGCTGCAGCCGATTCTGGTTCGCCGCCCACGCGGGCCGTTCTATACAGACTTCCAGCACGCGTGCGATCACTTCGCTCTGAATCTTGCTATTTTTCTCGATGTTGAAATGGTCCGTGCCGGGCTCGAGCAGGTCGGTTCGGTCGGTTCGAATGTTGATGTTTTCCAGGACGAGCGTGTCTTCGGTTTCGGGCGTCAGCGCGATGCCGCGAAGCCAGGGCAGGGCGTCGAACGCGCCGTTGCTTTGATAAAGATTGACGACGTGGGTGATGTTTTCGGGAACCTTCGGCGGCGTGACGGGGTCAAGCGTGACGATCAGATCGACCGTGATTCCGTTTTCCTTCAGCGCCCGTGCGACCCGGATCGTACTGTCTGCGCCGTAGCTATGGCCGACCAAAACCAGGGGCTCACGCGTGGGGTTGGTCTTGTAGACTTCGGCGATTTTAGCGGCGAGCGATGCGGTCTGCGATTCTTGGAAGACCTCTGCGTGGATGCCGCGATCGTTGATCTGCTGGCCGAGCGAATCGATGCCCGTTGAGAAGACGCCGATGAATCCGCGTAGCAGGTAGACGCTACCGACGCGTGGCTTTTCGACGGCATTCGTGACGGGTGTGACCTCGTCGAGTCGACCCGGCGTCATCGCAGAACAGCCCATGCCCCCTGCGTAAATCGCCAGCCCTAAAACGCTGGTGCTTATCAGGCGTAAAAGCTTAGAAGAAGCCTTCCGCGGCGGTTTCAAAAGTGTGGATGTGTTTTCGTTATACATATCTCGTCGGTTCCATTTTGCGGCAGGACTATTCCCCCCACCGCCTTTTGATCGGACGCGCGCACTGTGCGTTTCACATAGAACAGCACTCTGTTCAGTAGAATCTTTCACAATCGACGGCCTTACCATCGGGTTTGCCGCCATAGTCGATACAGCTTGTCCGGATGGGCCGAACTCACGTCCGAGAATCGCGGTTTCACCAATAGTCCGACCAATAGTTCGATCGAGCGTCGGCAAGACACTGGCGACGCCCGCTTATTGCACCAATTTGCCTCGATTCGCCTCCATTCGCCGCCGTTCACCACCGTTTCGCACCCGTTAACCACCCATTTTCGCGACTCCTTTTCATGCATAGTTCGGCCCAACTCCTGTTCATCACGTACGTTACGCCGCCGACATTCACTTGGGCCGACAGAAAATGCGCACATTTGAGTTGCCATTTAGGATCGTTTTGGTGTTCCAAACCCATTTCGCCGTCATCTGTCCCATTCGCGAATCAGCGCATCGCCAATTGTGCGCAGACCCGAAGCGCGCATGGGTCCCATCTCGAACGAGCCCGAAGCGTTCGGACGGTTGAGGCCATCACTCGAGGGACCGCACGCGAAAGGGTAGGGTGGGCTTTAGCCGGGTGCCGAGTTTTGTGTACTCCTAAAGCATGCGGTCGGGCGTGCGGATGGGCTGACGTCCCGGGCACGCTCTGGAGTACCAGAACGTGGCACTCAAAACGTCCGGACAAATGCGATTTGCTGCAAACGGCCGAAGTGTTACGACGATTGAACTTTTGTGAATCGACCCACTGTTTTCAGGCGGGAATGGGAAGCCGAAAAGCTGTCAATGCTCGTGCGGTATGGGTCAGGCGTGACCGTTGTTTTTTCATGGGTGACCGGTTCATTAATGCCGCGGCGATGAGAGCCGTCGCTGACGCTTTCGGCTCGTCAATGATCGCACAATGTTGATAGTCGCCGCATAATCGTGGACAGTGTGGGGCGTGTAAGCCCAATGCGTTATGGTCCGGGTCGGTAACGTTCGCGTAAGGGTAGGGTGGGCTTCAGCCCACCAGTTGCCGGCATGCAACAAGACGGTGGGTTGAAACCCACCCTACGAATGTGTCGACATCGTGTGATAGACCAGTTGCCGGCATGCAACAAGACGGTGGGTTGAAACCCACCCTACGAATGTGTCGACATCGTGTGATAGACCAGTTTCCGGCATGCAATAAGACGGTGGTTTGAAACCCACACGACGAATTTAGACCCCATTTATCCGAGAACATGAAAGTCCGCATTCAGAAACTGCTCGCCGCACAGGGGATCGAATCACGTCGACACGTCGAGGGGATGGTGCTTGCGGGTCGGGTGACGGTCAACGGCAAGGTGCCGAGCAAGATGCCGGTGATGGTCGACCCACAGACCGACACGATTCATTTGGACGGCGACCTGATTCACAGGCCGGGCCGGGACCATGCAGGCACGCCCGCGAAGGAAGAGAAGCGCGTCTACGTGCTCTTGAACAAGCCGCCGGGCGTGTATTGCACGAACGTCGCGCAGGGCGAGCAGACGCGCGCGATTGACCTCTTGCCGCCCGAGTTCCGCACGCGTGTTTATCCGGTCGGCCGACTCGATGCCGACAGCCGCGGGTTGTTGCTGCTCACCAATGACGGCGATCTGACGAACAAGCTCACGCATCCGCGTTACGGCGTCGCGAAAATCTACCGCGCGCAAATCGACGGCGATCCGGACGGCGAGACGATGGAGCGCATTCAGCAGGGCGTGTGGCTCGGCGATCGACGGAGTGGCGATGGTTTCCGTACGGGCCGGGCGCGGGTGAAGGTCATCACTCGAAGTCGCGAGCGAAGCACGCTCGAACTCACGATCAGCGAAGGGCGCAATCGGCAGGTTCGCCGCATGTTCGCGGCATTGGGGCACAAGGTGCGATTCCTAACCCGCATCAAGCTCGGGCCGCTGGAACTGGGCGACCTCAAGCCGGGCGAGAGCAGGCCGCTTCGCGAGGTGGAAGTGAAAGCACTTTACAGGGCGTGCGAAGCGGCAGAGGCTCGGGCCGTCGAGAAGGCTGCGGAGCTCGAGCAGGAAAAACTCGCGAAGCGTCTGTTGCGTAAGCG
>JBBQKP010000149.1:0-8500 GCA_038326995.1 Tepidisphaerales bacterium
GTGCGTTGTTTACTGATTCGATTGAACGAACAATTTGTCAACGTCAGGCAGGGCGTCGATCACGCCAAGATCCTTTAGCTGGTTGCTCAACTCTTGCCATCGCGATGTAGTCATGACGCCTAAACCGTTAGCCTTGGTTTCGTCGGTCTCGATCAAGGGCTTTTGCGCTTCTGCACTTTTCTCAAATGTCTGTGCATCCATTCCAGGGTTGAGTTTTTGCATCATCGCGTTCGTCGGCTTCGCGTCGGCAAGATAGGCTTTCCAGCCTTCTCGGACGGCGGCCGTCATTGAACTGACCAATTCGGGCTTGCTGTCGAGTAAATCGCGGCGCGTCGCGACGACGGTCGTGTACGGATTGTAACCCGCCTCGGCGATGAGAAACGTCTTGACCTGAATGCCCGCTTTCGCGGCGGCGATGGGTTCTGAGGTGACGAAGCACTGCATCGAATACTGATCGTTGGATCGCAGGACCGACAGATCGCCGCCCGGACTCGGAACGATCGTGAGAGAGCCGAAGCCGAATTTGTTCTTCAAGAAATTCGCGTAAGGCAGGCCCCTTTGCATGGCGAGGATGCCGGGTGATTTGAACACGTCTTCGATGCTGGAAAAGCCCCGGGCCGAGTGCGTCATGATGCCCTGCGGGTTGGTCTGATAGACGGCGAATAATGCGACAAGTTCAAGGCCTTTTGAATTGGCGACGATGAGTTCGTCGGCACTGACAATCGCGAAATCAACCGTGCCCGCCGCCAGCATCTGTACGGTCGGCAAGCCCGTTCCGCCGGGCTGAATTGTGACATTGAGATTTGCCTTGGCGAAATGCCCGCCGCGCTGTGATTCGTAGAATCCGCCGAACTGAGGCTCGGGCTTCCAATTGAGCTGCAGCGTTGTTTTGGTCTGCGCGAAAACCGCGCTTGAAGAAGAAAGAAGAAACGCAATCGCCAGGCAAAGAAGTTTCTTGGTCATCTCCGCGAGTATATACGTGGGGCCGGTCAATTTTCGAACTTAAGAACTATTGGTTGGCAAACGCCAAATGCTCGGGCGAGGCGATGCGGCTGTTGAGCGTCGCCAGCGCCTTTGCAAAATTGCCTGCAACGAGTGCGTTGGCATTAATTCACAACCCGGAAAACGTGAGGCTCTTCCAGATGCCCGAATTCGCGCCCGACTCGTCGAATTGTCCGCGGCCTGGGTTCCCGAGGTAAGCACGCTGTACATTGATAGCAACATCACCGCGATTCCGTGCGGTTCGCCGTGCGCCCTGATTCGAACTGGAGAAGCCGTGTGGACGATTCCTGAAATGAGCTCTGCCTTTTTGACCTCGGGCATGGCGTTGTAGCGTCCTTCGAATTTAACGCGCGAAAGACGATCGCCGTTTTCAAGTGCAAGAGCGCGTCCGGATGAATACGGTTTGGGTTGAAAGAAGTTAGGCGATGCGACGGCACTCATGATTTCATTATTAGTATAGCGAAGTTTAAGTTCGGTGTTTCAGTCTTTGTTGCGATCAATTTCTTCAATTCACTGGCACTGGCTCAACGCCCGGATTCGCTGGCGTGCCAATGACGAAGCGTGAGTCGGGCGACGAGTGTGACCGAGAGGAACATCGCCAGGCCGAACAAACTCGAGAGCAGCACCGCCGCGAAAATTTTATCATTGCGAAGCTGCGTACGGCTGACTTCGATGACTGATCCGAGCCCGCCGAACGAGCCGACGAGTTCGCCGACCATCGCCCCGATCACCGCAAGCCCGGCCGCGATTTTGATGCCCGTCAAAGTTTGTGGCAGTGCGAAGGGCAGGCTCAAACGCAGCAACGTGCTGATTCTGCCCGCGCCGTATAGTTTGAACATGTCGCGCAATGCGGGATCGACGGATGACAATCCCGCGTAGGTGTTAGCGATGACGGGAAAGATTGAGGCGATACACGCGGCGGTTCTGACGGTCGGCGGGCCGAATCCGAGCCAGATCACAAGCATTGGCGCGATGGCGATGATGGGGACGGTTTGAAAGAAAATGGTGTACGGCATGAGGGCCGCACGCAGCCATTTTGAACTGGAAAGAATGATCGCGATGACGATGCCAAGCACGATTGAAATCGCGAACCCTTCGATTGCGCTGCGGGCCGTCACCCAAAGCGCGGGCCAGAGATCGGTTTCCTTTTCCAACAGCGCTTTCACGATCGAACTGGGTTTGGGCAGAAGAAATTCGCGGACATATCCGAGCGACACCACGGCCTCGGCAACGCCCGCAACCAATAGCAGCGTCAGCACGGGCGGAAGGATGTTGGCGAGCAGTTTGCGGATCATTTCAGCTCCGCTTTGTCTAGTGATTTTGTCGATGCTCGAAGTGCGTCGAAAAGCAGTCGCGATTCACGCGCGAACGCAGCGTCCGTGCGAAGCTCGGCCGATCGGACTTCGGGCAGATCTAAAACACGGTCGAGCGTGATACGTGCAGGGCGTGCGGAAAAAACAACGACGCGCTCTGAGAGATACGCCGCCTCTGCGATGGAGTGCGTGACGAAAACTACGGTCATGGCCGCGTCTCCAGAGCCGGCTCGCCAGATCGTCAGAAGCTCATCATCGAGCTCTTGCCGGGTGATTTCGTCTAGCGCTGCGAAGGGTTCATCAAGAAGTAATATGTCGGGCTGACTCACAAGAGCGCGCGCCAGGGAAACGCGCATTCGCATTCCGCCCGAAAGCTGGGCCGGGTAACGTTTGGCCGCATCCGTCAGACCGACACGCGCGATCGCATCTGCCGCACGTGCCTGGCGCCTGCCGCGTGACATGCCCTGCAATTGAAGCGGCAACTCCACATTTCCCATGACGCTGCGCCACGGCAACAAGTGTGCGTCCTGAAAAACATACGCCAGCCGCGGCCTGTCATTCTGCGACTCGCTTCGCAATTCACATCGCCCAGATGTCGGAACGTCAAGCCCCGCGATGATGCGAAGCAGCGTGCTCTTTCCACAACCGCTCGGCCCGACGAAGGAATTGAAACTGCCCGCCTTGAAGTCTAGCGAGACGTCGTTGACCGCGATCGTGCGCGAGGTCGCATCGCCAAACACTCGAGAAACGCGGTCGAGAGAGATCGAGAAGCCGCGATTCATGAGCGAAGTATAGAAAGATATCTACAAACAAATCGGACTGCGATCGACCGTGTGAACGGTCTACAGTTTTCCCAACTTAGACAGCACGTGGTCGTACATCGCGTCGATGGGCTTTTGCTCGTACACGAAGTCGTCGAGCACGAGAATGCCCGTCGTGCCGTCGGCAAGCTTGTAGTTGATCCGGGCGATTCCTTTGCGATCCCACAATGCGGTGTCGACATCCGTGATGGCGGAAAGCGGAACGGGCGGCGATGCGGGCGAGTGAATGACGTCATTCTCGAGCCGAATTTGCCCGCGTGACTTGTACATCGCCCAAGCCACCAGCGCAGCGCCAAAGAGGGGCAATGCGACGGTTAGATATTGATTGATGCGGATGGAAAGATCGCTCTTTTTGTCGCCGATTTTTTGAAGCTCCGCGCTGATCATTCCGACCGCCTGGTCATCGACGGGGGACGTATTCTGCAGTTCGGTTCGCCGGGACTCGAGTGAAGCGATCTGAACATTCCGCGCGGGCCAGGCGACGTAGCCGTCGTAGTAGCACCAGCCGCCGAACAGGACCAAAAGCCCGCCGAGCAGGAACCGGGCATTGCGAAAGTAGCTGCCCGCCTTGGCGACGATGGGTTGGGGCTCGAGCGTCTTCTCCGTGGTGCCGGAGGCTTCGGCGAGGTCGGGTGATAGAGGATTTTCTGGTGAGTCGTTCATGGGGTTTCGGTTTGGCTCTTCAATGTAGTCTCGATTTCGCGAACTGCCCAGACCATTCGCTCAAGATCACTCTTTAGCTCCGCGGCAGTGGGGGATGGGCCGCGATGTGAATCGATTGTATCGATCGCACCGATGATGTCGTCCTGCAGACGAAGGCGCGTCTTGAAACAGGCGGCCACGACATTAATGCCAAGTTCCTCGACATCTCGTGAATCGATTTTCTCTGATTTTTTCGGCTTCAGCTTCATGAGGAATTAATCGTCTTGCGGAAAACCGGCCTTCGTGGATGGGATTACTGTCTGGACGTGATGGCCGATCGAAGCGGCTGAACGATCTTGGGCAATACGTGTTCGGTCACGAGCTGCTCGCCGCGCTCTGCAAGGCCGGCGAAGATTTCCGCGAACGATGCCTTCGGGCGGTCGCCCCAAAACCGCCTGACTATTAGATAGACGCTGATCGCATCGTCGGCGTAATCGCCCGTACGCACCTGATAACTGTTCGTGCGTGTGACCACTTCGATCCGCGCCTGCAGGCGAAGGTCGTCGGTCAGTGCGACGATAACCGTTGGCTGAAAATCGACGGGTTTTGCGCCGGGGATTTCCATCAGACACGCCAGCGGCGATGACTCGTAAAGACTTTCCGCGACGATCTCGTCGTGATTGCCTCCGTAGCTGAGATCGAACCCGAAAAGGACATCCAGATAGTCGACTTCGACATTGCTGATTCCCAGTTCGTAGGGTGCTTGTTCGAGCACGAATTTGTGCAGCTTGAGGCAACTCGGAATCTCAGTGGGATTCACATGCCCCGCCGACAGACGCGATTGCTCCAAACTCACCCACCGATACTCGCCGCCCGCGCGGTCTTCTTCGATCGAGTATTCGACATTGTCGCCCTTTCTAAATCGCTGCATTCCCGGATACGCCTTTTGAACCTGCTCCAGAAAATGCAAAACCGGTTCGCGGGCGGTGGGCAGGGTGATCTGCGAGCCCAGTCGCATGTTGATGTAAAAATCGTCGCTGAAAGTGGAATAGATGTGCGACATGGAGGCGGAATACTACTCAATGAATAACGCACGCGATAGTCGCCTGACTTGCGACGCGCCCGACTGGACATGTCCGCCTTGCGAATTCATGAGGAGCCTATGCGCCCGCCCTAATTAAATTCGCGCATCTTCAGGTGCCCAGGCAAAGCCTTCGCACGCAGTCTGTCACACCAGCTGTCAATAGAATCCACCGCCGGTTCTGATCGGGGTTCTTCAAAGCTCCTCAAACAGGAGATCGGCGATGCCGTAGAAAATGATCGATTTCAACTCGGAGTTAGGCCAGCAGTCATTCCAGAATCGTCACACTTCAACCGAAAACAGACGGAATTAAACGAGCCGCGCACGTCGGTAAGCGGTTGCTGTGAATTTTCCTGAAGAATTCAAAACGCGTCCAGAACGCCGCTTCGTAACTATTTAGCCGTTTGCAGCAAATCGCATTTGCCCGGACGTTCTGGGTGCCGCGACTTGTCACCCATGGGGTTGCACTACACGCGTACAAAACGTGGCACGAGACATCGTGAAATTCCGGCATTCGGTTGTAGTGTTACCCGCCCCCGAAGTCTCCCCCGGAATACTGAGAGAGGAAATCGGAAGCCGGCTGCACGGTTTCGCATCGCACTCTCGACCATCGCCGAGGTCTAGCATACAACAGGGCGATGCTCTCTTTCGACACGCTCATTGCCGCACGCGACGCGATCGCACAGAAGAAAATCACCGCAACCGCGTTGGTTCGCTCCGCCTTCGACACGATCGAAAAGCGTGACGGATCGGTTCGCGCCTTCAACTCGCTTTCGATCGACAGGGCAATGCAGACGGCCGCTCAGGTTGATAGCGGCTCGCGCACGGGTGCGCTCGCGGGTGTGCCGATTGCGATCAAGGACAACCTCTGCACGACCTGGGGCACGACCACGTGCAGTTCGAAGATGCTGGAGAATTTTCACTCGCCGTACGACGCGACGGTGATTCGCAAGCTCGAAGCGGCCGGGGCGGTGATCGTCGGCAAGACCAACCTCGACGAGTTCGCGATGGGATCAAGCACGGAGAACAGTGCGTTCAAAACCACGCGCAATCCGTGGGATGAGTCGGCGGTTCCGGGCGGAAGTTCGGGCGGAAGCGCGGCCGCGCTTGCCGCGGGAATGTGCTGCGCCTCGCTCGGTTCTGACACGGGCGGCTCGATCCGCCAGCCCGCTTCGCTTTGCGGCGTCGTCGGGCTTAAGCCCACCTACGGCCGCGTCTCGCGATACGGGCTGATCGCCTTCGCATCCTCGCTCGATCAGATCGGCCCGTTCACGCGAGACGTGCGCGACTGCGCACTGCTCACACAGATCATCAGCGGTGCCGACCCGCTCGACAGCACCTGCACACAGACGCCTGTCCCCGATTATCTCGCCTCGGTTGATCAGCCGCTTGCGGGGCTTCGCATCGGCATCGCGCGTGAGTTCGATCTGGCTGAGGGGATGGACGGCGAAGTTTCCGCCGCGGTGAAGAACGCGATCGACGTGTATCGCAAACTCGGCGCGACCATCGTCGATGTCACGCTTCCGCACACTGCATACGGCATCGCCGCGTACTACGTCATCGCGCCGTGCGAAGCCAGCAGCAACCTCGCACGCTATGACGGCATTCACTTCGGCCATCGAACGAAGGAGCCCGTCAAAGACATCATTGAACTCTTCAGCAAGTCACGCTACGAAGGCTTCGGCGACGAAGTGAAACGCCGCATCATGATCGGCACATACGCGCTCTCAAGCGGCTACTACGACGCGTACTACAACACCGCGCTGAAGGTGCGGACGCTGATCAAGCGTGACTTTGATCAGGCGTTTGAAAAGTGCGACGTCGTGCTCTCGCCGACGAGTCCGACCGCGGCATTTCGTCCCGGCGAGAAGGCCGACCCGCTTGCGATGTATTTGTGCGATGTGTTCACCGTCACGTGCAACATCGCGGGGATTGCGGGCATCAGCATTCCGTGCGGGTTCACGAGCGGGGCGAAGCCTTTGCCGATCGGCGTGCAATTACTCGGCCCCGCGTTCGGCGAGGAAAAACTGCTCCGCATCGCGCGCATGCACGAGGCGGCGACGAGCTGGCATTTGAAGAGGGCGTGAGCTACGGGCGCTTTGTCACGTCAAAGTTTATGGGTTACTGGTGTCTCGCAAATGCTCGTTTACTTGATCTGGCGTGTTGGGTGCTCTTTCGCGCGTAGCCGCCAGCTTGCTGGCGCTTTCATTGACTCACTTGCAGAACAATCACCAGCAAGCTAGCGGCTACACGGGATCGATCGTGAGTCTCTGGGAAGAAGCAAAGGGCACCGGATTTTATAGATCATCAAGATCAGCACAGGACAGAGTTCTGTGCCACCGATTAAAGGTCAAAACTACTCCCGTCAATTTAGTTGTGATCTGGCTCCAGGCATCGACTCAATTCATTTACCACTCCCACACGCTGGGCACGAGTGCGTAGCCCGACGAGATCTTTTCCAGATGCCCGATAGCGGGGAAGGGAATGTGCGAGCCGGCGATCAGCAGGCGATTTCTTGCGGCATGGTCGAGCAGTTTCTTGCGTGTTTCGACGGCCTGCGCCGGGTCGACGTCGAACACCATGTGCCAGTCGACATTGCGGAGCTGAAGTGCGGGCGAGTGCAGCGTGTCGGTGAGATAGAGAAGCGTGCTGTCGCCCGAGGCGACTTGAATGACACTGTGTCCGGGCGTGTGGCCGGGGGCGGCAACGAGCGACACGCCGAGTGCGACGTCCTTCTCAGGGACGCCTTCAACGAGTCGGCCCGACTTCTTCAATGATTCGATGGTCTTCTTCGCACCCGCGGCGAAGGTCGCGCCGGTTTCCTTGTCGATGAGCGACTTGCTGAGGTCTGCGGCGCCTTCCCAGAAGGCGATTTCGGGGGCACTGATAACGACCTGTGCGTTCTTGAAAACGAGCGAACCGTCAGACGCCAGCAGGCCGCCGAAGTGATCGCCGTGCAGGTGCGTGATGACGACGGTCGTGACGGCGTCGGGCGTAACGCCCAGGCGAGCGAGGTTCTCGACGGCCTTGCCCACGGACGGTCCGAAGATCGTGCCGCAGCCGGTATCGATGAGCGAAACTTCACTGCCGCTGCGAACGAGGAGCGTGTTGACGTGAGTCGGGACCGCGTCGGTCTGAAGGAAAGCGTTCTTCATCGCGGCAGCGCGTTCTTCGTCGGTGGTCTTGGGAAACCACGCCTTGGGGTTCGCGGGAAAGCTGCCGTCACTGACGACGGCGACTTCGATCGAGCCGACCTTGAACGCGTACGCACCCGCACCTTGAATCGGCTTGGATGCGGGAGTTGCGGTCGCGGGCGTTTCGCCGCGAAGCAAAGTGGTGTTGAGCGAAGCGGCCACGCCCGCGAGTGCGGCGGCACCGAAAAGTCCACGACGGCTAAGCTGCGAATTTTGTTGCATGGGGTCTTTCTGAAGTGAGTTGGGTTTGTGTCAGGCTAATTAGTTTAGACTTTTCGCCCATTGCCTAAGTCTAGTCTTACATGTCGATGGATACTAAACTTTCGTCGGCCGGCAGGGCGTTGGCATTTCGCTTGCGACGAGCTTGAAATGTATACACGCGCGACAGACATTTCTGATTCAACGTGTCTGATTCAACGTGGCAGGCCGATGATTTTTGAGAGAATC
>JBBQKP010000150.1:0-8368 GCA_038326995.1 Tepidisphaerales bacterium
AGGCGCTTCGCAATGAAACCGATCTTCCGATTCACTTCCACACGCACGACACCTCGGGCATCAGCGCGGCCAGTGTTTTGAGTGCGAGCGAGGCGGGCGTCGACATCGTCGATCTTGCGATTGCGAGCATGAGCGGCATGACAAGTCAGCCCAACATGAACAGCATCGTCGCGGCACTGGAAAATTCGCCGCGGCAAACCGGGCTCGATCTCGACACACTCAACCGCGCGAGCGATTACTGGGAAGCTGTTCGCAGCAGCTACTACCCGTTCGAAGAGGACATCAAATCAGGCACGGCAGAGGTGTATCTGCACGAAATGCCGGGCGGGCAATTTACGAATCTCAAGCAGCAGGCGAAATCGCTTGGTCTTGAGAATCGATGGCGCGACGTTGCAGCGGCTTACGCGGCGGTGAATGAATTGTTCGGCGACATCGTGAAAGTCACGCCCAGCAGCAAAGTCGTCGGCGACATGGCGCTGTTCATGGTGACCAACGACCTCTCCGTCGGCGATGTGCTGGCTGTCGGTCAGGAGGGCGGCCGAAAAATAGGATTCCCCAAGAGCGTGATCGAAGCGATGCAAGGTTACATCGGCACACCTTCGGGCGGCTGGCCGAAGGTGGTGCAGAAAATCATCCTCGATTCCGCGGGCGTCAAGCCGCTTGCGGGCAGGCCCGGCGCGTCAATGCCCGATACGGATTTCGCAAAAGTCGCGACAGAGCTTTCGGGCAAAATCAACCGCGAACCGACGCCGCTCGACGTGCAGAGTTATCTCATGTATCCGCAGGTTTTCCTGGACCTCAACACCTTTATCAACGAGTACGGCAACACTAGCGTTGTGCCAACTCCCGCCTTCTTTTTCGGAATGCAAAGCGGCGAAGAAGTCAATATCGAAATCGAGCCGGGTAAGAGCCTGGTCATCAAATTCCTGGCCGTCGGAATGCCCAATCCCGATGGCACACGCACCGTTAATTTCGAACTAAACGGCCAGCCTCGCGACGTAAACGTTCCCGACCGATCGATGGGCGACGAGATCCGCAAGCACCCTCGGGCCGACACCGAAGACCCGCACCACATCGGCGCGCCGATGCCGGGCAAGATCAGTTCGATCGCGGTCAAGAAAGGCGCGAAGGTCAAGCCCAACGAGCGTCTTCTTTCAATCGAGGCCATGAAGATGGAAACCGCGATCTACGCACCTCGTGCGGCGACGATCAAGGACGTGCTGGTAACCGCCAACAGTATCGTCACCGCGGGCGATCTTCTGATCGTGCTCGAGTGAGTGGATGATTCAGTCCGTGCCTATGCCGTGGAGGCTAGTTTTTTTCTCTAAAGCGGAGTCAGATTATGAAGCGTCGGAACACAAAATTGTTGCTCTGTTTGGCCGTCTCACTCGCAGGTATTCAATTCGGCTGCGAGCGCGTCATACGCGAGGCACGCATGCCCGATCGTGACACGCATCAACTGATGAGCGATACCCGCCTGGAAGTTCAGATGGACGTTCGGCGACCCATGAGCCGCGGCGGTTGAGTTGCTACGACTTTCCGGGTCGCGCCGCAATCGCGGGCGCTCTCAGTTCGATCCGCACGCGATCGAGTCGATAAGGGAGCGCCTGGGTGACGATAAAACTTACGTCTTCACGATCGTAGCGCGTGCCCTCCTGGGGAATTTTTCCCATCTCGGTGTTGATCATGCCCGCGAGCGTCGAATATTCGCCGTCCTCAGGAAGATTCAGGCCAAGGAGACGATTGAGTTCATCGATCTCGATTTGCGCATCGACTTCTACGGTCGACTCGTCGATGCGTGTGAATTTTGAAGCGGTGATGGGCTCGTGCTCGTCGGCGATCTCCCCGACGATTCGTTCGAGAATGTCTTCAATTGTGATGAGCCCAGCAGTTCCGCCAAACTCGTCGCTGACGATGGCGATGTGTACCTTTTTGTCACGAAACTCCTGAAGCAGGTCGCGGAGCAGTTTGGTGTGGGGCACGGAATAATGCTTTCGCAACATCCCTGAGATTTTGAAATCCGCCTCGGTCGCGCCCCAAATATGCAGCAAATCGCGTGCGTAAAGAATGCCCGTGATGTGGTCGACGGTGTCTTCGTAAACGGGTACGCGGGAATGGCCGGATTTTTCGAAGGCCTCGCGGACCTGCTCGAGCGAAGCACCTTCTGGAATGCCGACGATTCGCCCGTGAGGCGTCATCGCCTCTTCGACCGTGAGGGTTCGAAAAGCGATAACCGATTCGATCATTCGCTGATCGCGCAAATCGACAAGACCATCTCGACGTCCCTCGTCGACAACGCTGAGAATTTCCTCCTGTAGCTCAGAAGCGCTTTGCGTCTTCGCCGACTCTGGGGTGTTGGCGGCGGAACTGACGCCGCGCTCTATGGCGTGCACGAATTTGAGGACGGGCGAAAACAGAATTCGCGAAAGTTTGAGCGGTCTATACGCCAGCGACACGATTCGCTCCGCATAGTTCGCCGCCAGCGCATACGGAATCGCAAGGCAAAAGATGAGCAGGAGAACCAGGCCCGCGACACAAGCCAGTGCGAACGATATCGGGGCGGGATAATCGGTGTGTCTGAAGAGTTCGATCAGCGCAGGAAGCAGACCCATGCTGACCAGAAGCCTGGCGGCGGCGAGGATCAGATGAAGGTCGGGTTCGTTAGCGGTCAGCCATTCAAGACGTCTGGTGCTGAGGCGAACCGAAAGCCTCGCGCGGGAATACTCGCGAAGGGAATAGTTTACCGCGGTCACGACCAGCGACATCAGGGTCAGAACAAAGAGAAGAAAAATGGCGAGTTGGAAGTCGATCATTTAAGCAATCGGTCATGTAATCGTGCTGGCATCGTATCGGCCGCAAACACGTTGCCGATACCGATCTTTTTCAGGATTAGGTCCTCGGCTACGTGCATTCGACGATACGCGAGCGGGTCGAGGTCGTCCATGCCGCACAGGTGCAGCATTCCGTGCAGCACATACAGAAGGAGTTCATGCTCGACCGGCCTTTTCAACTTCCTTGCCGACTTTTTTGCGACTGTTGCACAAACAATCACCTCGCCGGAGGTGACGCGTCCATTTGTGTCATGCCCAAGCTCGAAGGTCAGAACGTCCGTCGCGGAAGGATCATTACTGAACCGTGCATGCAGGTCGCTCATTCGCTTGGCGCCGACGACGACGACGCTGACGTGTGTCAATCGATTGGTCGGCAAGAGCGGCAAAAACTTCTTCGCGTTGGTACGTAAAAATCGCACCGGTGCGCCGCGCGTCAGATCGGTGAATTCGATCGCAATGGATTGTTTCAGGCGAGTCGTGCTCATGCCGATTTCGTCTGCAATCGGGATGCGGCGGCGTCGGCGGCGTCTTGGTTTTCCTGCTCGTTCCCTGGATACGATACGCGCGCGTGATAAATGCCCAAGAGCGTCTTCACCATGCTTCGTTCAACTTTCTCAAGCTCGCGCATTGTCAGATCGCACTCGTCGAACTGCCCATCGAGCAAACGTTTGAGCGCCAGATCGTGAACCAGCTGTTCGACGCGCGCTGGCGAAAGTTCCTGGTTCTGCGCACTGAGCGAACGCGTCTTGCTTTCCACTGCATCGGCGAGCATGACAATCGCGACTTCCTTCGAGCGCGGCTTCGGGCCGGGATATCGAAATGCGTGCTCGGGCGCTTCGTCGCTCGAATCAGGCCCGACACCCGCGTAAGCCTCATCTCGAGCCTGCTGCTGCTTCTGTGCACGATGGTAGAAAAACTCAACCAGCGTCGTGCCGTGGTGTTGTTGAATGAAGGCAAAAAGATTCGTCGGCAGGTTGTACTCACGCGCGAGTTCCACCCCGTCCTTCACGTGGCCGATGATGATGAGTAGTGAAACGCTCGGCGAAAGATTCAGATGGCGATCCGTTCCCGACACCTGATTCTCAACGAAGTAGCCTGGCTTGTTAATCTTTCCACAATCGTGGTAGTACGCACCAACGCGGCACAATAACGCATCCGCATTGATTGCGCTGGCTGCTTCTTCGCTAAGGGCGGCGACCTGCATTGAGTGGCTGTACGTGCCGGGCGCTTCAGTCGCCAGTTTGCGAAGCAGCGGACGCGACGCATCGGCGAGTTCCAAAAGAGACATGCCTGTGGTGATGCGGAACGTCTTTTCGATCACCGGCATAATTCCCAGCACGATGAACCCGCACAGCAAGCCCGCACCCGCTGAATACGCGGCGCTGACGAGCGAGAATTGCACCGGATCGGCACCGAGCATGCCCACGACGAACGTCGCCAGACCGCACGAGAGCCCCATCAGCCCGCCCACCTCGATCAGCTTGCTTCTTGCACGCAGATCGCCCAGTGCGAACGAGCCAGATGCGACGCCGGCAAAGAGCACCAGAAAAAAGCCGAGCGGCTGATTGAGTCCCAGTGTGACGAGCAGTGCGAGTAACGTCGAAACACCAAGTGCGAATCGCTGTTCGTAGCCGACGGTTAGAATCATCGCTGCCAATAGTGTGGGCAGGACGCCCATCATGTAGATCGGCGCGGAACTGACGGCGGCGAGTTGTGACACGAGAATTGCGGCAAGCAGCATGAGCGCGAGCATCGCGCCGCGGCCGTGGTTGCGGACGATTTTGTTCTGATACCTGACGATGTATGCGCAGAGCGCGACAGTGATTAACGTCACCGTCAGCAGAGTGCCGACGGCCTGCTTGTACCAGATCGCACTGCCTTGATGTTGTCCGAACGCGTCAGACTCGGCGCGCAGAAGTTCAAAATGACGTGCCGTGACCGGACCGACGGGCACGATAGCCTGATTCGATGAATAGGCGACGCTGCCCGCTTCGAACGGCACACGCTGGGCGGCCACGTTCTGTGCCTGCTGTGTCGCCTGCGGGTCGAGCGCGTGAGTAGCCGACAGCGTGTTGATTGCGTAACGCACGACACGCGGCGAGATGGCACCGGGAAAGAAATCCTGTGCGGGCGTTTGAAGCCTTGCGTCGAGCACGTCCTTCATGTCGACCGACAGCAATGCCGAGCCCGGCATCGTCATCGCGCCCACGCGCACCATGCGTCCGATCTCGGATTGACGCAAACTCTCATCAACAATCACCAGATTCTGTCCACGAACGCTTTCGCAAAAGCCCGATACATTCTGAGTCCACTCCTGCCTCATCGCGGGCTCGGCGTATTCCTGAAGTTTGCCCAGCGTCGCACTGTCGAGAAATTCTTTCAGCACGGGGTCGAGCTGTTCGTAGCGAATTCCGCGAACCCGATCGGGCCAGCTGCGAAGGGATTGCTCGAGCTGTGTCCATCCTGAACCGTCGCTCGAATAGACGCGTGGCTCTGCCATGCGGGCGGTGGCGCGGGCCTGCTCCCACTGCGCCGGGTCGTGGTAGGTGAAGCCGACGCGGGCGGTGACGTCGTGCGACGCATACTGGCCTGGCCGAAGAGGAACGACTTCACTCCGAAGCAGCAATATGCATGTCGCGGAGATGACGAAGAACGAAGCGATCATCAGCGAAAGCCACACGCCGCTGCTTCGCAGGTGTCGCCAGATTTGATCGACATTGTTGTCGGGCGACACACGCTCGCTGAGTCGCCTGCGTGGGGTGCGCCAGTTAATCGACACGTTTTTCACCTGACCTTTGATCGCCTGCTTCTCGATTATTTGTCAGCTGACGATTTACTTGCCGTTGCTGCGCCGACGCGAGCCTGCGGCGTGAGCGTTCCTGTTCGAGCACGTCACCGTAGGCCGCGACGATGTGCTGAACGAGCTGGTGCCTGACGATATCTGCGGCGCCAAGCTCGACCATCGCGACATTCTTGATCCCGCCGAGTCGCATGAGCGCATCGACGAGACCGGACTCGGTGTCCTCGGGTAGATCGATTTGCGACGGGTCGCCCGTGACGATCATCTTGCTGCCCTCGCCGAGTCGGGTGAGGAACATCAGCATCTGGCTGTTGGTCGTGTTTTGTGCTTCGTCGAGGATGATGCACGCGTCGTTGAGCGTTCGGCCGCGCATGAAGGCGAGGGGCACGACCTCGATGACGTCTCGCAGCATGAGCTGCTTGACCTGCTCGAAATCCATCATGTCGTGCAGGCTGTCGAAAAGGGGGCGAAGATACGGATTGACCTTGGCCTGCAAGTCGCCCGGGAGGAAGCCCAGCCGCTCGCCCGCCTCGACCGCGGGGCGTGCCAGGACGATTCGTTTAATCTTGCCGTGCTTAAGCATGTGAGCGGCGATGGCGACGGCGAGGTAAGTTTTTCCGGTTCCGGCCGGGCCGACGCAGAACGTGAGATCGTGGGCGAGCATGGCTCGGAGGTAGCCCTTTTGACCGGCCGTCTTGCCCGTGACCGCCCTGCCGCGGACGAACACGTCGAGCTCGCCTCGATCGCCCTCGGCAGCGGGCTGAGTGACTCCGCGTATCGCCTCTGCGACGTCGATGTCGCTGAGCCAATCCTGTTTGCGTAGCTTTTTCTGTAATGTGGTGACGACGGCTGCGGCGCGATTGACGGCGTCGGCGTCGCCCGAGACGTTCAGCAGCTCGCCGCGACTGGTGATCTGAACGTCCAGCAGTTGCCTGATGACGCGGAGGTGCCGATCTGATGGACCGAACAGGGCCAGACGCTTTTCAGAATTTTCGAGTTCGAGTTGGATATTCACGTGAGTCTGCGGATGTCGATTTTGATTGCTTTGCCGAACCGCCCGAGTGTCAAGATTATCGACCCCGAGCCGTATTTGTCGAGTTTCGTATGGACCAACGACGCGTCACTTTTCCTAAAATGACGACCGCGAGCACTCCGACCGATCCGCCAACCGCGCCGGGGGTCGGAATTACGATCTGCTGAGGAATATCCATCGGCAGCGGCGGCCTTTTGCGTATCGAAACTCCCGTGCCGTACGACAGTGTCATGTCTTTATCGGGCATGATTTGGGGTTGGGCCGGAATTTTGCCTCGAGACATCATATCCCTGCTGGAGCTCGAAGTGTAAGTTGACTCCAAGCCCGGATGTTCAGAAGCAAATGGCGCTGCCTGAAGCACAGACGCTGTAGAAACAACAAAGAATGAAACTGACGCGATCGAAATGTTTAGCATAGTGCTTCCGGAAAATTACAACAACCGTTTGCTGAGGGTCTTTCAGGAAGCAGGGAAATGATAGCCCATGATCGAAACAGAATTCAAGAGATGTTCACGCTCGCGACGCCCTATCGGACGTCGCCCGATTCCGCGCGTAGGGCCTATGCACGGGAAACCGGCAAAGTCGTCTCAGCACTCCTTCAACGCGCCACGACGTTGCCGCGAAGTCTCAGGTCGTGCTGCGTCTGAATCTCAATGTGATCCATCAGCAGTCTGTTGATCGGGTCGGCCTGCCGGCGTGTGAGCCGTGGCCAATCCAACACGCTTTCTGCCCTGGACCCGACCAGCATCGTCGCCAGAAGCGTCGGCGTGATTCTCGCGGCATCGGGCACCTCGGCTGCGTGCCGTTCGCATAAAACGCCCCCGCGCGACGGACTAAAATGTGCAACCGCCTCGAAGGTGATGTCGCGCTCGCAAAGCACGCACTCGCCCAGCCGCGGCGGGATGCCCTGTCGCGTCAGCAAATCGATCACGAATGCGATCAGTGCTTCCTCACGTCGATCGGTCGAAAGGTCGTCCAGAACATCAATCACGCGGTCGTACATTGATGCGTCGGGTAAGTACTGCTCGAACAATTGGCCGATCAGCTCTGCAACGTACAGCGCGAGCATGAGCGATCTCGAGCGGCGGCGGAGTGATCTTCTGCTATCGAGCAGTTTCCATTCGGTCAGTAGATTGAGGTCTTTCTCGCGACGATCGGTGACGACGCACGCGCCTTCTTCCAGGAGATCGATCCCGCCGTCGAATTGGCTCTTTCCGGCCTTGGTCGTGCGAAACGCGCCCTTGGCGAGGACCTTAAGAAGTCCACGCTCGCGCGTGTAAAGCCAGAGAATGAGGGAGGTCTCGGAGTAGGGAAACCGCCTGACGCACAGGGCTGTGGTGGAGATCAGGGGCATGGGGCAGTCAAACAGCAGTCAAACAGCAGTCGTCGAGCAGTTGGTAAGATGCGTGCAGTACGCCGCGGGTTCGCGACTATCGGGCTCGCCTACGCATCATGAGGCTGCCGACCATTGCGATCAAGCCGAGCGACGCGGGCTCGGGAATGGTCGTCAGTGCGCGGGCCCATTCGGCGGGGAAGTCTGCTCCGCCGCCATTGATTGATAAGACGCCGCCGCCGCCCGGCAGGAGGGACAGATTGAAATTTCGCGCGATGATCACGAGATCGGTGAAGTTGACGATGCCGTCATAGTTGGAGTCGCCCGCGTTCCAGAACCCGGGCTCATTAAACGACCGCGCGAGATTCACCA
>JBBQKP010000151.1:0-8338 GCA_038326995.1 Tepidisphaerales bacterium
TCGCGGGGTCTGCGCCGCCGCCGATCGTGAGGTTGCCGTTATTGGTGGTGATGGCGTTCTGGATGAAAACCGCACCCGCGCCGCTGGCGTCGGCATCGGAGTTGAGAACGACGGGCTGGCCTTGCGTGGTGATGCTCGAGAAGACGGCGACGTTGTTGCCGGCGATAAGGCTGATCGAGCCGGCGTTCGCTGCCGATCCCGTGGCCAGTGCGCCGTTGACGGTGATCGTTCCCGCACCGGCGGGGGCGCGAACGGTGATGGGGTCGTTGAACGTGTAGGCGCGCGCGTCGATCGCGCCGCTGCCGGTGGCGCTCCCGAAGGTAATGGAGCTGAACCCGTTGGCGAGCATTGCGAGCTCACCGTTGTTCAAGTTCAGCGTGCCGGCAGCGCTGTTGCCAATTCCAATTGTGGTGCTGGCGGTTCGCGGCTGAATGACCAGTGCGCCGGTGGACTGGATCGTGCCACTCGCGATATTCATCGAGTTGGCGTTGATGGTGATCGATCCGGTGTAGGTGCCGACTGCCGGACCTTCGCCGAGGAAGTTCGTGCCGCCGGTAATGGAGAAGTCGTTCGTGCTGGAGCCGCCGCCGCTTGCGGTGATGGAGATGGATCCGCCGGCGGTGCCTTCGAGGGTGCCGCCGTTAAAGAGCTCGAAGCCCGAACTGCTGGCGTTGGTGGTGGTGCCGGTGCCGTTGATCGTCACGGCACCACCTGCAAACCGAACGATGCCGCCGCTGTAGATCGCGACGCCGTCGCTGTCGTTCGTGCCGGTGGTGATGCCGGTGAGGTTGAGGTTGCCGGTGCTGGTGAGCGTGATGAGCGCCGAGCCGTTGATTTGGACGCCTGCTGAACCGCCGGGAGTCGAGCCGGTGCCGGTGATGTCGATGGTGCCGGTCTGGGTCTGAAGGCTCGTTCCCGAACCGTCCAGGAAAACGCCTTGGCTTGCGCCGCCAGTGCCGACGCCGACGCCGACGAGGGTGATGTTGCCAGTCGTTGTAATGATGTCGGCCCCGCCGGAAATTTCGACGCCCGCATCGAAGGAACTGCCGCCAAGGGATTGTCCGCGGATACTGACTGCGCCGGTGCCGGTGGACAAAATTGCATTCACGCCGGTAATGAGCACACCCTGGTCCTGGCTCCCCTCACCGCGGGCCGCGGTAGTTGCGGGGTTTGCGCCGCCGCCGATGGTGAGGTTCCCGTTGTTGGTGGTGATAGCGTTCTGGATGAAAACCGCACCGGCCCCGTTGGCGGTGCCGTTGTCGTTGTCGCTGTTCAAGACGACGTTCAGCACGCCGCTGTTGCTGGTGATCGGGTTGTTGACGTTGATACTGTTGGCGGCCTGCAGGGTGAGCGTCGCGGTGCCGCCGCCGGTCTTGCTGATGGTGCCGTTGACGTCTATATCGCCCGACTGTACGCCGGTGGATCCCGTGGTGATGGTGACGCTGGTCCCGCCAGAGAGTGAGGTGTTGATCGTCGCGACATTGACCTGGGCGGCGTTGGCGCTGGGCGTAAAGACGTTGGGGCTGCCGCTGTTGAAGCTGCCGCCGGTGGTCGAGCCGGTGATGGTGACGTTCCGCGGATCGAGCAGCCAGAGCCCGCGCCTGCCGCGACCGGTCGGGAGCGCGATCACACGCCCGATATGCACCTGCAGGTTGTCCTTGCTCGAGGTTTCCACCCATCCGCCCGCGAAGTTGCCTCGCCCGGCCGCACTCGCTTGAATCGTGCCGTTGAAGTTCGTGAACTCCTGACTCCACACCGTCACATTACCGCCCGCGCCGCTCACAAGCGCACTCGCATTAATGAACGAGCCGGGCTGAATCACGACCGCGTCGGCGTTCTGCGCGCCGGGCGTCTGGTCGGGGAGCACATTCGAAGCGCCGCTTTGCGGATTGAGATTCGTCCAGGGCGAAGCGTCCGTGCCGACGCGAACATTGCCTCCGCCCGCGTTACCTCTCACGTCGATCACACTGGTTTCAGTCAGCAATACGCGATCGCCGACGACGGTGATGTCTCCAGCCTTTGTGCTGCCATTGGTGTTTTTTCCCGTGCCGCGTGCTTCGAGCGTGCCGCTGTTGGTGACGGTTCCCGAATTGGCGCGAAGGACGATTCGCCCGCCAGACCTGTCGACGTTGGTGGCGCGAATGGTTCCGGAATTGTTGATCGCCAGGGCGTAGACGTTGCCGCCGGTGGCTTCGAGCTGGGCCTTGGTCGCGTCGATCGTGCCGGAGTTGGTGATGCTTCCCGGCCCGGCGTTGACGCTGATGCGATCGTCGCCGTCGGGGGAGAGCAGGACGTCCGTCCCCGCCGCCAGCACGACTTGCCCGTTGCGTGCGGTCATCGCGCCGGCGTTGTGAATGTTTCGGCCGATGACCACGACATCGCCCTGCGCGGCGGTGATTGTCCCGAGATTGACGACGGCCGCCGAGGAATTGCCGGTGAAGCGAAGCTCGCCGCCGCGAATGAACTGCTTGTATTCTGTATCGAGCGTCGAAAGGACCAGCGAGTTGGTATTGATTCGTGCGTTTTTGGAGACGAGCACGCCGTTGCGGTTGAGGAGCAAGACGTTGCCGTTGGCGAGCAGTTGCCCCTGGATGTTGGAGGGCATGTCGCCGGTGACACGATTCAGGATCGAGCTGTCGCGAGAGGGCTGTATGAAGCGGACCTGCTGATCGCGGCCGATGCCGAACGTTTGCCACTCGACCACGGCACGCCGACTCTGCTGCCTGACAATGAACTCACGCGGATTGTTGCGTTCGAATCGAACATCACCGGCCACGACTCGGTCGACGACCTGTCGCTCCTGCGCCAGCAGGGTGCTGGTCCATAGAGAACCGATCGCAGCGGCGATGGCGGTGAGGAAGCGTCGTTTTATCCGTCGTCCAATGGTCATAATGCACCCGGCCGCACTCCGCGCCGGATACCGGTTGAATCGGATGAGAAGAGGACGCGATTAAGTAGGCGGTGACCTCTGTACGGATTATCTGAAAGTTGGCGGTTGCAATAATTGCGCGGCGTGGACTTTGTCCGATAAGCCGGGCGTAGATTTCACGCAACACGTCTTTGGAAGCACACCATTTTTGTGATCAAACATTATCGGCGATGACGTGAGCCGGTTCAAAGTATTTGCAGGGCGGAATTGATCCCGCCAGTTTCGAACAGTTCCAATCGTCGCGGTCACGATTCGACTGCGATTCAATGACGTATCATCCGAACAAACTCAATCCGACCCAATCAGATCACCTGCCGGGCCCGCGGGGCGAGCCGAGATTTTCCGGCCTTGCTCGCGCCGGTGGGGCGGACCACCCTTCGCTCGTCCCTTGCTTCGAGCCGGTGAGAAAATGCCGCTGCTTTCCCGCCTCATCCACGAGCGAAAGCGCCGATGTCGGGCGGTAGTACGGGCCGTCGCGATAAATCTCAAACAGATAACTGCCGCCGGGGGTTAGTTCCCACGTCAGGGTTTTTCGCTCGACTTTGGTGACGGGCGTTTTCGAGACGACCCATCGAACGCCAATCTCGCGCTGGCCGGGCAAGGCCGCGTAGGTATCGCTCTTCCGCGAATCGCCAAGACGCAGGCCGTCGATGGACGACAGTTGCACGCCGCCGAAATTGAGGTCGCCGTAGGTGGCGATCGTCGCGAGCTGCGAATTTGAAGCTGACGGTTCGACGTAGGTCGCTTTGTTCGACGCGCAGCCGAACATGACGAGCTGCAACAAAAACAGCACCGCGATTGATGCGAATCTGTGAGTAGAGGAACGGATTGTCATGGCACTCTTTAGCAAAATGGACCTGAACGGGATCGAACCGATAACCTCCTGCGTGCAAGGCAGGCGCTCTCCCAATTGAGCTACAGGCCCTTCGAGTCGCGAGATCATACCGACTTTCATCCCTTTGGGAAGACTAGGCCGCCTCGGTGTCACTGTTGCACGACGAAATTTGCGGTGAGGAAAATCGCCGATCGGGATCAACACCAGCAAAAAACGGAGAGGCCGGGATTCGAACCCGGGATACAGTTTGACCCGTATGACGCTTTAGCAAAGCGTTGCTTTCAGCCGCTCAGCCACCTCTCCAGATGACGCGAGTCGACCAAAATACTACCTTCCCCGGTTTGAAGCAAGGATTCGCCGTCACGCGTGCGAGGTCACCTTCACACGTGCGCAGTCATTAATGCGTTTTGTTCATGGTTTTCATCAAGGGCTTTCGCCGGCGGCGGAGGAGGACTCGTCTGAAGCTCCACCATCTCCCGATATCGCCCGCTCGCAGCCATCAGCTCATCGTGCCTGCCTTGCTCAATGATTCGGCCCTGGTCGATCACCAGAATCCGGCTCGCGTGCGCGATCGTGCTGAGTCGATGCGCGATGACGAAACTCGTTCGCCCGGCCATCAACGTCTGCAACGACCCTTGAATCAACCGCTCGCTCTGCGTGTCGAGATTACTCGTGGCTTCGTCGAGAATCAGGATGCGCGGGTCGGCAAGAATCGCGCGGGCGATCGTCAGTCGCTGCCGCTGGCCGCCCGAAAGTTTCACGCCGCGCTCGCCAATAAACGTCGCGTAGCCCTTGGGCAATTTCTCAATGAACTCGTGCGCGTTCGCTGACTTGGAAGCCTGTTCGATCTCGGCGTCGGTCGCGCCGCGCCGGCCGTAGGCGATGTTCTGCGCGATCGTGCCGTCGAACAAAAACGTGTCCTGCTCGACGATTCCCAGGAGCCTGCGATAGCTGTCGACGGTGATGTCGCGAAGGTTCACGCCGTCGAGCAATATTTCGCCTTCGGTCGGATCGTAGAACCTTGCGACGAGATTGCAGAGCGTGGTTTTTCCCGCGCCGCTCGGGCCCACCAGCGCGATCATCTCGCCGGGCCGAACGTCCAGAGTCACGCCGGTAAGAACCTGGGTTTTCTTGTCCGAGGAAGAAGTCGACGTCGAGGTCGAAGCCTCGTATGCGAAGCTGACATTCTTGAACGTGATTCGGCCCGGCGAGGTTTCGCGATCGACAATTTTCGCGCTGGCTTTGCTCGGCATTTCGCGCGTCTCCGCAAGCAGGTCTAAAACGCGGTCCAGCCCCGACAAACTGTTCTGCAGCGCGGTCGCACTTCCCGCCAGTGACGCGATCGGGCCGAGCAATGCCGCGAGGTATGCCAGGAACATGACCAGGTCGCCGACCGTCAGCGCCTGTGCCTGCGGGATCGCCCCGGCCGACAGTTTCTGCATGTCCGAAAGCACGCGGCTGCCGCCCCAATACAAGAGCAGCGCCGACGCGAGCGGAATCAGCAGCGACCACGCGATTTCAATTCCGCGCTGAAGCCACCACGCGTAAATTTCCTGCCGCGCCATCAGATGGCCCGAGCGCGTGAAGTTCGATGATTCGGATTGCTGACGTGAGAAGGATCGCACGACTCGCATCCCGCCGAACGCTTCGGTCGCGTGCGAATCCATGCCGCGGCGGGTGTCGCGAATGTCCCTGAAAATCGGCCTGATTCGGCTGATCCACGTTCGATGCGTCAGCCAGACCGTCGGCAATAACAGCAGCGACCCCAGCAGCAATCGCCAATCCACGAAGGCCAGGATCGTCAGACTGCCGACCAACTGAATGATCGCCCGCCAGGGGTTGTAGATCATCGAGAAAATCAGTTCCGCGATTCCGCCCGCGTCTTCGCGAAGGATCGACGTCACGCCGCCCGACTTGAGTTCATAGACACGCTGCAAAGGCAACCGCACCGCGTGATCGAACACTTTTCGCCTCACGCCAACTTGCACGCGCTTGGTCAATCGAGTCGCTTGCCACCTGCCCCATAGCGACACCATTTCGCCCACCACCGCGAGCGTGATCATCGCCGCGACGACGAACGTCAGCAGTCTGTAAGGCTCCGAAGGCGTCGGAATGAATTGCAGCATCCAGGCCGGCAATTCAAGCGGCAACGGGTTTTCGCGAAGCACACTGTCGAAGACAATTTTTGAGCCGTACAGCGGCAAAAGCCCGAGCAATGTCGCCACCGTCAGCGAAGATAGCACCAAAACGAGCATCGTCTGATGGCCGCGAAGCAAACCCCAGAACGAGGCAAACAGCGTCAAAAATGAACGCGATCTCGGCTTGCGATTTCGTTCGGATTTTCGGCCCGAGTGTTCGTCAATCTCGGGCTTGACATCCGACTTGCTCGGATCCGTCTTCTGATCCTTGCTCCTCTGGCGATATTCAACGTAACGCTGTTTCGAAGTCGGCCGCGGGCTTGGCATGAGGTCATGATAGGCGAACGGCCGAGTCGGAGCGCGTGGGAATTGCCCTGATCAACCTTTGGTCGATCGCGGTCATCGGCATACGAATCTAAACGAGGTGCGGACGTTAGGGCGCGGTGTCAGCAAATTGTCGTGAGATGAGCGTCGTAAGTAATGACATTGGAAATTGGGGTGCGACTACAGAGTGATTAATGCACAGGTCGGAGACCTGTGCCACCATTTATTTGTCGGTGGCACCGGTCTCCGATCAGTGTCATGTCCGTTGTCGGTGGCACCAGTCTCCGATCGGTGTCATGTCCACTGTCGGTGGCACCGGTCTCCGATCAGTGTCATGTCCATTATCGGTGGCACCGGTCTCCGATCGGTGTCATGTCCATTGTCGGTGGCACCGGTCTCCGACCGGTGTTATGTCTGTGCATTTAAGCTGCAGACCCTGCAGGGCCAAAAGTGTTCCTACTTCCTCAGCAGCATCTCCGCGACAAGCACCTGACGCGCCGATTCGAGTTGCGAATCCACCGGCCGCGTCGTGGCAGGTCGTGTGGCGGCCTGCTCGCGTGAATAGAAAATCTGCGACTGGCTCCAGTAGTTCAGCACGGCTTCGGTCTGCTGAGGATCAAGCGTGACCACGATCTGCGGATCGACGCCCCATTCCGTGCTGTCGGGCTTGCGGTGCAGCAATCGTCCGCTGGGCAAATAATAGTGCGCGACCGTCATCTTCAGCATCGCGCCTTTGGGCATGGCCATCGGCTCCTGAACCGAACCCTTGCCGAAAGTCCGCTCGCCCACGAGCGTCGCGCGGCGGTGCTCGGCCAGCGCGCCCGCGACGATCTCGCTCGCAGAAGCGCTGCTGGAATTAATGAGCAATGCGACGGGGAAGAACGGCAAAGTTTTGCCCGAGTCGACGCTGTAGGTTTGCTCAGCGCGGTGCAGGCCGCGCGTTCGCACGATGACGCCTTGGTCGATGAACAGGTTCGACATTGCAACAGCCTCGGCGAGTTCGCCGCCCGGGTTAAAGCGGAGATCCAGCACGAGCGATTTCATGTCGAGCGATCGCAGCTTCAGAATTTCGTCCTGCAGATGCTCGGCCGTCTCGGGCGTGAACTGCGTGATGCGGATGTAGGCGATCTTCGTTTCAGTATCGAGCCAGAAATTCTGCGAGCCGTCACTGTTTCGAAAAAGCCCGAAAAGCGTCGGCGAAACGATGTTGCGACGAACGACGGATTTCTTCACCTCGCTGCCGTCGGATTTGCGAATCAGCAGCTCGACGGAAGTCCCTTCGGGCCCGGCAATGAACGTGCGAACGTCGTCGAACTTCAGGCCTTGCAACTTCGTCCCGCCCGCAGAGAGGATGACGTCGCCGGGAACTAAACCCGCTTCGAGCGCGGGCGAATCGTCCATGGGCGTGACGACCTGAATCTCGCCGTCGGGTGTCAGACCGAGTTGCACGCCGATGCCCTTGAAATTGCCCGTCATAAGTCGCTGAAATTGCTCGGCCTCGACGGGCGGGAAAAATTGCGTGTACGGGTCGAGCGGCTGGAGCATGCCGGCGATCGCGGCGTCGGCGAATTGACGGTCGAGCTGATCCTTCGAAATCTCATCGACGTAATTCGCCGCCAGTCGCTCGCGCACTTCCAAAATCGGGTCGGCGAAATCCCGCTGGTCTTTGCGTACTAGAAAGCTGCCCGGCACCCACATCAGCGACACGCCGAGTGAGAGAATCGCGATCAGCCAAACCGCCCGTTCACGCCAATTCATAAAGTTGCTCCGAAATTGTTTGTCGATATTTCAGGTCACAGCATACAAGGGAAAACTATTTCAGGCCGATGCTCCCAAGAACTCCCGCATCACCTTCGCGACTTGCACTGGCGATTCGAACGGAGCCATGTGACCGGCATTGGGGATGATGTCCAATCTCGCGCCGCGCTCGCCGCACGCGTCGGCCGTCTGTTTCGCGACGGCCAGCGAAATGATCGCGTCGTGCTCGCCCACGATGACCTGCGTCTTCAAACCCATGGACGAAAGCAGGGCTGTGAAATCGCGGCGATCCCGCATCGCGCAGCTCGCGTACTCGATCGTGAGGGGCGAGATCTGCTGCATGATGTCGCGAAG
>JBBQKP010000152.1:0-8317 GCA_038326995.1 Tepidisphaerales bacterium
GCGGGTGTGGACAATCAGCCGTGACTTGTACGCCAAGCTCGGCGCGAAGCCGATGGAGAAGCAAGTGCAAGGCCGGCTGGACGGATTGCCGAGATAGCGAGCGATGCGGGCGTGATACTCGGTGCCGCCAGTGCACTCACCGCCCGGGCGACAGTGTTTCATTGTTCGGTTAAATGGCCCGTCGCGAGCGGGTGCGCTTTTGGTTTAGCTGAGAGAGGTTTCCCTTCGGCAGAAGTTCGTTGATCACTCACGACGACTTGAAGACCGGAATGGACATCGCCAGGTGATTATTCGCCACGGTGCGATGCCGCAGGATTGAAAATTGCATTTTTCACGATGATGACCAAGCGTCAGGCGAAAGTGCCTGTCACGTCCGCGAACGATCGCCGAAATTGTGTTTCCGCGGCCGAAAGACGTCGTATTAGTGTTGCTCCGTATGCTGGTTATGACCAGACGCGATGGCCGAATTGGGAGGCACTTTGCTGGTGATATCAAGGCAGATTATGTCGTCCATGCCAGATTGAATTGGAACTGAAAGACTCCAACGGCGTTGAGATTTTACTTGACACCGCTCCAGTGTATTGTAGAATGTAAGTGTTTACATTCGGCAGTAAGATGGTTCAGTAAGATGGCGAGAGGAGGTCTGGAGTGGATCAGGTATCGCGAACAGGTTTAACCCGTCGAACGCGCCGAGCCAGTCGGTTGGGCGAATCCGTTGGATCGGGCAAATCGGGTAGTGAACCGTGTGGCGAATTGGGAGTTGAACGTCGCATAACGATCGAAGACATCGCCGCAATCTGTGGACTTTCGACTGCGACGGTGAGTCGTGTGTTCGCGTTGCCCGAGTCGTCGACGGTTGTCAAACCCGCTACTCGGCAAAAAGTGATGCAGGCCGCGGCGCAGGTCGGGTATCAGCCGAACTGGGTCGCGCGTGCGTTCGCTGCGGGTCGTACGAATATGGTCGGCCTGCTCTATCAGGGAAGTGTTCCGATCCTCGACAGTATCTATAAAGACATGGTCGCGACGTTCAGCGATGCGCTGCGTCAGCGCGGGCATCATCTGATGTTCATTCCGGTGGTCGAGAACGAGACGTATTGGCAGGAGATGCTCAACGCGGGCGCGGTCGACGCGTGTGTCGCGCTGGAAATGATCGACCAGCCCATGTACGACGCGATCCGCAATGCCGACCTGCCTGCGTTGCTGCTTAACGCGGGTGACGAGTTCGACCTGCCGCGTGTGATGGTCGACGACCGCAATGCCGCGCGGACGCTGACCGAGCGGCTGATCGCGCTGGGACATCGACGTCTTGTTTTTTACGTCAACGAAAACGCCCACGCCGGGCATTACAGCATCGACCATCGTCGCGAAGGATTTTTGGAGGCGCTGATGGCGCACGGCATCGACGCCGCCGGGTCGTACTTTCACGGCTCAGACGCGGCCCTTCATGCGAAAGTCGATGCGCGGTGCGGGATGACGGCCTTGGTCTGCTACTCGCATTTCGAAGCGCTTCCGTTGCTTCAGCATTGCGCCCGAACGGGCGTTCGCGTGCCGACTGATCTGAGCGTCGCAACGTTCAACGACATATATCCGGTGCAGTTCACGGTGCCGCCGCTCACGACGATGTCCATCCCTGCAGGCGCGATGGGTATCGCGGGCGCGGAAATGCTGCTCGCGCAGCTCGACGCTAAAGACTTACGCCATGGACCGGTGAAACCGCCCGACGCGTTGTCGCGGCGGCTCGTTCTGGGAAGCACTCTGGTCGAACGTGAGTCGACCGGGCCGGCGTTCCAGTGAATTAACCCTTTTTCGGAGGACGAAGATGAAGATCAAGATGAAACTGGTGGCAAACGTACTAATTGGATCCGCGTTGACGCTTGCGGCGTGCAGTACGACCGCACAAGCGGCGGTTCTTTTAAGCGACCTGAACAACGTAGGCCTGGATTTCACGTACGGCACTTTTGTCGGTCAAACGACGGTCAATCCGACGTTTTACCGAGTCGCAGGAACTGCCGATCAATTCGGCGGGGCGGGGTCCAACTTTTCGCCGTCGCGCAACATTTCCGCCGAACCGTTCCTGGAAGTGTCGGCCCGCATCGGCAGCAATAACGCGAATGCGGCCTTCAACGTCCTGCTGGAAGACGCCGATGGGACGCAGGTCGGTTACGCGTTCCCTGCGACGTTGTTCAACACGAGCACGTTCACAAACGCGTACGCTTTGATCGCCATGCCTTCGTTCACCAATGTACCAGGCATCACGCCGGGCCTGAACACGTCGGCGATCACCCAGTTCCAGCTCCAGGGCACTTTTTCCCAGGGACCCTCACTCCTTTTCAGTTTCGACTTCGACAATGTCGCGGCCGTCGCGGTCGTACCTGAGCCGGCGACCATCGGCCTTCTCGGCGTAATCTCAATGATGCTCATCACACGACGCCGCGTGGAGGTTTTATGACAACCACAACACGCGTGCGATGCGGCCTGATTGTCGCCAGCCTGCTTGTGTTGGGCAGTGCCCCAGGCGCGATGGCGCAGGCGCTACTTGACGACGCGTTTTTGAACACAGACGCCGGGTCGTCCGAGGCGTCCAAGACGCTTTGGGCGACCTCGGTCGTCGGCACCGGTGACGTGTCGCGCGGCCAAGGGGTGTTGACCCTCCGCGCCACCGGGGCCGAGTGGGCGAACACGAATCTGCTGGGCACGCTTCGGCCCGACCTGCTGTTCTTCGATCGCGCTGTGACGCTAAAAGTGACGGGCATCGGCATCGTGTCGAAAGGTGCTGCGCCAGATCAGCAGCGCCTGCGGTGTGCAATCGCTTCGGAGTCGAAGTCGCCGTATGAGGTGAAGTCGGCGGTCGGGTTCGTCGTGTATGCCGACGGGTACGTTCAGCTGGGTTATAAGTCGGCGGCACCGTCGGACAAGCCCGCCGATCCGGAGACAGTCAACGTGCTTCAATCGATTCGTTTCCCGGGAGCCGTCCGCAACGTCTGGCTGACGGTGGGCGCGACCGACTACACGCTTCGTGTGGAACACGAGCCCGCAGGAGGCGGGGCACTGGTGACGGAAACGCGTTCGGGACGATTTGTCGACAAGGGCCCGGGCCTGAACCGAGCCGACTGGGCCGACGGCTGTGCGCTGGTGATTCAAGGCCAAAAAGCACAGGGGCCGATCGACGCGGAGGTGTCGGCAACCGTGAGCCGCATCACGGTCGAGCCCGCACCAACAGCGGGTAAGCAATAATCTTAACTCGGAGGATGGCCATGAAGCGAAAAACCGCCTTTACACTCGTAGAGTTGCTTGTCGTGATCGGAATCATCGCGGTCCTGATCTCACTTCTTTTGCCCGCGCTGGGACGTGTGCGCCAGCAGGCCAATTCCGTGAAGTGTTTGTCGAACCTTCGGCAAATCGGGCAGGCGCTGGTGATGTACACGACTGTGCACAACGGGTCTTTGCCCATCGGATATTGGGACGGAACTCCGCCGGGAAACGGATCGATCGATAATACAAAGTCGACGGACTGGACGGTTCTCCTGGCGGGCACGCTGAACAATCGCCTGGGCTTCACCTACGCCGCGGGAAATGTGAATAACGGGGAACGCGCCAAAACCCGGCAGCTTTTTCTCTGTCCGGACGCGACGCAAGGCGAGGAGACGGGCGCGATTTCGAACTATTCCACGCACCCGCGTCTGATGCCCGCCCTCGACTCCGCAGACGGGATCGCGGGCGCGGGAAGCTTCCTTCGCCCCATGAAATTGTCGCAGATCAAACGCGGCAGTGAAATCGTGGCGGTGATGGACGCGTCGCTCACCAACTTCGACGCCGCCGGCAACTCGGGCGGGCCGATCTATCAGGCGTCGGCGGTCGCGTATCGACTCGACAACTTTCGCAATTTTTACAGCACGTTCCTTACTGACAGATACGCGCTGGATCCTCAGCCGTTCATGACGCCCGGCAATCCGATCGACCTGACCACCGATCTGGGCACGGTCAACATCAACACCGACACGCCCGAAAACTACGGCAACATTCGATACCGTCATCTCAAGAACAGTTTGGCAAACACGCTGATGCTCGACAGTCATGTGGAGAGCTTCAGCTATAAAAATGCTTTTGCGGGCAGCTTGTTACGCGGAAACATCAACATCAATCGGTAGCCATGTCGTGCACACGACGCTTGCGCGGACCCAGCCGAACAACGCCTCCGGATACACGGGATAATTTTCATGACATGGATCAATTTTCGATGTGTTTTGGGTGTTGTTTTGTTGTGCTGCTTGACTGCAAGGGCACAAATGCCCGCCGCGACCGGAGTGGCGATGCTCGACAACGACGCCGCCGTTGCTCTGCGCGTAGTGGGCGACGAGGCCGCCCGAATCGCGTCGTCACAGGTCGTTGCGGTGACCGGTCAGCCGTTCATGCAGGCGATGCGCGTCGACATTCGCGAGGCCGGGTCTCGACCGTGGTCCGTGCTGCTGGTAGCCAATCCGAACAGCGCGGTACGCAAGGGCGACGTGCTGCTTCTGAGTTTCTACGCGCGTTGCGCCGAGTCGATGACCGGCGAGATGATCGCCGGCGCACAACTGGAGCGAAATTCGGGCGACTGGCATAAGGTCTTGGAATTGCCCGTCGGCGCGCGGGGCGAGTGGTCCCGGATCGATATCCCGGGCGTCGCCGATCTGGACCTGGCTGCGGGTGAATCGCAGGTGACGATTCATCTCGGGCACCAGCGCCAGTCCGTCGAGATCGGCGGGCTGACACTGACCAACTTCGGACCAAATGGTGACGTGACTTCGCTCCCTCGCACGCGATTTTCGTACGACGGGCGTGAGATGGACGCGCCGTGGCGTACCCAGGCCGACCGGCGTATCGACGAGATTCGCAAGGCCGACCTGAACGTCCGCGTCGTCGACGCCAACGGCATGGGCGTGCCGGGCGCAGCGGTGCACGTGCGGATGAAACGTCACGCGTTTCCGTTCGGCACGGCCGTCGTTGTCGACGAGATTATCGGGTCCGAGCCGCAGAACGCCCAGTATCGCGAAAAGCTCGTCGAGCTGTTCAACGCCGCGGTGTTCGAGAACGACACGAAATGGCCGGCACTCGATAAGCCCGACGGGATCGAGCGGGCATTACGGGCGCTCGACTGGCTGGACCGGCAGGGAATCGTCACGCGCGGCCACGTGCTGGTCTGGCCGAACTTCGAATGGAATCCGGAGTGGCTTCGGGCGCTTTCCGGCGATCCCGAGAAACTCCGCACCGCCGTCCGTGACCACGTTGCAAACATCGCGTCGCGCTTCGCGGGCCGGTTCACGGACTGGGACGTGCTGAACGAGCCGTTCACCAATCGCGAGTTCGCAACAATCCTCGGCGAGGCGGAGTATGCGCGGTGGTTCGATCTCTCCAAGTCGGCCGACCCTTCCGCAAAACGGTTCATCAATGATTTCGGTATCCTCGAGGGCAACGCGATGGACCGGGCCCACATCGACCATTACGAGCAGACGATCCGAACGCTGATCGACCAGGGTGCACCGCTCGACGGTATCGGGTTTCAAGGTCATTTCGGGCAACTACTGACCAGCCCGGACGTGCTTCTGAAAACGCTCGACCGTTTCGCCACGTTCGGGAAAGAAATGAAGATCACCGAGCTGGACATCAACATCGACGACCCGCAATTGCAGGCGGATTATCTGCGTGATTTTTTGACCGTGTGTTTCAGTCATAAGCAGGTCACGGGTGTGACGCAGTGGGGCTTCTGGGCCAGCCGACACTGGCGACCGCGGGCGGCACTGTTCGACGCCGACTTCACTCCCCGACCTGCGGCACTGGCGTATCGCGACCTGGTTTTTAAGACGTGGTGGACCGATGAAACACTGACGACCGACGCTCAGGGCAATGCCGCCGTTCGCGGGTTCTTGGGCGATTACGAAATCACCACCCCTCACGCCGACGGCCAACTTCGGCAAGTGATCATCCTGAGCCGAGCCGGTGCGACCGTCATGCTCAGGCCGTGAGCATTCGCTGATACGAATGCGATGACTGAAATAGTGAAGCGCTGAATTTGTATCCAATACGGATCGCAGCAAATTCTCGCGCCCGAAGATTGGAAGACTGCAGTTCGCCGCCGGGATGGAATCGGCGTCATAGAGTGACGACCTCCAGAAAGACGCGCGGGAAATAACTGGGATTCGAATAAGTAAAAAGATCGAGAGCAGCGCTCTCGATCTTTATTGATGTCGTTGTGGAATGTTGCCAGATCAAATCAGATCAGATCAAATCAGATCAGATCAGATCAGATCACCGGCAAAGCGAAGTCGATCACGCGCGAGTCCCCTGGGGCGAAGACGGTGTACCACCGCGTCCTGACGGCTTCCAATAATGACGGATTGTTCAGGCGAAGCGTGACGTTGCCCGTGCCGAAATATTGAAGCCGATAGTTCCCGGCATTGGAGACCTGCGTCGTCGGTTCATCCGCATCGAGAAAACCGTTGTTGTTGCGGTCGATGTAGATGCGGTTTCCTAACCCGACGGTTTCTACGCGCCCGCGAACGATGTTGGTTCCCGGAGCGGGCGCGGGCTGGGTGAGGATATCGATCGTTCGCGATTCGCCGAGCCGATAGATGAAGAAGTAGTTCGCGTCCGGGTTGATGATTCCTTCAGCGAGCAGTTTCTGGTTGCCGAGCGTGCTATGAATCAGCGAGTACGTTCCGTCGGCGAGGCTGATCGTGGTCGGCTCGTCGGCGTTGAATGAGCCGTTGCCGTTGGTGTCGAGGAAGACGCGAACGTTCGCCTGCGTTGCACCCGCCGCGTTGGTAATTGTGCCCTGGATAATGCTGCTGGTCGGCGGGGCGATGGGAAGGGTGGAGATCGTGAAGTTGAGCGTTCGCGTGTCTGCAAGTCCAAGGACGTTGCCGACGCTAAACCAGTGGCCGTCGGTCGGAGACGTCATGTTCGGCGAGACGAGTCGCTGGTTGCCCTCGAAATAGTATTCGAGCCGATATCGGCCGTCGGCGTCGGTGAAGGTTCCGGGTTCGCCCACGCGCTGCGTGCCGTTGTAAAGGGTCTGCGGGTCGTCGGTCGGATTGGTCTCGTGCCCGTCGAGGAAGACGGACTGATTCGCAACGGGGTTGCCGTTTTGATCGACCACTCGGCCGGTGATGAGGTGGGGAGTAATCGAGTCGTAAATGTTTACACGGATCGGAAATGCAGGGGCGTGGTCAGATTCGTTGTATTCCGCTACTTCACTTGAAGCGTCGATCTGCGCGATGATGAAATAGTTGCCGCGTGTGGAAAATCCTGGCGGCGGCGCGGCGGGCATGAGCAGACTGCTCTGATTGCCGTCCGCGTCAAATGATTGACCCGGCGCGAGGCTGATTCGTTCGCTCCTGAGAGCGACATCATCGGCAGAGAGGTTGGCGTCGGTGGAGAGATAGTATTTCACGTCGAAGCCGCCGGTCGATGCGTCACCGACGTTTTTGAACACGATGCCGCCGTCGACCGTCACGCCCGATGTATTGCCGAACCCGACATCGTTTCCGCTACGGCTTTGACGCTGACCGTTGATCGCAGTCAGGGCGACGATCTGCGCCTTGGGCGACTGTGGAGTGGAGTCGAGCTGGCCGTGGATGGTGGTGAGCACGGTCGGCCTGCTGTTGCCCCATAGTCGATCGAACCCGGTGAAATTTGCCCGGGTCACATCTCCGATCACGAAATTTCCGTCCGTCCAGAGATCGACGTCGCGTGCCCCCTGCACCGCCAACGCTCGCGAGCGCGAGCCGAGATAGACGGCACCCGTTCTGGTCTGCTGGGTCGAACTGACGTATTGAACAAGACGGGTCACGTCTTGGATGGTGGATGAACTGCTGACGAATGAAACGACAAATGAGCCGTCTTGAGCTGGACGAACGGATAAGTTTTGCCCGGCATTCGACAGGTAATCACTGAACTGCGGGACTGCTTTCGTGTCGGCCGGGGTTGGGGCGTCGCCGATCGAAAACTCTGTATACTGAATCCCGCGTTGATTGATGTCTGAGGTCATGTCATGAAAGACGAACGCGATCTTTTGATTGCTGATCGCCGCGGAGATCAGTTGAGCTGAGTCGGGAATCGCGATGGTCTGTGTGATGTTCCCGTTGCGAAGAATTGAAATGATATTGCCGGCGCCGGGCGTGTTACCAACGGCACTGGCGAACGACCCGCGATAGAGGAGCACGTCGCCGTTGTCGTTGATCGCCAGCGGCACGTCGGGCGAACTGTTATCAAAAGCTGATGGCACCTCTGTGATGAGGCCGCTTGAGAAACGCCGGAGCGGGAATGTGCCGAATTCTGC
>JBBQKP010000153.1:0-8238 GCA_038326995.1 Tepidisphaerales bacterium
AAGAACGCTTTCCTCGAAAGCATCCGTCAGCCGATCTTCCCGATCGTGCTCCTGGTGGCGTGTTTACTGCTGGTGCTTAATCCGCCGCTTTGCGCCTACACCTTTGATGATGACAATAAGCTGCTCTTTGACATCGGGCTGTCGATCATTCTGATGGCGGGGCTGATGCTGTCGGCCTTCACGGCCGCGGGGGTGATCAGCCGCGAAATCGAAAACAAAACCGTGTTGACTGTCGTCAGCAAGCCCATCACGCGATGGGTGTTTATCATCGGCAAATTTCTGGGCGTCGCGACTGCGATCACGACGGCGGCGTGGATCTGGGGCATCGTGTTCATCTTCACCGCGCGACACGGCGTGATGTCCACCGCGAGCCATCGCTTCGATTGGCCCGTCATTCTGTTGGGCAGCACGGCCGGTATCGTTTCAATCGCCGCCGCGACGCTCGCGAATTATTTCAGTAAAAAGCCGTTCGGCGGGACGCTGACCAAATGGCTCGTCATCACGCTAGGAATCGCATTCATCATCCTGACGGCGGTGAATAAGACGTGGTCAATCCAGAACCCGTTTCTGGTCTTCACGGGTGAACCCGGACAGGTCATCATCGCGCTCATCGCGCTGACGCAGGCGCTGTGGCTCGTCTGTGCGATCGCGACGGCCGTCAGCACGCGATTCGGGCAAGTGCCCACGCTCATGGCGTGCTTGTTCGTCGCTTTCGGCGGGTTATCCAGCGATTACGTGCTGGGCACGCTTGCTGCAACAAAGTGGTACGCAGCCGCACTATATCGCGTCATACCGAACATGCAGTACTTCTGGCTCGCCGACGCACTCTCGCAAAGCAACCCCGTATCGGCCGGATATCTGCTCAATGTGACCGTCTATGTCTTATGTTTTATTGTCGCCGCACTGGGCCTGGCAATCGCGTTGTTCCAGACCAGAGAGACCGCATAAGCAACAAACATCGAGTGTAATTAGACGAAGCATATTACCAGTTACCGTCACCCGTCCACCATCCACCTTTTGGGTTCAACTTTTCTAGAAACTCATGCAACTCCCCAACGACAAAATTTATAACCAGCACGCGCGGAGCACATCCGCGGCCCTCCTGGGTCTGGGCGTTCAGTTCGCGCTGAGTGTGGCGTGCCTGATGTTTTATCTGATCTCGCGGGCGTTCGCGATCGAGGCCTTGCTCGTCATGTCACTGGCAGGGTTGCCGATCTGGCTCACGCTTCTGCTGATTTATTCGCAGCGCAAGCAGGCTCGGGTCGAAGCACTGGAGCTCGAGCAAATCAGACAGGGGCAGGTCTCGAGTGAGTCGCTCTTCATCAATGCCGACGACGATCAAACGCCGGCCGCGCGTCGCGTCGCGTGGCTCGAGAAGTTCGGCCTGATGATCGTGTCGTTTTTCATCGCCGGTTCGCTCACGACAATTGGTCTGATCATGTCGCGCGGCTGGGGCCTTGCGCCCTCGCCGATGTTTAATTTTAACACGATGCAGGTCATGTTTTTCATGATCGGCGTGTCATTCATCGGCTTCATCGCGTCTCGCTATATCTTTGGCATCTCAGAAATCGGCAATAATCAGTTACTACGCTCGGGCGCAGGCTACTTGGGCGGGTTGGTCATTTTGCTGTTTCTGTTGGCGGTTGCAGTCGGGCTTTTGTGGTTCAACATCCCCTGGCTGCTAAACGTATTGAACGTCGCCTTTCCTTATGTGCTGCTACTGATCGGCTTGGAGATTTTCTTCAGCCAGATTCTGGATTTCTATCGTCCGCGCGTGTCGGGCGAAGTGCTGCGACCCGCCTTCGACTCGCGACTGCTTTCGCTGCTCGCCGCACCGGGTTCCGTCGTCAAAAGCATCAACGAGGCCGTCAACTATCAATTCGGTTTCGAAGTCACCAATAGCTGGTTCTGGCAATTGCTCAGCAAGCAAGCGCTGAATCTGCTGGCGATCGGCTTGCTGTTCTTGTGGGGCGTAAGTGTTCTGGTCGTGGTGGACCCACAGGAGCAAGTGCTGGTCTCGCGATTCGGGTCGTTGGTGGGCGAACCCAAAGGGCCGGGCCTGCATTTCAAGATGCCCTGGCCGATCGATCAGGTCGAGCGGTTTAACGTGACATCGAGTCGTCAGATCGTGGTCGGTTCGCACCAGAGCGTCGCGGACGATCAGCCGATCCTGTGGACCAATCGCCACGCGGGCGGCACTGCTCCGCCTCCGGGTTCGCCGCCCAATGCGAGCAACAGCAACGGCGAGATGCTGATGATGATCGCGCCGCCCAAGAGCATGCTTGAAGACGAATCGCGTGATCGTCGTGGCACGGGCGTCTTGCCTCTGCTTACAACGGACCAACTGCAAGGCGGCACGTCGATGACGGACGTGCGCCCGCCCGCGATCATGCTCGCCGGTGCAGAAGTGTTGATTCAGTACCACATCAGCGACGTGCTGCTGTACGCGAAAAACACGCGAGAAAGCGACCGCAAGCTCACGCAGATCGCAGACCGCCTGGCGACGCGATATCTGTACCGCCTTGACATCGACGAGCTCATCGGTGATGCGCGGGCAAGTGCCGCGATCGAGCTCCAAAAGCAGTTCCAGCAGGCCGCCGACAATGAGAAGCTCGGCCTTGAAATACTGTGGGTCGGGCTTGCGGGCATTCACCCAGCCCAGCAAGTCGCCGACGCATTCCACGAGACCGTGGGCAGCCGCCAGGAAAGGCAAACCAAGATCGAACAAGCCCAGCAGGAAGCCGTCAAGTTGCTGGTCGAATCCGCTGGCGGTCAAGACCTTGCGATGCGAATCATCTCCGAGATCGAGCTGCTGGAAAAAATGAAGGACGGCCCGGATCGCGAAGTGCAGTCGCAGCGTGTGGAGCAGATGGTGCTTGGCGCCAACGGGCAGGCCGCCCAGCGAATCGCCGCCGCCCGCGCCGAAAGATGGCAAAAGGCCAACGCCGAGCGAGGCCGCGCCGGTCTGTTCATCGCGCAGATTCAATCGTTCGACAAGAGCCCGTCGTACTTCATCGCACGCAACTACTTCAACGCACTGGTCGAAGGCATGGCCGCCAGTCGAAACAAGACGTACATGATCGGCGAGTGGAACGGCGTGACGTATCGCCCGGACCTCGCCGACCAGGGCGGCGCGAACAATACGATCCAGATCAATCCGACGCAGTAGCAAAGAATCAAAAGAATCAAGAATCAAGAATCAAGAATCAAGAATTTAGAGAATCTCGAATTTGCCTTCTCATACTGCTCGCTAACAACTCTCCACTTCCCCTCTCTCCCAATGTCCAGAATCCCAACCATCATCATCGGCATCCTCGTGCTGGTCGTCCTGCTGCTCAGCATGGTGACGTATCGCGTTCGATATTTTGAATCTGTCGTCGTGACGACCTTCGGCCGGGCCGGCGAAGGCGCGGTCAAGAACGCGACCGGCGACGATGCGGGGCTGAAGTTCAAATGGCCCTGGCCGATTCAGGAAGTCGCCCGCACGTACGACTCGCGAATCCTGATCGTCGAGGACAAACTCGAAGAACTTCAGACCAAGGATCGCCAGTCCATCGTGATGGCAGCCTACATCAGTTACCGAATCACCGACCCGCTGGCGTTTTACCGCACGCTCAGCACGACCGACAATGCCGAGCGTCAATTGCGTGATCGTCTGCGCGCGACCAAGGCGCGTATCGGCGAGTACACGTTCGACGACATTACCAATGCCGATCCGAGCAAGCTGAAACTCGCTGAGCTCGAAGAGAAGATGCGAAATCAGATGCAGGCGGAGCTGGACAAGCTGAACTTCGGCGTTCGTCTGGACAACGTCGGCATCAAGCGGCTGATTTTCGCCGAGGCCGTCACGGGAAAGGTGTTCGACCGCATGCGTTCGAACCGCGTGACCTTGGCGCAGGTGGCGCGATCTGACGGCGAACAGGCCGGGGCGACGATCCGCTCGAACGCGCAAAGTGCGCGTGACCGCATCCTCGCATTCGCCGACCAGCGTGCACAGTTGATCCGTGCCGAGGGCGAAGCCGACGCCGCCTCGCTCGTCACGGTGTTCGAGCAGAACCCCGAACTCTCAGTGTTCCTGCGATCGACCGAAACGCTCAAGACGATTTTCCGCAACAACACGATTTTCTTCATCGACAAGAGCTGGGGCGCGCCCTTCGACTTGCCGGGCAAGATGCAGTCGGCAAACTCGCCCCTCAAGCCGCAAGCCAAGCGGGATGAGTAAGCATCAGTAATAATCAGAATCGAGTTCTAAAGCAGTCGATCAAGCACTCAGGAAATCACAAACCATGCCCGACCAATCAGAAATCAAAGACCCGCAGCAGGAAGAGACGGGCCCCAACGTCCCGCTCGATCCCGTGGCCAAGAGTCTCAATGATGCGCTGGCCCTCTCGTTCAAACTGCTGACGCTGGTGGTTCTGGTCCTGCTGGGCTTCGTACTGTTTCGCAGCTTCTTTTATGTGCAGGAATCAGAAGTCGCAATTCTCACGCGGTTCGGCAAGATCGTGCCGACCGGCTCGGACAACATCGAATATCGCACCGCCGGCGGCCCGTATTTCGCATTTCCCGCGCCCATCGATCAAGTCACGTTCGTACCAAAAACCGTGCAACGGTTAGAGCTCCGCACTCAGTTCGTTCCCGAGTCACAGCCCGGCGACGAAACCAAAACAGCGGACGAACTGATGGCCCGGATGTCGCGCAATCTCGCGCCCGGCAAGGACGGCTCGCTCATCACAAGCGATAAGAACATCGTCCACGCTCGATTCGCAATCAGCTTTCAGATCGCCCCCGACAACGCTGGTCTTTTCGTGCGAAATGTCGGCGACATGAATCGCGCCATGCGACTTGTGGAAGTGGTGGCGCAGGAGGCGGTGCTCAAGGCTGTTGCGACGACCAACGCGGACGATTTCGTGAGGGCGACCTTCGACGTGGGACGAACCGCGGCCCGAGTGGCGATGCAGGCGAAGCTCGATTTCATGAAGAGCGGAATCACGATCAACGAGGTCATCCTCACCTCGCCTTCTGCACCGATGTCGGTGCGTCAGTCCTTCCTGGATGTGACCAACGCCGTAACCGAGCGCGAGCAGCGAATCGACCAGGCCGGGCAAGCCGCCGAGCAGATTCAATCCGAGGCGGCCGGAACCGCGTACAGGCCGCTCGTCATCGCCATCGACGAATACGAGCGCGCCAAGCGGCTCGGCCTGGAGACCGGCGAGAAGGCGCGTGAACAAATGCTCGAAGCCGTCATCAATAAAATGCTCGACGGCGCACTATTCAAAGACGCAGCCAAGGATTGGATCGCCACTGAAACAAACTCGAGCGTAAAGCTTCTACTCGCCGCGATTCCGCCCGACGCCGCGGTAGGCGGGCAAATCTCCCGCGCCATCAACGAGGCGAAGTCATATCGCACGCAGATCGTTCAGCAGGTCGAATCCGACGCCAACCGATTCAATCAGTTGCTGCAGTCGTACAACAAGAACCCCGAACTCGTGCGCCAGCGAATCTGGCTCGAAGCGTTTCAGACGATGCTGTCGGGCGATGTCGAGACATTCTGGTTCAGCCCGAGCGAAGCCAAGGACGTGATCATTCCGTTCAAGCGTGATGCGACTGTCGCACGGGCAAGGTCCGAAGCGGCGCTTCGTGCACAGCAGGCCGGCGCGCTTCAGCCGCGCTCGTCCACGCCCCCGCCCGGCGGTCCGGGCAGCGTGATGCAAACTTCGCCGTCCACGAGATAGTCGACGTAGAGTGCAGTCAGCGTGGAGCGTGTGGTTGAGTTCAACACAAGTCTGATCACGCCCGTCACCGTTCGCCTATCCCACAACTTCTCGCCAACCCCAAAATCACTTGTCAACTCTTCCCAACATTCTCGAGCTCCGCGGCGTGACGAAAATCTTCCGAGATTTCTGGCTCCGCCCGCGCGTCGTCGCCGTCGATAATCTCACTCTCTCGCTCGAAAAAGGCGAGGTATTCGGCCTGCTCGGGCCCAACGGTTCGGGCAAGTCCACGACGATCAAGATGATTCTGGGTCTGCTTCACCCCACGCGCGGGCAGATCGCATGTCTGGGCCGCCCGCCCACGGACGTGATGCTCAAAAGCAGGATCGGCTATTTGCCCGAAGATTCGAATCTGTATCGTTTTTTGAACGCGCGTGAGACGCTGGATTTTTATGCACGGCTGTTCAAGCTCGACGGCGCAGAGCGCGAAAAACGCATCGACATGCTGATCGAAATGGTCGGGCTCGAGGCCGCCCAATATCGCCCCGTCAGCGAGTACTCCAAAGGCATGCAGCGCCGCATCGGCCTGGCGCAGGCACTGATCAACGACCCTGATTTTCTCATTCTTGACGAACCGACCAGCGGCCTAGATCCGCTTGGCACCAGGCAAATCAAAGATCTCATCGTGACCTTGAAGAAACGCGGCAAAACCATCCTGCTCTGCACGCACCTTCTCAATGAAGTCGAAGACGTCTGCGACCGACTCGCCATCATGTACGGCGGAAAGAAAATGCAGGAGGGCGACGTCGATTCGCTTCTGACCATCCGCGATACCCAGGTCATCGAAAGCAAACCCCTCAAGGCCAGCACGCTCCAACAACTGCGCGATCTGGTGTCGCACGAAGAGCCCGGCATGACGCTCTCGATCGATCAGCCCAGGCAACGGCTCGAGAACTTATTCCTGCAGGTCGTGGAAGATGCGAAGAAGCAGGGGCTGCAGACAAGCGGGGCGCAATCGGGCGGAAGGATGGCCGGGTTTCTGGAGTCGTCGCCCGAGGATTTACTCGCCGAACTCGCGATCAAGCCAGAGGCGAAGCCCCTCGCGCCCGAAGCCGTTGCCCGGCCGATTCAGGACGACATATTGCTCGAAGGCCTGAGCAGCGCAAATCCGAAACCTGTGGAACCGGTGCGTGTATCGCCGCAACAAACGGGTCAAGCGGCGGGACATGCTTCTGGCGCGCCCAAAGACGCCGACCAGGACGTGCTCGGCGATCTGCTGAAAAAGTGAGATCTTCCAACAAATAGAACTCCAACCACGCAAACCCCTGCCAAAACCACTTCCCATTTTCGTTCGTCTTCGCCGTCGGTATGGCGCGCTCGTGCTGTTTATCCTCACGACGGCAGTGCTGCTGATCACGCTTTCATTGACTCGGGCGATCGCGCCGCTGCCGCCCACTGAGGCACAGATGGCTTCGGGTATCACCGACGTCGGCGGGTACGGCGGTATGACCCTTGATCGCCTGTCGACGGCGTTCCGTGAGCGAACGATTTTCTACATCACGCCCGACACGACCACGCGCGGCGGACAATGGCTCGCGTCTTGGAACACACTGCACTGGACGACCTGGTTGCTCGTGGCGCTGCTGGGTTTGGTGCGGCTGTTCCTTCGGATCAATTTGCCGACGCTGGCCGTCGCAAGGCTGACGCTCAACGATGCGATTCGCCAGCGGCTCGGGCTCTGGCCGGTGATCGTGCTGGTGGTTTTGCTGTCGCTCTTTCCGCTGACGCTGACGCGCGATCAACCGCTGCGATATCAGGTTCAGACGTATCTACAATATTCGTTTTTGCTGGCCGGGGGATTGCTGTCGGTGCTGACGATTTTACTCGCGAGCCGAAGTGTGAGCAGCGATCTGACCGAAGGGCACGTCGCGAATGTGTTCACCAAGCCACTGGGCCGACTGAATTTCCTGGCCGGCAAGTTCGTAGGAATGACGCTGTTGAATGTGGTGTTGGTGACGGTGAGCGCGTTTTCGATTTATGTGACCACGATCGCGATTTGCCGGGGGACAACGCAATCCGAAAGCGATGCGATCGATTTGCGCGACCAGGTGCTGTCGGCTCGCGAAAAATCATTGCCTACGCCCGAACGGCCCTTCGTCGAGGCGGCCGAGAATCGGCTTAACTTGTTGATCGCTAACGGCACGATCGAAATCCCGGCAAACGATCTGGGCGAACTGGTCCGCAAAAATCAGCTCGAAGCGCTGATCGAAACCGAACGCACGAAGTGGAAATCCGTCGGCCCGCAGGAAGCAAAAACGTACGTCTTCTCCGGCCTCGCCGAAGCGAAGCGGCTCGGCGTCGATCTGCAGTTCAGGCTCAAAGGTCAAACCCCATCAGACCCGCCCGACAAGCTTTATCCGATTATGGTGGTCATCAACAATCGCGCAGAGCCGATGCTGCTTCGCGTCGGTTCGCACCAGATTTTGCCGATCACGAGTGAAGTCGTGGACGACAAGGGCGAGCTTCG
>JBBQKP010000154.1:0-8214 GCA_038326995.1 Tepidisphaerales bacterium
GGACTCTTTTCGACGGCCCGCACTCGACGTTCGCCAGGGATGCACTTTCGCTGAAGATGAAGTGGGTGGAGATGATGGACGACGACTTCAACACGGCCGGTGCGATCGCGTCGATGCACGAAATGGTCAGTCTGTCGAACGGGTTCATCGACCAGAGCGGAGTGGAGAAGCACCGCGCTCCAGCCGCCGTGTCAGTGATCGCCGCCGCGGCCATGACGCTTAAGCGGCTCGGCAAGTTGCTCGGCTTGTCTTTGACGAGCAGCAAACCCGCAGAAGGCGATTCACTCACGCCGCGTCTGATGGAGCTTCTGATTCAGATGCGGCAAGAGGCGCGTCTGGCGAAGGACTTCAAGCTCGCCGACGGCATACGCGACAAGCTTGTTTCAATCGGCGTCGTGTTGGAAGACCGCCCCGATGGCACGGGTTGGAAGGCGAGTTGAACAGAATAGAGCACGGGTCGAAACTCTTTATTCAATTAGAATGAAACGGATTCAGGGTTGCACTGCACAACGCGAAGCTGTGTCTGGTGGCTGTGTCTGGTGGCTGTGTCTGGCGGCTGACGAAATCGCAATTGAAGAGCGATTCGTTTGACCGTCCACCGCAGGTCGCGCTTTGTCAGTCGTGTTGAGACGAGTGATCAGCTCGAAATTCATTCAATCGCAAAACGCGACCTGCGGCGGACGAAACATTGAAGTCGAACGGAGAAATCGTCGCTGTTGTTATTCCTTGCCTTCGAGCAACTGCTTGAGGTACTGATTCTCGCGGCGGGTGGCTTCAAGATCGAACACCAGATATTTGATTGACACACGCAGCGTGTCGAGGCTGTCCTGCAACTGCTTGACGGTCAAGCGAAGCTTGTCGTGCCTTTGGCGTGTCTCTGCCGCGAGCTGCTGAAGCTTTGCCTGCTGCGTGGGCGGGAGGACGGCCATGTTGCCCATGAGTTCAGAGAGCTTGGCGGTGAATTCGTTGTCTTGCATCGGAGTTGGCCTTGGAAGGTGTATGGCGAGTAGCGTTTGGCTGGACAACAGTCACTTAGTAACGCGCGTGCCATGTCGCCGCGGGGCCGATTCATGGCGTCTGATGCGTGTGTTGTGCCGTATGTGGCGGGGGTGCATCAACTCTGTTTGATTTCGTCAACAGGGTGGTTGATTACAGCGAATTGAGGGATGAAATTATCGGGCGAGGCGGGCGCGAGACGTCCGGGCAACGGCCATTCGAAAAACGGATATCGGACTCGTCATGGGTCTTCCAGGAAAGGTGTCACGACTGCTAAATTCGTTGGTAATCTGTTTCGCCACGGGCGCGAGCCTGCGTGCGCGTTCAGCGTCTTAAACCGTAACTACGCGGCGATGATGCCAGAGTAGCTTTCAGTTATAACGCCGCGGTCCACCGCCGCTCTCGCGGCCGTCCGGCAGGACACTAAAATTCTTTTTCCGTTGCGTACTCTCTCGATGAATCGAAAAAGAGTCATGCACGAAGCGGCTATCCAACAAATCGCATCGTTGGTCGTCTTAAAAACACCCCGCACAAAGTCAGTAGGCAGTAAGCAAGTTAGGGGTAAGCGGGCTTATTCAGCAGTCGCAGACGCGGCGGCACGCCGAATTTCTAGCCCGTCCGGCGGGACATCTCCATCTTATTCTGCGCAAAGGGTCTTGCCCCCGCGAGGCATATCTGAAATGTCCTGCTGCTCGGGCCAGAACCAAAAGTCGCTGGCACCAGACGACGAGAAGCAACGTAAACCACGGTATCATTCTGAACATGCAAAATCGAAACCCATTAGCCGTCTTTTTGTCATTTCTTACGGCTTGGATTTTTCAACTGGGAACTTTGTCAATTTCCGCAACGGCGCAGACCGTCGTGCTTTACACCAGCATCGATGCGCCTTTGGCAAAGCCCATCGTCGAAAGGTTCGAGCGCGAGACGGGCATCACCGTTCGTCTCGTGACCGACGGCGAGGCCACCAAAACCGCCGGGCTCGCCAAGAGACTGCTTGCCGAAAAAGACAGGCCGCGTGCGGACGTCTATTGGAACAACGAAATCTTCCACACGCTTTCCCTCGCTCGCGAGGACTGCTTCACGCCGTTGCCCAAGGCGATCGTCGACTCAAGGCCGGCCGGGTATCGCGATAGCAATTCAATGTGGGTCGCGACGGGTCTTCGCGCCCGCGTGATCGTCGTCTCTTCACGCGAAAAGGACCAGGCGATCGTGAGTCAGATCAGCACGCTCGAATCGCTCGGCCTGCCGCATCTCAAGGGCAAAATCGCGATGAGCAATCCCGCGTTCGGTACGGCCTCAGGACATATGGCCTCGCTGTATATGCTGTGGGGCGAGGAAAAATTCACGCGGGTTCTGCAAAGCTGGCGCGAGAACGACATCAAACTACTGGGCGGCAATTCCGTCGTCGTCGATCAGGTCGCGGCCGGTTCGATCGTCGTCGGTCTGACCGACAACGACGACGTCGCCTCCGGTCTATCTCAAGGCAAACCCGTCGCCGCAGTCATTCCCGATCAGCTCGAAAACCAGTCAGGCACGCTTCTTATTCCCGCCACCGTTTCGCTCGTCAAGTCGGGCCCGAATCCGATCGAAGCGGAAAAGCTCGCGACGTTTCTGGCGTCGCCCGAGGTCGAGCGTGAACTGCTGGAGGCGAAATTCTTCGCCTGTTCGATTCATGAAATTGATTCCACCTCTCCTGCTGCTTCACCACACACCATGCCTGCCATACGCACGATCAGTGTCGATTGGAACGAGGCTTCGATTCAGATGAAGCACGCGGTCGAACTCGCTCTGCGCATTCTGCAGGACCGCAAGTGAAGCCGGGTGCGGGACATCTCATGACCGCGGTCGGTGTAATGATTGTGCTCGTCGCGTGCGTCTTGCCGCTCGGATGGATCGCCGTTTCGATCGCGACTTTTCCGCTTCGCTTCGCCTCGATTGATTTGCCACTGTTGGGTCTGACACTGCTCTACAATTTTCTGGCGGCCGTCATCGCGATGGCAATCGCCCTGCCCATCGGCATCGTGCTGGGCAAGGACCGCTTCATCCGCACACGACTGCTTTGGGTCATCGTGCCGACGTCGCTGCTGTTGCCTTCGATGGCGATGACGTACGGCTGGACGCAGTCGCTGCGCCTCGTGGGCATCGTGCTCACGCCCGGCAGCGCGGCCGACGTGATGCGCTGCGTGATGACCCTCGCCGCCTGGCTCTGGCCGATACCCGCGCTGGCGGTCGGGCTGACGCTTCGCCGCGCCGATCATTCGATCGCGCTGCAGGCGCTCCTGGACGGCGCCTCGACGCGAATCACGCTGCGACAATCCTTGCCGCCGCTCTTAGCGGGCGGCGCTGTCGTGATGTTGCTTGCGGGTCAGGAGTTTTCCGTCTTCGAGCCCACGGGCATTCGAGTCGTCGCAACCGAAGTTCGTATCGTCTTCGAATCGGGACTTTTATTTGAGGGCCTGACGCGCTCGCAGTCCGACCGCGCCGCCGCCGCCGTCATGACCGCGTTGCCGCTGGTTTTGGTCACGTCGATTCTCGCGCTGGCCGCTATTTTATGGGCGCTGCGCGAGCAGGCTCAGCACCACGCCGTGGTGATCGAGTCCGGCAATGACGCCGCTCTTTGGGCCCTCGTACCCCATCGCACGACGGTGCTTTTCGCATGGGCCCTCGTGCTGCTGACGCTGCTGATTCCCATCGGCGGGCTGCTGCTCTCCGCCCGCGCGCCGCTGTCGCTTCTTACCGCGTGGAATGAGTTTTCGCCCGAAGTTCTGGGCTCACTTTCTGTCGCGTGCCTGACGGGCGTGATCGCATTCGTCACCGCGTGCGCCGCGGCGTGCAGACGTTCGACCACGCTGCTTGCTGTCTCACTCGTCTCATTTCTCGTCGGCGGGCAGCTCATCGCGATCGCCATAATCCGTATATTGAATCGTGATTTTCTGTTCTTACCGTTCGATCTTTATGACTCGATGTTCGTGCCCGTGCTGACGTACTTATCGCGGTTCGTCTGGATCGCTCTTCTCGCGGGCGGTGCGCTCTGGGCGGGAAGCTGGAGGTCGCTTCGCGACATGGCCCACCTCGACGGGGCCGGAACGGGCAGAACATTTCTGAGCGTCATTCTTCCACTCAGCTGGCCGATGCTTGTTGGCGCGTCGCTGCTGATTGTTGCGATGTCGGTGACGGAAGTCGCCGCGACGGTGCTCATCGCCCCGCTCAATCCGCCGATGCTCGTGCCCATGCTCATCACATGGGTTCACATTCAAAACTACGATCCGATGATCGCGGCCAGTCTGTTGATGATTTGCCTCACGACCGTTCCGGGAATCGTCGGCGTGTTGCTCTGGGGGCTCTGGCGGCAACGAGTTTAGACATCTCGCAAAATCAACATTTAGCGCCGCTCAAAAATCTCACGCCAGTCAGGGCCCTGAGCCGATGAACCCTATTGCATGCGCTCGCGCTCAAAGCCAACTTCGCGTTCATCGGTTTCTGTCGCACCGACCGTCCCCTCGAAGGCCGCGGCGTATTGGAGACGTATTTCGTCGACAATGGCGATAATACCCGCAACGGTGATGGCATTGCGGTATCGGCCGTGGATGGGGCACACGCTGGGCGTCGTCGTCGCAAGCGGCGCGGCCGCGGGTATGTGCATCGGCGCGACACGTTACGCACACGCCAACCTCCTGATGCCAAAATCGCTGCCCAAAGTGGTGCTCATCGAAGCGCCACAGTGGATGAGCCAGACGCTTCAGCAGCAGATCATCTCGGCCGTCACGCCGCCTTTTCCCACACTCGCGGACGACGCGTCGGCGGTTCGCGACGTCGCGGGCAAGCTGCTGGCCTATCCGTGGGTCAAGAGCGTCGAACAAGTCCGCCGCGGTTTTGATGAATCACCGGGCGATGTGATCGAAGTACGTGCGACATTCCGCACGCCTGTCGCGTTGGTCCGTGACGGCGAGTGGTATTGGATGGTCGATTCGTCGGGCGTGAAGCTGCCGGAAAAATTCGCGGTGAATGAAGTGCCGACGGTCGTCGTGTCGCGCGATCGAAAGCTGAACTTTCGCATCATCACAGGCGTTTTCGCGTCTGCTCCGGCCGCGGGTTCGGTATGGGCCGGCGAAGATGTCCGTGCCGGGCTCGACCTTGCGGCGCTTCTCGAAACCAAGTCTTTCGCCGATGACATTGTGATGGTGGATGTGTCGAATTTCATGGGTCGACAGGAGCCGAACTTACCGCAGCTCGTGCTGAAAACCCGCTACGACACGCAGATCGGCTGGGGCAGGCCCGTCAACGCCCGCGACTGGTTTGTTGAGATCAGCAATCAAGATAAGTTGAAACGTTTGGAGCTGTTCAAGAACCGCTTCGGCCGGGTCGATGCCAACCGCGACTACATCGATATCCGCATGGAAACAGCGATGGCCAAGCCCGCACGAGCGAAGTAGGCCGAAGTTTTTTGCGTTCGGATTTTGATAGACACACATGTTGAATCCGGCCCATCCGACTCGGACTATAATTTTCAAAAGAGCCGCGTGCGAAGTAGGCGGGTTTGGTTAAGCGGGTTCATTCAGTAATCGTAAACGACGCGGCACGCCGTTGTTGACCATACTGATGATGCGTCAGAAAATCGCAAAGGAAATCGACAGAGAAAACAGACCGCTTAATTCGTGCGCGGTTCTTTTAATACAGTTGTTCCCGCATCGAAACCGGCTTGTTCAACACCTCTGCGAGGAAGATCGCGTCGCGAGCGCTCTGGCCCATCATCAACGCCCGGACGCGCAAAGCGGCCGAGACTTTCTGTGCGTCGGTCCGAGCGTGCACGGCGTCTTTGATCGCGTAGGCCTTCTTATGAGCGGCTTCCTCCGCGACGGCTCGCTCTCGAAACTCCGAGACGACCTTGGGCTTCTGTTCAGGACGCCCTACCGAAACTGAGTCGATCTTCGGGGCCTGACGTGCCGATTTTTCTCGCGACTTCCCGGCCTTCTCACGGCTTGTTCTGTCTAACTTTCCCTGCCTGGTCACGGACTGATCCTCGCGGCGGTACGGCTGGGGCGCCATGACGATCGTTTCACGAGACGGCTCGCGAGACATGTCGTTCCGGGACTCCATCGGTGATGATTCGCGACGCGGCTCCCTTTGACGCCGACCCGTTTCCTCTCGCGATCGTTCGGAGCGGGCTTGATTGATCGCCTCGAACTCTGCCTCGGTGACGGACCCGAATTCCGGATCGACCCGAGTCGGCTTTTTCTTCAAGGAAGTAACGACCTGCCCGATGATCCAAAAAAGTACGAACGCGACGATGACGATCACGCGAATGATGCCATCGCCTTCGGACGCCGCCTGAATTTTGGGGAAGGTGTCGGGGTTCATTGGTGGTTATGTCTTTGAGATGCTCTCTCGCATCGCACTGTCGGCCTGAACGTTCTTCATCTTGTAGTAATCCATCACGCCGATGCTGCCGTTGCGGAAGGCCTCGGCGATCGCTTTGGGCACTTCGGCCTCGGCCAGCACAACCAGCGCGCGGTTCTCGGCCTGCTTCGCGACCATTTCCTGCTCGAATGCGACCGCCATTGCACGTCTCTGTTCCGCCTCGGCCTGGGCTCGCTTCTTATCCGCCTCGGCCTGTTCGCCTTGCAGCTTCGCGCCGATGTTCTCACCCACGTCCACATCCGCGATGTCGATTGACAGGATTTCGAACGCCGTGTTGGCGTCGAGCCCCTTGGCGAGCACGGCCTTGGAGATGTGATCGGGATTCTGCAAAACGTCCTTGTGGTCGATCGCGCTGCCGATGGCGGTCACGATTCCTTCACCCACGCGGGCGACGATGGTTTCTTCCGTCGCACCACCCACGAGTCGCTTGATATTCGTCCGCACAGTGACCTTGGCTTTGACCTTGAGCTGAATGCCGTTCTTCGCCACGCCGTCGATCGTGTTACGGCCGCTCTGCGCGTTGGGGACGTCGATCACCTTCGGATAGACGCTGGTTCGAATCGCGTCAAAGATATCGCGGCCTGCCAGGTCGATAGCGGTCGCATTTTGCCACGTCAGCTCGATGCCCGCCTTGTTCGCCGCGATCATGGAGTTGATCACGTTCGACAAATTTCCGCCCGCCAGGATGTGGCTTTCCATTTCTTCCTGGCTGATGTTCAAGCCAGCACGTGTCGCCTGGATGCGGGAATTAACGACCATATTCGCATTGATCTTTCGCAGGGTCATGCCCAGCAGATCGAAGAACGTGACGCGAACCCCGCTGACGAGGGCCTGCACGTACAAACGAATAAAGTTGAAGAAAAACAGCAATATGAACAGACAGAGCAACAGGACGATGCCGACGATGGCGTAGACGAAGAAATTTGAGTCTGGCATATTTTTTCTGGTGAAGAGTGACGTGAAAAACAGTTAGAGCGAAATGATAGTCGCATATTGTGCTGCGATCTAGTTATCGCAGACGACAAATTCATGGGTGCGGCGAAAACGTCTCCTGAGAGCCAATCACCTGAGAGCCCGTCACTTGCCTAAAAGTGCACGCTTCGCGGCAGTCAGTGCCGTGTGCCCGCCGTAAGGTCTTTCAGGCAGTGCACCCGTCGCGCCGGCGATGCTCGCCAGCACGCTCCACGTCCATGCGATGCAGAAGACCGAGATCGACCACCGGCGGAGTCGCTTCGACGCCGACGACGCGTTCATGGTCAGACGATCTTGGCCGAGCCAGTGCCTTAGCAACGGGCCGCACCACAAAATTACCAGCGGCACGGTGCAGACGGCCCAGCGCTGGGCGAACATCTCGCCGCGGAGTTCTCCTGCGTTCAAAGTGTCGCGACTCAACCCCGCAAACAGACATATGAAAAGCGATACGACACTCACGCCCGCCAATAGCTTCGCGTGCGCCGGCCAATGCCTGCGCACGACCATTCCCGCGCCGATCAGTCCGGCGATGATCAGCGGAAAGTGATTCAAGAGCCCATGGCGACCCAATAGCAGCGCCGCCGCGTCGGACATCCACGACAACGCAACGCCGTCATCTTCGATAATCGCGCGAGCACTACCCAGCGTGATCGAATGAGGAAAGAACGAGCCGACGGTCGTGATGGACCATGCAGAGTGCGCCCAAAGCGCGGGCAGCGTGCCGACGAGCAGCAGAACCACGCCCAGAATGCGTTGTCGCCAGAGTGCGGGCAGGCCCAGAACGACCACGGGAAGGAACCCTGCGACGCAAATCGTCCACGGGTCGAT
>JBBQKP010000155.1:0-8209 GCA_038326995.1 Tepidisphaerales bacterium
AGGCTTTCTGCAAGAAGCCAGCTTACGCCGCATCGTTCGGCTTAATGATTACTCAAGGCACAGAGGGCGAGTTGACCGATCACATCGTGGCAGTTCCGGCATCCACGCTCCTTCTCTTGCGGTGACTCAAGCTGCATGGGAATCCAGACTGCGTGTCGAAAGGGCCACACCCGTCGCTTACGCTTCCGGCTCGTAATTTTGTATTTGAAGTGCGATTGGGCGCATTCCTCGTTTCGCCGCGGGCGCGAGCCTGCGGACGCTCGCGAGGTCGTAACGCACTGTTAGTTCGAGACGCGCGCGATAGATGTTGCTTGCGCTTCAGATTTGCGCCCACGACTCGATGCGCTGATGCACGAATGGGACAGGTGATGGCGACATCGATTTCACACTCCAACTCCAAGTCAAAGTGCGCATTTCGAGTGGGCCGGGATGGATGTCGACGGCGTAAGATAAGTGATGACAGGAAGTTGGGCCGAGGGATGAAAGAAAAGGAACGAAGCAAATGGGTGGAAAAAGCGTGCGAAATGGTGGTCAATGGCGGTTAATGGCGGTCAAATCAAGCAAATCGGGGCAAACGCGCGTGAGTGGTGGCTGCGGGTTGCGGCGTCGCGTGCCCTGCTCGTCGCGCGGCATTCCCTCGCACGGCATTGGCATTTCGAACGCGGCTTGACTAGTCTTTGGCCGTCAACCCGGGCCGCTGAATTCATTGGAGACTTCTTTCATGATCGAACTCGCCGCTACGATTCTCGCACTCTTTTCCGTATTGATTCCGACCAAGATGTGGTATCAACCCGACGAGCCGATCATCGTCCGCATCGATCACAAAGCTGCGGTCGAGCTGCGCCTCACGGACTTCCTGGGCAGACGTCAGCAGGCGACTGCGGCGGTGATCGTCCAGCCCGGTGGTGAGATCGATTTGCTCAAAACCTTCGCGCCCCTGACCGTCGGAACTTACATTGTCACGGCACTCGACGCCAGCACCAGGGACGCCAGCACCAGGGACGCCACCACCAGGGATGTCGGCGCTAGGCCGGGCACATCCATCGGTACACCGCTGGTCATGAGCGTCATCGGCGACACGCGCGGCGGGGCCAATCCCTCCAAACCCATGGTCGTGAACGTCAGGCCCCTTCTCGCTGCGATCATCGAAACACCAAAGGGCAATCTGACCGTCGCGTTTTACTTCGACAAAGCGCCCAACACGGTTTTGAACTTCGAACAGCTCGCGATGGGCGGGTTTTACGACGGCATCACGTTTCATCGCGTCGTGCCGGGATTCGTAGTACAAGCGGGCGATCCGCTGGGCGACGGCACGGGCGGGCCTGGCTATCAGATCGACGCCGAGTTCAACCCGCGTCCGCACATCAAGGGCGTGCTCTCCATGGCGCGACAGGGCGACCCGATGGAACGGGCCGGCAGCGCACCCAGACCCGAGTTCGCCGATTCCGCATCGAGTCAGTTTTTCATCTGCATTGACTACGCCAAGACGCAGCGGCTCGACGGCCGATACACGGCATTCGCACAGGTCGTCGAAGGCATGGACGTGCTGGACAAACTGCAGGAAAATCCCGTCGCCGATGCCGCTACGGGTCGCCCGGTGAAACCCGATGTTATTTCGCGCGTTCGAATTGTACCCGTGACGCCCGAGTTCAATCCGTATCCAAAGCTTCTCGAAATTCTTTCAACCCCCGCCACAAGGCCAGCAGAATAAAATTCACCATGAGAAACCTTCGCACAATTGCCCCCAACATTGCCCCTGCCATCGCCCTTCTTGCTCTGCTGTCGCTTCCTGCTTATCTGGCGTTTGCTAAAGAGCCAGAAGCACCGGCCGCAAATTCCGCGCCCGATAATTCGCAACCAGCAGAGTCTTCGCCCCCATCGACCATCATCAAGGCCGACGACCACGACGCGCTTCGTGCGGCCATCGGCAAGGAAATTATCGTCGAAGGAACCATCACCAGCGCCCAGTGGAGCAGGAGCGGGAAGGTGATGAACATCGACTTTGAGGGCAGCAAGAAGGCGAAGTTCATGGCGGTGATCTTCGAACGTGATCGCGCAAAGTTTGACGAATCTCTCAAAGGCGATGCCGCGAAAACCCTGACCGGTGCGAAGGTGAAACTTAAGGGCAAGCTCGATAAGTACGGCGGGAAATCTGAAACATTTCAGGATTACGCGCAGATCGTACTCAGAGACACAAATCAGGTCACGGTCGTCCAACTCGCGCCGGCCGCCGGACCGTCCACAAAGCCAGCCGAGTAAGCCAGCAGAGTAAGACAGCCGAGTAAACCAGCCGAGTAAACCAGCCGAGTAAGGCGTCGTATAGATGTTACTGAATCAGGTTTCGGCAACATCGGTTGCGAATCGTGATTGGCCTCGCGTGGTTCTGAATCCGCACACATTCGGTTACAACAACGTCAATGCCGATGAAGTCCAAGACTGAAAAGCCGAAGAAACCCGCCGCCAGTAAAGGCGCCAGTAAAGGCGCCAGTGCAGGCGCCAGTGAAGGCCAGAAACTTTCCGCCCGAGACGCGGCACTCCTTCGCATCGACACGCTCTCGTTACCTGGCTGGCGTGCGCGTTCGATCAAACGCCCGCCGCGCGGCAAGCTTCAGGATGTTCGCGACGAAGCACTCGCCGAGACACTTTATGTCGGCGTGATCAAGAACCTTATTCTGCTTCAAAAGCTGATCGAGCATCACTCGGGAAAGCGCCTGAAGCAGATCGACCCGGCCGTGCAGAAGGTCATCGCGCTGGCGATTTATCAGATCCGATTTCTCACGCGCATTCCGGCACATGCCGCGGTCGATGAAGCCGTCGAGCAGACGAAGCGGCTCAAGCTCGGGCGGGCTGATGCCTTCGTGAACGCCGTCCTTCGCAAGGCCGCGAGCGACAAGGAATGGATGCCCGAATCGACCAACATGATCGAGCAGTGCGAGATCCTTCATTCGCACCCGGCCGAGCTGGTGAAGATGCTCGCGAAGGTCGTCAGGCCTTCAGATCTGATCGCGGTTTGCCAGCAGCACAACGCCGAGCCGCCGACATTGCTGCGCCTGCGGGCCGAGCTCGACACGAGCGAACTGCTTCGCGGCGGCGTGGAGATCGCGCCGCACGAGGTCAAGGGTTTCGCCGTCGTGCGCGGCGCGACGCGTGCCGATTTCGCCGACTGGGCAGACCGCGGCCTCGCACAGGTTCAAGACGCCGGAACCGCGACACTCGTTAGGCAACTTCCGCTTAAGAACGGGCAATCCGTGCTCGATCGCTGCTGTGGTCACGGCACGAAAACATTGCAGCTTTCAGAACGCGTCGGCGTGAAGGGCACTGTGACGGCGATGGATTCGTCGGTCGAGCGCGTCGCTTCGCTGCAGCGCACACTGAAGCGGCGAGAGATTTTGAACGTGACGACGCGGATCGAAAGCACGATCGCGGCAGCGGGGATCGAGCCCGAAAGTTTCGACCTTGTTCTGATCGACTCGCCTTGCAGCAACTCGGGCGTGCTCGGGCGTCGACCCGAGGCGCGGTATCGCCAGACCACGAAGCACCTCGAATCACTCGCACTGGCGCAGCGCGAATTGCTGAACGACAGCGCCCCGGCCGTGTCGGTCGGTGGACACCTGGCGTACATGACGTGCAGCGTTTGGCCCGAAGAAAACGAGCGCGTGGTGGAGTGGTTCATCCGCAAGCACAAAAACTTCGCGCTGGCTATGACCGCTTCGCATCAGCTGAAGGCGGCCGAATCTCCACTTCGATATCGCGACGGCGGCTTCCTGGCGGTGTTTAGAAGAGTGGCGTGAAACACGGAATGTCTCGCAGGACTGACGATGCCATGAACTATTTCACAATTGCCTGGTCTTCAGCAATCGGCGGCACCAGCACCACGTCGCCCGGCCCTTTCCATTTTTTCCACACCCACCACACCGGCGCGCTGAACGCAAACACTAAGCCCGCCACCGCGAAAACCAGTCGATGTTCCACCACCAACAGCAGCACGAGCATCAACGCCAGCAGCAGCTTCGTCAGACTCTTTCTGCCGCTCAGAAACGCATTCACCAAATGCGGGTAAGGCATGTTGCTGACCATTAGCAGCCCGCACGCCAGCATGACCAGCGGCAACAAACTCACGACGCCCACGCCCAGCATCGAGTAGTTGTTCATCACGAGCTGCTGATGCGCCATCGCGATCATCGTGACGCAAAGCCCCGCACCCGGACTCGGCAGACCTTGAAAACTCTGATGGCTTTGATCGCCGTGCTCGTTCATCACGTTGAACCGCGCGAGTCGAATCGCGGCACACGCGACGTAAAGCAGAGCGATCGCGAAGACGGCACGTGAGATGAACAATGGAAGGTCTTGTGGGCCGTGATGTTTGAATGAAACCAGCGCGATGAACGCGGGCGCGCAGCCGAAGCTGATAACGTCGGCGAGTGAGTCGAGCTGGCCGCCGAAGTCGGTGGTGGAACGTGTCATCCGCGCCAGGCGTCCATCAAGGGCATCAAACACCGCGGCGACAACGATGAGATACGTGGCGATGAGCGTCGAGTTGCGAGCCAGGGCAATCGCCCACGGATCGTCGCCCATGTTTTGCGGCGAGAGTGTGCAGACATAGATCGCGGAGAAGCCGCATAGCGCGTTTCCGAGCGTCGCCATGCTGGGCAAAAAATGCACGCCGCGAAGCATAGCACCCCTGCTGCTTTCGCGCAGGCGAAGTATACGTTCGTATCTCGCAAGGCGGCGCTGCTCCCGCCGATCTCGCCGCCGCTCTTTGGACGATGTTTCATTCGAATTGGGCAAAGGCGCATCAGACATGGGAAGGCTCACTGAGTACGGCGGGCGCTTCTGCCGCGGGCACCAACTGCGATGCGCCGTCGGGTCTCGCGATTACGGTCGGCGAGACGCCCGGCGATTTCACCACGCGTGCTATCGCGTCGCCGCCGCGAACGCGCTGACCGACTTTCACCAGGATCTCAGGTTCGAGCCGCTGCGGAATATATAGCTCCGTGCGCGAGCCGAACTTGATCAACCCGACCCGCTGCCCGCGCGTAACTTTTTCGAACGTCTTTGGCGTGAACACGATTCGCCTGGCGATCAATCCTGCGATCTGCTTCACAACCGCGATCGGCTGCCTGGATTCATCCTCGAGCACGATCGTGTTGCTCTCATTGTCGCTGCTCGCTTCGTTGTGCTTCAATGCGGAAATGAATTTTCCCTTTTTGTAAATCGTGCGGGCGACAAACCCATCGCATGGAGCACGATTCACGTGCACATCAAACACGCTCAGGAAAATCCCGATCCTCACACACGGGCCTCCCAAAAGATCAAACCGCTCGATCGTCTTGATATCCGACACCACGCCGTCCGCCGGGCTTACCCACGCGTTCATGTCGTCGGGCGGCATGCGGTCGGGGTCGCGGAAGAACCAGAAAAGCCAGAAAAGCACCGGTAAAACCAGCAGTCCCAGCGGCCACCATACCCATGCCAATGTCGCACCCAACGATACGAGCAACATCGATCCCAGGAGCATTTCCTTGTAGCCGTGAATTGAGAATCCGAACATCCTTATCACGCTACGACAACGCCCGGTCGATGGCAACGATAATCCGCCGCGATCTGACCTTATGAAAACTTACACCACCGCCGGTGAGCCGCCGCTGAAAACATGCGCCGACCTTTCGTTTTATTCGCCCGCTACTTTCATCTCCAGCTCCTGAGTATCATTAGCAGGCATGCCCCATCGATTCCAACCCGGCCGAGCGAGTCTGGCGCTTGCGGTCGTGTTCGGTGTGTTCGCGGCGCTGCTCATCGTGCTGTTCGCAATTGAAATTCAGCGAGGCCCACGTCCTGCGTCGCGCCCAACGTCTGTTCCCGTGTCCACCACGAGCGCCGCTTCATCCACACAAGCCGCGAACACATCTGGCGATCAACAAACATCGTCCGCCGAGCCACTCGTCACCGATTTTCTCTCCTTCATCCGCGCCGACGATCACAGCTATCCCACGACGCAGCCACTCGATGTCCCGCGAGATCTTCGCTTCGCCGCCCATGTCGAAATCGACTCGCCCGTATTCGTTTGCCCACGACGCGACCTCTGGCTCACCCACCCGTCCGCGCCGGACATTCTTGAGACGATCAAAGTCGCGACCAGCAAAGACGTGCACGTCACCAAAGAAGTTGTTCGATTCGCACACTGGCCGCAACAAAACCGTTCCGTTCAGCGCGACGCGGGGAATCGAAAGCGGTCCGCCAAGCCGTCCGCCGAGCCGTCCGCCGAGCCGTCCGTCGAGCTGATCGTCAATTCGCCACTGCGGTGGATCAGCACCGAAGGGACGATTGACCTGACGACAGTCGATTTGGCGAAATATGATCTTCAAAACGCGAATTGGTCGAGCGCGATTTCATTCGACGATCGCATCGTGGTCTCAACGCCGCGTGGCGTTCGGATGCTTAACCGCAATGGCAATACCGTCAGCATTGAGTTCATCGAATTACTCGCACCGACGCAAACTGGAACGTGCTATTTTTCCCGAAGCAACACCGGACTCATCGCATGGAGTGAGAATTCGTCTGACCTGTTAAACACGAAAGGCCGCATCGCGACGTGGCAGGAAAAGACCGGCTGGATCACCCTTCCAGACGATCAGGTGCCGACAGGCCTGGCGTATTTATTTCCTTACACCGACGGCTCGGCCCTTTCGGTTTCGCGATCAAAAGAATCTGTCGAACTCACAGTTCTGCCGATCTCCAGCGCGCCGATCGACGAGAAACTTGTAGAAGATATCTTGATCCGCCTCGCGAGCGATCTGCCCGACATTCGACTAGCAGCCCGCATTGAACTCTTGAACCTCGGCCCGACCGCACGCCCAACGATCGAGCGACTCGGACAATCCGCACCTGCTGCCGCCCGACTCGCCCTTCGTCAGGCACTGGGCACGCACGCCCGCGCGAGCATCGGCGGTTTCGAAACCAGCCGCGGCCCGTCACGCTTCATCAAACACCTCGACGGCGGCGGCGTTCTGCTTTATTTCAGCGGCGGCGTCTCACAACTCGACGCATCGGGCAAACCCCAAACCGTCTCGCCGGCATGGGTCGCGCTCCTGCCCGGCGGCGAGGTCGCACTGCTCGACCCGGAACTCACCACCGACTTCACTCCCCATCTCGCCCCCGAAAAAGTCACACTCAAATACGTCGCGGGCGACTGGTTCATTCAAAGCCCCGCGCGCGGCCTGTTGCGGTGGATGGGCAATCACATGCAGACGATTCTGAGCCGGGACATCGCACGAAAAGAATACACACAGCTCTTCGCGATCGACCGCTCGGGCCGATGGGTCATTCAGAATCAGGACGGGACGAAAACACGGATTGTTGATCCGAACCTTCCCGACACGACGCCGCGATTGCCCGTGTGGACGATCGATTTTTCGCGCGAAGCGGGCTGGTCGCCCGAAGGCTTTCCCGCGATTCGATCCGACGGCGCGTTCACGCTCGATAAGTCCGAATGGAAGGCGCTCGACGCCGCCACGTTTCAGGACGCGACAGACAAAATCGCGATCGACGCCATGGCTGAACGCGACGCGGCGAATTTTAGATATTCACGCGGCCTCGTCGATCTGGCAAAACATGACGGCGAGTCGGTTGAGCTTCCTGCGATCGCGATCGGCGACGGTTTTTTTTCCGGACGTGCAGCAGCGTTCGACCTGCAGGAAAACCGAGTGCTGCTGTTCAACACGCCGGGCCGCGCTTCGTTATTGCAGTGGTCGAAAGACAAGACGGCCCTGTCGCATATCGCGACGTTCACGCGAGGCATTCCCAGCTCGACGATCCGCCGAATCTGGCAAGACCCGGCCGGGCGAATCGTCATCGCGTTCGACAAGAACAAGCTCGCGGTCGTGTTTGTCGACGGCGTCATTCCGCCCGACATTCAAAACATGATGTCGGCAAGAGCGCTGCGCGACGCCATGATCGAGTGAGCAAATCGTTGGCTTACGCCAGCTGTTTACGCCGCCTTTTTGGGTCGTCTTTTTGGGCTGGCGATTGCAGACGATCGATCGGACATGCCCGTACTTATTAAAAACAAGGTAACATTTCAGCTGAATGCAGTGAATTGAATTGGACTGAACTGAATTGAACTGGGTTTCAGGGTGCCACGGCTTTGTATTCAAAGCTGTGTGTGGGGTTGCTCCACTTGCACACAGCTACGAGTACGTAGCCGTGGCAC
>JBBQKP010000156.1:0-8181 GCA_038326995.1 Tepidisphaerales bacterium
ATTCTGTCTGCTGTGCATACCTCTTTGCTTTCCGAGTTGGGTGGTTGGTCAAACCACAGACTCCTCGAACGCGACGAGCGCGGCGTCGAGTTCACTGATCCACTTAGAAGATGTATTCGAGTTTGCAGACAAAGTTCGGGCTTCTCGTTCTGACGTTCCGATCTTACGATTGTCGGATGTGACATGCCAAGAGTTTGAGGTCGACGATGCTGGTAAAAGAGTTGGTTCAACGCAATTCCAGTCGTTATCTTCCGGTTTGCTAGACATCGGTTCCAATTCCAGACTCAATTTCGACGTCAATCATCTTGTGAGTCCTTGGCAGAATGGACCAGCGAAAACAATCGACACGAAATTCTCAGGTGCGTTCGATGGGACGGCCTACTGGATGGTGAATAGGTCCAACACCTATTCGGGCAAGACGTACCCGGACCAAACAGTGATTAAGAGCGCAGAACGTGACCCAATGGTCCATGGCTCGATCGTCCAATTGTACACCTCGACCCGTCTTAGCCTACACCATAGCCTGTTTCCGCCCGTGCAAAGCGAAATGCGAACACTTGACGGCTACCTAACTTTCTTTAGGAACGCGCTCGAGTCCGACTCAAATAAGAGAAGCAGGTTCTCGAAATTCTTGGTCGAGCGAAACATCCCTGGCGAGCCCGGTATTATTAGATTTGTCGTTGAGAGTCCATTCCGTTATGAACAGATTGATCTGGACACGACTCGGAACTACGCGTTGAAACGATACTATCTGAGGAACGGAACGGATGGAAAAACACGCAAGCGTCAATGTGAGATCAACGTCTTTGATTTCATCCAGGTCAACGAAAATTATTGGTATCCTAAATCGGGGACTTTCTTCGCCTCGTCACCCGGATACTTCGCAAAATCAGTTGAGTACGAAATCAATGTCGGATCTGCGGTAGAAGTCGATCCGAAAGATGCGAACTTTGTTCCGAATATTCCAGACGGATACTACATGGAAGATCGGATCAAGGGAGTGTTTTTTACCGTTGGCGAAACGCGAGACGATATCAAGGAACGCCTGGACAGTTCCATACGAGCGGTACGCGAGCGCTCTGGCGGTGCGCTTGATGCGGCGTCCAGGTCGCCCGTCGCAGCAACAACGACCGCGCCTCTCCCCCCAAGGTCGATCGTGATCTGGGGTCTTGCTGCACTGGGAACCGCGATTTTGATCATTCTACTGGCCGTCGCGATTCGCCGAAGAGGCTCGGCCCTTACACCATTCGTTTCCGGTGTCCTTATCCTGGGGATCGCCTCCTCACAAGCCCCGGCTCAACCATCCAAGATCACCACTCAAGCATCCAAGAACACCACTCGACCATCACATAGCGTTAATGAACCATCTAAAAGCACCACTCAGGCATCAAGCTTCGGCAATTTGGAGAGAACGTACGACGAGCCGTTTGATGAGTCGGATGCGATCGAAAACTGCGCCGTCAACGTGATTTATCAGTCGCTCAGGTTGCTACGAATCGATTGCGAACTTGACGACGTATACGACACGCTGACCCGATTCGCGGGAGATGCTGCACCTCTTGACCTGACCAGCCAGATCGGGATGGACAAGGTTAAGCAAGCACTGGAAACACTGGGGGCATCGACCGAGGCGGTGAAGTACACAGACGCAGCAGCACTGATCAACACCAGAAAGCCGGGCGATATCCTGATCGTGCACGCCGAAGCAGAGGCGACCACCCAAAACGTCGGGCATTTCATGGTCGCTGCATTTGCGCACGACAGGGTTTTTCTGCTCGATGCGGGTCGGGTGATCGAAATTACTCACGGCGAGACGCTCGCAAAAATCAGCCCGACTCGACTGACGGGTGCGGCTTTGATAGTGACTCGTCCCGCGATGCCGACGATCGAGCTCTCGTCGCGCGAGCTTAACTTGGGAAGGTTCGGCCCGACTGATCAGTTCGCAGAGACACGAATCAATCTCAAGAATCGCGGGAGCACGCCCGTCACCGTGGCCCGGGTTACAGGCGATTATGGCTGCTTCATCGCACCCGAAACACTTCCGACGATTCCTGCTAACGAATCCAAGTCCGTACTGATTCGCTTTGACCTTCAAAAAATCGGCGGGGGCGATGTCCGCAAGCAAATACAGATTTTCCTTGCAGGAAAGAAGGAACCCGAGATATTAGAAGTTCGCTTCATACTAGATCGACCCTAGACACCGTCTGGACCGATTGCAAATCGTATTGTTCCCCAGAAAATTGCCTTGGGTCGTCCGAGTGCGCCCGATCTTCAGACTTGGCGACAGGAGATCGTCGTCAGATTAGATCGCGACGCACCGCTCAGAGTACGAGTCGAAGAAGATGCTCTTGGTCTCTTGACGGTTGATTTGTCTGAAGACGCCAAACAGTCGGGCATGATCAAGAGGTTCGTTGTGAAGCTTGACGCGGGAAAACTTGCGTCGCATCGGGTTAGAAATCCATCGTCGAACGTGCTCGTACAGGCCGCGATCATTTTAGAAGCGGGAGAAGGTGAAGCCGCTCGCGTCATAGCGTCGATTCCGGTCACTCTTGAAGTAGCCGACTGATCGGGTCAGCACCGTAATTGCCCCGCTTCTTCGCCCCCGTCTTTACACAACATAAACAATCAACCATTAGCGTCTGTTCTAATGAAATCGAACTTTAAACGGGCGTTGGTCGTGTCGGTCGCCATTTTGTCCAGCTTTTCGGCGATCTCTGCTGAACGTGCGATCGGACGCTCGGCCAACCAGATCCGCGTTTCAGGTGCGGGGGCGAGTTTTCCCGTGCCGCTTTACTCGAAATGGGTCACGGAGTTTCAGGCGAAACACCCTTCCATTTTGATCGACTACCAGGGCACGGGCTCGGGCGCCGGGATCAAGGCGATCACGGACAAGACGGTCGATTTCGGCGGGTCGGATGCGCCGCTTTCGAAAAAGCAGCTCGAAGCGATCGGGGCGGACAAGGTCGTGCAGATTCCAGCGACGATCGGCGCTGTCGTGCCGGTCTATAATCTTTCGGGAGTCAGCTCGAACCTGAATTTTACGGGTGAAGTGCTGGCGGACATTTTCGGCGGGAAGATCACGCGGTGGAACGACGCGAAACTCGCGGGCCTGAATCCCGACATCACGTTGCCCGACGCCGCGATTACGCCCGCATGGCGCACGGATGGCAGTGGGACGACGTTTGTTTTCACGAATTATCTCGCCTCGCACAGCGACTTCTTTCGCGAGAACGTCGGCATGGGCAGCAGCGTGAAATGGCCGGGCGGGCAAGGCGGCAAGGGCAATGCCGGCGTCGCCGCCGTCGTCCAGCAGACGGCCGGTTCGATCGGCTATGTCGAGCTGAACTACGCGACACAAAACCAGCTCACGTTCGGTTCGGTCAAGAACGACGCGGGCAAATTCATCAAGGCCAGCCCAGAGTCGATCGCCCACGCAGCCTCCGCCGCCGCCGAGAAGCTCACCGGGCAGGTCATGGCCACTAATCTTTGGAACCAGCCGGGCGAATCGACCTACCCGATCGCGTCGTTCTCTTACATCATTGCCCACAAAGACCTGAGCAACATGCCGTCCATTCAACACGCCCAGGCGCTGATCGACTTCCTCGACTGGGCGATCCACGACGGGCAGACGATCGCGACCTCCATGGACTACGGCCCGCTCGCTCCCGACGTGCAGGCGAAGGTCGCCGCGAATCTGAAGCTCTTCGTCTACAAAGGTCAGGCGATCACGCCGACGGCGAGGTAGTTCAGGTCACATTTTGGAATCTGCTACGGGTGCCACCGACACTCTTTAGGTGGCACGGGTCTTTGACCCGTGCGTCAGTTATTCCAAAATCATCGAACGTTTAGGATATGACAAGGCACTAGTCGTACGAATTCTGCACGGCCAACCACCCTCTTGTCCACGCCCGACCCGACAACTTCACCGACCGTCGTGCCTTATAAGGCCGCGACCGTGCTTTCAAAACGCAAATCGCTCGGCGGCGATTTCATGCTGCTCCTGGTCTGTCGATGTGCCGCGCTAATCGTCGTCCTGATGCTGGCCGCCTTGCTGTTTGTCCTGATCAAGTCATCGATGCCGGCCATCCAGACCTTCGGCCTGTCGTTCGTCACGGGCACGACATGGAGGCCCAACGCCCTTGAGCAGCCCGCACGCGACGCCGCCGGCAAGATCGTCTTCGAGGACGGCGAAGTCGTGCTCAACATCATTCCGCCCGCGTTCGGCGCGTTGCCGGTGATTTACGGCACCGTCGTCAGCAGCCTGATTGCACTGATTGTTGCCGTGCCGCTTTCGCTTGGATGTGCGCTGTTTCTCGTCCGCATCGCCCCGCCGTGGATCGAGAAGCCCGTGTCGTTTCTCGTGGAGTTCCTGGCCGCGATCCCGTCGATCGCGTTCGGCCTGTGGGGCCTGTTCGTCCTTGCTCCGTTCCTTCAAAACACGGGCGAACCCTGGCTGCGCTGGGTGCTCGCGGGCGTGCCTGGTGTGGGCAGATTGTTTGTTGATGAGCAGGGCAGGCAGATCGCGCTGACGGGCCGGGATATGTTGTGCGGCGGGCTGATCCTTGGCGTGATGATCGTGCCGATCATCACCGCAATTTCGCGAGACATCCTCCGGGCCGTCCCACGTCAGCAGATCGAAGGCTCGCTCGCCTTGGGTGCGACGTGGTGGCAAAGCTGCAAGGAAATGCTGCTCTACGCCCGAGCCGGGCTGTTCGGCGCGGTCATGCTCGGCTTTGCTCGCGCCGCGGGCGAGACGATGGCCGTCACAATGGTCATCGGCAACAACAATCAGATCAACCTCTCCCCTTTCGCCCCCGCCCAGACCATGGCATCACTCCTGGCTAATGAGTTCGGCGAAGCATCCGACCCGCTCCACCTGGCCTCGCTCAAGCTCGTCGCACTCGTTCTTTTAGTCATGTCGCTCGCCCTCAACATCGTCGCACGATATCTCGTGGTCGGTAACGCGTCTGGCAAATCCAAAGAATAGTCGGTTCAAAGAGTAGTTGATTGGAAAAAAAGTAATGGCATCTCCCGCCGCATTTTCTCCCGCCAAACTCCGCATCGGCAAGGCCGTCAGCGGCGCGGCGTTCGTCCTGTGCGCCGCCTGTGCCGCATCCATCATCCTCCTGCTCGCACTGGTCAGCGGCTACCTCGCCTACATCGGCGTGTCATCGCTCAGCGTCGAATTCTTCACACTCTACCCGACGGGCGACACCACCAACCCGGGCGGCATGCGTCATGCGATCCTGGGCACGCTCATTCTCATCTCCATGGCTTCGGCCGTCGCCGTCCCGCTGGGCGTTATGACAGGAGTTTACCTGAGCGAGTATTCCGAGCGCTCTTATCTCGCCTCGGCCACACGCTTCATCTGCGATGTCCTCTCTGGAGTGCCGTCCATCGTCGTAGGCATTCTGGGCTATGAATTGCTGGTCGTGCCCATCGGCAAGTTCAACGCCTTCGCCGGTGCGCTGGCCCTGGCGTTCATCATGGTGCCGATCGTCGCGCGAACGACCGAAGAAATGCTTCGCCTTGTTCCTGCGAGCTATCGCGAGGCGTCCATCGCACTGGGTGCGACCAAAGCCACCACGATTTTCAAGGTCGTACTCCCCGCCGCCGTCGGGCCGGTGCTTACGGGCATCATGCTCGCCCTCGCACGCGTCGCCGGCGAGACCGCGCCCCTTCTCTTCACCGCTCTGGGCGCACGCCTGCTGTCCTTGCAGGGCTTCTTCAGCGACCCGCAACCCTTTCCATCCCTGACTGCACAAATCTACGTCTACGCCAGCGGCCCATACGTCGCCCAGCGCGAACTCGCCTGGGCGGGCATCATCGTCCTCATCTCGCTGATCTTTGTCATCAACCTTCTGATCCGCTTCGCCGTCGCACGCTCCAGACGATAAACAGCAAGATTCTTTTCTTTGCCATCGCACCGTCACGTCTCAACTTTCGACTAATCGAAGTTTTCGGTGACTCAGACGACTCGACGGTCCTCAACAAAAACACTTCTTTCCCAAGTTTAGCCGCCAGCTTGCTGGCGCTTTGTCGGTCCCGGCTCGCAAAGCAAGCGCCAGCAAGCTGGCGGCTACGCGAGATTGAACGCGCGTAAGTCAACAATCCAACAACACGAGCACCCGTAACACACCCGTGTCACGAAAAAACGTCAGAAGTGACCTGACAATTTAGTGATGAGATAGGACTAAAAATCGCTCCAGCGCACTCCGATACCCCGCCGGGTCCGAGTGATACGACGTGACGTGCGACCCTTCTTTAAACACACACACAGCATCACGCGCGTTGCCACGCGCCACCATAATCTCTCGCAACTTCTCCACCTCGCCGGGCGGCACGAACGGATCCTGCTCACCCATGATCAACATCACCGGGCACGCGATCTTCGGCAGCGTGATCCGTGGCGCGGCAGTCTCAAAATCGCAGCCCAGCATCCACTGCGCAAGCCTCACCGACCAGCCCTGCAACTCCGGCAACGGAAGCCCGAGCAGATGTGCGTGCGTACGCGAGGCGGCCTGGAAATCCACATACGGACTCTCGCACACGACTGCCGAAACATCGTCACGGTCCTTCGCCACCGCGCACGCGACGGCCGAGCCCATGCTGATGCCAAACAACACGAGTCGCTGCGTCTGGCTCGGGTGAATTGCCCGAAGCTGGTCGACGACCTGCGAAACATCATCGCGCTCGAAACACCCCGCCGACGTACGCTCGCCGCCGCTCTGGCCATGCCCTCTAAGGTCCAATGCCAGCACGTTGAAACCCAGCTCGCGAAACAGCGGCGCGAACGCGATCGCACCGACCTTCGCGTCCGCATAGCCGTGAATCAGCACCACTGTGGAGGAAGTATTCGCAGGCATCCACCACGCCGCGATCCGCAGCGGCTTGCCGTGTTCGTCGCGCACATCAAAAGTCATGTCGACGAATTCGAGCTGCAAATCAGCTGGGTCGATTCGATTAAGCACGTACATCGCTTTGCCTGCCGTCATTCGGGGCGGTCTCAGCAGCATTCGCGCAATCGACCTCACGACCACGCCAACAACCCCCGCCAGCGCCACGATCATCAATATCAAGAACGGAAGAACGGCCATCGCGTCGCGATCATACGATAGCAGCATCGAACGTGCGACGACGATCGATTTCGGTCTTCATTTGTCGACCGATTTAATTGATGTCGCTCATCGCCCTAGCCGATCAACCTCGCCGATCAACCTCACCCGTGTAGTCCGCCTTCAACACCCGCTCCGCATCGTCATAAACATCCTGTACCGGGTTCTTCACACCTTCAAACATTGCGCCCGCATCCGCAGATTCTTCCGTCACTCGCTTCACCACCTCCGCAATCTTGCGGCACGTCGCCTGAATCTCCTTCAACTCGTCGCTGCCACGCGAATCCAAACCGCGGCGGACGTAATAAACCTCAAGCACCACCTGCGCCGGCAACCTGCGCTCGCGTCGCCTCTCAACAAGATCATTCGCGCGATCCTCAATCCGCTGCACGTCACTGCTCATTCGAATGGCGCTCTGGTCGATCAGCCGCACCGCGCGGTCGTACAGCCGGTCCCTTGCCGCGCGACTCTTCGCATCCGCGCCCGTCACCGCCACCTCGAGCTGCGAAAATCGCGAGAGCGCGCTGACCTGCTCCAGGATCGGACCGAGCTGTTGCCCGGAGATCGCACGATCGACGGCCGAGATCGTTGACTCCGACTCATCCACGAGCAGACGCTCCATCGCCTTCTTTCGCGAAACGGGCTCGAGAATATCGACGATCTGCCGCGATTTTTCGCCGCGAAACACATATCCGCGCGGCGAGCTCTTTTCGATCAGCCATGCCGTCGATCGCGCCAGGCACCGACGCGTCACATCGTCCTTCGACGTGTTGGGCAGGTTGCCGATTTCTTCAAACGCATTTTGCGCAAGCTTGAACTTGCGAAGCCTCAGCAGCGACTCGCTTCGCATCTGCATCAGTTCGACACGATTGAAATCGCGCGGCATGACGCGAAGATTGAGCAGTCTGGTTGTCTCCCGCAGCACATCATTGAACTGCCCCGCCTCAAGATCGACGCGGATGGATTCCATCGTCACCGGCTCGGCCGGCGCTGGACGCGGCGGAAGCGAAGCACGAGTCTCGGGCTGTGTAGCGGGTTGTGTAGTCGGCTGCGTGCTTGACTGTGT
>JBBQKP010000157.1:0-8159 GCA_038326995.1 Tepidisphaerales bacterium
TTCTCGCACCCCCTGGCCGCGTCGGGTTTCACGCTGACGCATCGCGACAAATCCGTCCGCGAGTTCTGGATCAATCACGGCCGGGCGTGCCGAAAAATCGCACGAGCATTCGCCGAGCAATTGGGCTCTGCGAGTGTGTGCAACGTGTGGATTCCCGACGGGTTCAAGGATACGCCCGTTGATCGCAAGACGCCGCGTGATCTGCTCGAAGCATCACTCGACGCAATCTTTTCTGAATCGATCGACGCGAGCCATGTTCTGGATGCGGTGGAAGGAAAACTCTTCGGCATCGGCTCGGAGAGTTACGTCGCGGGCAGCCACGAGTTTTATCTGGGCTACGCGATCACGCGAAAGAAACTCGTGTGCCTGGATTCGGGCCATTACCACCCGACCGAAAGCATGGCCGACAAGATCAGCTCGGTCATGCGGTTTCTGCCTGAAATTCTTTTGCACGTTTCGCGCGGCGTGCGGTGGGACAGCGACCACGTCGTCACACTCGACGACCCGCTTCTCTCGATCGCACGCGAACTCGTCGTGGGCGATTATCTTCATCGCACGCACATCGGCCTGGATTATTTCGACGCGAGCATCAACCGAGTCGCCGCGTGGACCATCGGCGTGCGGAACATGCAGAAGGCTTTACTCATTGCGATGCTGGAACCGACGAAGGAGCTTTCCGAGTTCGAAGCGTCGGGCGATTTCACCGTACGTTTGCTGATGCAGGAAGAGCTTCGCGCCATGCCGTGGGGCGACGTGTGGGAAGAATTCTGCACGCGCCAGAATGTTCCCGCCGGTGCGCACGCGCTGCTCGGTTCCGTTCGCAAGTACGAGCGTGATGTATTGAGCACGCGATAGTCGTTTCAACAGATTTGTTGTCGTTCGACATTCGCGTTCATGTTTGCAACACTGATCTGCTTATGCCGTTGATCAACGAAAATTTTCTCAAACTCAAGGCCGGTTATCTGTTTCCCGAGATCGCCAGGCGCGTACGCGTTTATGCCGCGGCGAACCCGGACAAGCATGTCATTCGCATGGGCATCGGCGACGTGACTGAGCCCCTGCCACAGGCGGTGACGACGGCCATGCACAAGGCGATCGACGAGATGTCGGTCCGCGAAACGTTTCGTGGATATGGCCCCGAGCAAGGCTACGATTTTCTACGCGCGGCCGTCGTGCAAAATGACTTCGCCGCACGCGGTTGCGACATCGCCGCCGATGAAATTTTCGTTTCCGACGGCAGCAAGTGCGACGCGGGAAACATCCTGGATATTTTCGGCGCGGGCAACACCATCGCCGTGACTGATCCGGTGTATCCGGTCTATGTCGATACCAATGTGATGGCGGGCAACACGGGACACGCGGACGTCGTGACGGGCGAATATGCGGGCCTGACGTACCTGCGCTGCAATGCACAGAGCGATTTCGCCCCCGCCCTGCCGACCTCGCACGCCGACATCATTTATTTGTGCTCGCCCAACAATCCGACGGGCGCTGTGCTGACGCGTGACAAGCTCGCGGCGTTCGTCGAGTACGCCGTCGCGCACAAGTCGCTCATCCTTTTCGATGCCGCATACGAGGCGTACATTATGAGCGACGCCATCCCGCGCAGTATTTATGAAATCCCCGGGGCAAGGTCGTGTGCGATTGAGTTCCGCAGCTTCAGCAAGACGGCCGGTTTCACGGGCGTGCGGGCGGCGTACACCGTCGTGCCCAAAGCGCTCAAGGGTAAAAACAAATCGGGCGACGCGATCGATATTCATCCACTGTGGATGCGCAGACACACCACAAAATTCAACGGCATCAGCTACATCGTGCAGCGCGGATGCGAAGCGGTTTATTCGTCGGACGGTAAGCAGCAAGTCGCCGGCCTGATTCAGGGCTACCTCGCCAACGCGACGCTGATTCGCCAGCGACTGACGAAGCTGGGCCTCATCGTTTTCGGCGGTGACAACGCGCCGTACGTGTGGATCAAGACGCCTCGAAATGCGACCGGCGACTCCACCAAAAGCTGGGACTTCTTCGATACCCTGCTTCACCAGGCTCAGGTCGTTTGTACGCCCGGCGCGGGCTTTGGCCTGGCCGGCGAAGGCTACGTCAGGCTCAGCGCCTTTAACAGCAAGGCAAATGTGGAAGAGGCGCTCTCTCGCATCGAACGCGTACTGGGCAAGGCTTAATTCTTCGCTTGACCGCTAAGTCAAGAATTCTCAAAAAGGTCGGCGTCCTCGTTCCATACCGATTTCGGTTTGACGCTCGTCGCACTGACTCGAGCGCAGTTCAATTCCGATTCTGGACCGTCCGTCTGGGCATTCTCTTTCTGCATTCGAGAAGAAGAAGAAGCGGTGTCCTGCCGGACGGGCCGGAAGCGAATCAACATCCTGAATTTCTTTCGGCGAACCAAATAGTTGTTTACTTCGTGAGGAGCTCTTTTTTTTCAGAGTGCTAAAGACATGTGGGGCTAATCTTTTTTGATCTGCTTCGCCACCGGATACCACTCGCCCGAAAACTTCTTGGGCCGATCGTCCTCGACCGGCGCGGCAACCGGCACGGGCTTGTCCGCATCACCAGAAAGCTGCTTCACCTGGGCCGACTGATCCGAGGGCACACCCGCAAGCGTCGGCCCGTTCGCGGTGACGGCCAATCCGCTTCCGATTCTCGCTTCAAGATCCGCGTTCAGTGCATCAAGCTCGGCCATCTGCTGCGCCGTCGGCATCGGCTTTCCGGTGGGCGTGTGGTCCTCGGTCGGCTGAGGCATGTAGCTCATTAATCCGCGATCACGCTTCGCATTCTTCTCGCGCACGACATCGCCCGACCCGCCGGTCAACAGCGACAAAAGTGCCGGCCAGAACACGCCGATCAGCAACACGCCCCCGAGTGCCCCCAGCGGATACGCATAGGCTGGCGCGCGATACCAAGGCGTTGTAAATTCCTGATTCGCCTGCGCGAGGAACTCTTCCACGCTGTTGAACGTGCGTCCGCCGCGATCAAGCGGCAATTCGATCAGCACCATTTCGCGCGCTACAGCGGGCGTTCCGGTGTCGCGGTTCACGCCCAGCCGATCAAACTTCACGACCTGCACCAACTTGTTGTACGCCCCTTCGACAGGCGGATAAACCAGCACGTTACGCAAGATCGGCTGACCCTGGGTGGCCTGCTGCTGACTCTTATCGCCGGCTCGGCCGAAGAATTCGGCGACGGATTGAGGCGGAAGGTTGTCCGCCTCGCTGCTGCTGTAGGAATAAGCAGCAACCACTCCGACGGCCGCGCCGATGAGCCCCCAATGCCAGCGTGCTAAATCCGTTAGTGCCATGATCCGTCAATCGTGCAAGACAGGGGCGCGTGACGCAAGGGCGGAGTTTCCAAAGACTTGGGACGTCTGGCCCGGCTGGCAAGCCATCTTCCACACGAACGTCTCTGCTCGTCTTCGTTCAACACTAAATTTTCAGATCACTTCTGACGTTGGTTGGTGGCACTGGTATCTCACGAATGCTCGTCCTATAGATCTGGATTCTCACGCGCGATCGAGTTCTGCTTGCGAACTCGCGATCAACCCCGCTTAGCCGCCAGCTTGCTGGCGCTTGAAGTGCACGTCGAGATCATTGAAGCGCCAGCAAGCTGGCGGCTACTCTCAAGCAAAGAGATGCTCTTTCAATTGGTCGCACCACCGATTTATAATCACGGGTGCTTGAAGTGTTACATGAACCAGTGAGTGCTTTCTCGCGATCGCGAGCCGACCGCTTCCTCATGCTCGCGTCTCGTGAGAACGTTGTTGACGAAGTATCACAGTGCTCGACTTCGAGAACGGGCGGCTATGATGTCTCGCGGTGACGGCACATCGACTTTTCATTTCCTCTTTCGCTCTCGCGTCGAGCGTTCTTTTTGTCGGCGCGGTTTTGCGTGCCCAGCAAACGTCGCCGACCGCTTCGCCCGCGACTTCACCATCCGCCTTGCCGACCACTCAGCCCGCGACCGCTCGGCAGCTTGATGCGCTTATCGTGGACCTGGCCGCGCATGACCCGGAAGTTCGCGCCAAAGCACGAGACACGCTCATGCGCTTGCCCACATCCGAGTTGCCCCGGCTCAGGGAATCGGCGATGCGGGTTTCACCGCTGCCGCGTGAAGGCTGGCTGTCGCTTCGCGATGTCGTCGTGCAACTGGCGCTGATCAAGCAGCACGAATATAAGGGCACGCGCTCGGGCATGCTGGGCGTAAGCCTGTCGGGATGGGAGCAGGACCCCATGACCGTCGGACGCGGGCCCGTCGTCGTCGGCTTTACGATGCCGGGATTTGATTCGTTTCGCGCATTGCGCGCGGGCGACGTTGTCACTTCGATCGGGCCGGTCATTGATGGTGTCGCTGGCGAGCTTCGGCCCGTGCTGGACCGAACTGAACTGACGACGTTCGTGCAGAACACCAGGCCGGGCGATTACGCACGGCTGGAAATCCTGCGCGACGGTCGGCCGATCCAACTGACCATTCGGCTGGCGGAAAAGATCGCGCCGGGATTGACGATCGACGCGAACCAGATCAGCAGCCGATATCGCGTGGGGCAATTGCTGTGGGATGCGGAATTCTCGCCCGTGGTGAAAGAGGCCGAGCGGGCAACGCGGTAAGGCACTTCACGTTGATGAGACGCTTAGCACAGCTCAGCTCAGCACGGCACACCACAGCTCAGCTCAGCTCAGCTCAGCTCTGGAAAGAATACTTTCCTGTGGCACCCTTCTTCATTCTATTTCACTTATGTTCCGGGTGGCACAGCTTTGTACGCTGTGCAGTACCCAAAGCTGTGCGATCAACGATCAATTGCGCACTCGAATCAGCACAGGAAAGAGGACTTTCCTGGACCACCGAACCCGCCGCAGCCCGCTATTTCATTCTCGTGCGGCGGCCCTCGACCTTGAGCTTTCCCGTTGAGAAAAGCGCGATCGCCTGCGGGTAGGCGATGTGCTCCTGTTCCTGAACTTTTTTGATCAGCGAATCGACCGTTTCCTTGTCTCCGATGTCGACTGCGCGCTGGACAATGATCGGGCCGTTGTCGTAGGTGTCGTCGACGAGGTGGACGGTGCAGCCGCTGACCTTGCAGCCGTGTTGGAGGATGGCCTCATGGACGTGGCGGCCGAACATTCGCGGGCCGCCGAACGCAGGCAGAAGGCTGGGGTGAATGTTCATCACCTTCGATCGATACTTGTCGGGAATCTGCATCAGGCAAAGCCAGCCGGCCATGCATACCAGATCGACCTGCGACTGGTCGATGAGCTCGAAAACTTTTCGCGAATAGCTTGCGACATCGACGAAGGATTTGCGGTCGATCGTTTCGTAGGGGATGTCGCTGCTCATGGCGCGCGGCTCTGCGCCGATGTGGAGCTTTGACCCGATGACCAGAACGATCTGCGCCTTAAGCGTGCCCGCCTCGATACGGTCGATAAGGTTCTGCAGCGTCGTGCCGCTGCCGCTGACGAGGACTGCGATGCGTGGGACGATGGCCATGGCAGACAGTCTTAGCGAATATTTCGGTCAGCGTAAACGCACGAGCTTAGAGATTCGGGTGATACGGATCGCAATAAATTCACGAGCCAAAAGGTTTCCCGGCGGCAGTCCATGCCGCCAGGAAACTAGAGATTCGGCAGAAGCGTCACAGAGTGACGCCCTCCACAGACGCCCTCCACAGACACCCTCCACAGACACCTTTCAGAGTCGTGCGGGATAACTTACTGGCATTCATAAGACTCATTACTTGACCGCAAGTCGGACGCGCGTGCTCTCGTTGCCCGTGCGGTCGACCGCGGAGACGACGACCGCCTTGGTCTGGGGCGCGAGCGGAATGCTCAGGGTCGATGAGCTGATGCTCTGGAAAGACCAGCCTTCGGCACCCTGCGTCCAGACGGCCCAAACCGCAGCAGGCTCTCCGTCACCTTGCGCGAGTTCGAGCGACGACTTGCTGTCGGTGCCGGTGGCGATGCGGGCCAATGGCGCGGGCGGGGGCGAGTTGTCGAGCCACGGGCTTGCCGGGATGAGCGCGGGTGTCGCGTAGCCGAACTCACGCATGAGGTTGACGCCTTCCTCTTCCCTCATCAGGACTTTCATTGAGAAGTGCACGTGGCCGCTGGCGTCGGGTCGCTGGCGGGTGAGGTTGATCTGGTCGATCGGCTCCTGCGCGTCGTAGCGTCGCTTGACGTCACCCTCGATGAGCTTGCCGGTATACAGGCCGGGCCAGATGTGAATGTTTTTCTTGTTCTCGCTGATCCAGTAATCGAGCAGGACGGGATAGGACTGAGGGGTCTGCGCGATCGGCCAATACAGCTGAGGCGTCCAGTAATCGCACCACCCTTCCTGGAGCCACAATGCCGCGTCGGCGTAGAGTTTTTCGTACTGGTCGAAGCCCCTGATCGACTCAACCTTACCCGTCCGGCCGATGCCGAAGGGCGAGATGCCGAACTTCACGTGCGGCTTAATCTCGCGTGTACCTTCGTGAATTCGCTTGATCAACTTATTCACATTCTCACGACGCCAGTCGGCGCGGTCGGGATTGGCGGGGAATGTCGCCGGCCCGGTTGTTGGGCGAGCGGGAGTCGCGGTCTTTCCTGTTGCGGCCAGATGTTTTTGCCAGCTCGGCTCGTCAGGAAAATCGAGCTCGCCCGCGCCTTGCGGATTCTGCACCGGGTAGGGATAGAAATAGTCGTCGATGTGAATGCCGTCCAAGTCATATCGGCTAACCACGTCCATGAAGACGTTGAAGCTCTGATCGGCGGCGGCTTGTTCGCCCGGGTCGAGCCAGAGAAATCCACCATACGACTTGACGATGTCGGGGTTAGTCACGCTGACGTGCGTCGGCGAGACGGGCGTATCTTGCGCCTGGGCGTGCTTGGCGCGATACGGATTGAACCAGGCGTGAAGCTCCAGGCCTCGCTTGTGCGACTCTTCGATCCAGAATGCCAGCGGATCGTAATACGGACTCGGTGCCTGCCCCTGCACGCCTGTGAGATAAATGCTCCACGGCTCGAGCTTGCTGTCGTAAAGGGCGTCGCACGTGGTACGGACTTGAAGCACGACGGCATTCATGTTGAGTGCGACCATGCGATCAAGAATCGCGATGGCTTCCTTCTGCTGATCAGCGGTCGAGAGACCACGCGCAGTCGGCCAGTCGATGTTCTGCACTGTCGCGACCCACACGCCGCGAAATTCGCGTGGCGCGGCCGGGGGTTCTTCACCCGGGAAAACCGTTTGCGGCTTTACCAATGCGGGCCGCGTCGTCGTCGCCTGCGTCGTCGCTTCATTGCTCGCGAGCTGCGCGTTTGCGACGCCCACAAAAGCCTGCGACACGAGTGAAGCACAGATGCCCGCAACGACTGATCGGAGAAGTGGTTTCATGTGATTGAAAGATTATAGCATATCGGGCAAACGGCAAATTTTGGCGGCAAACTCTGGCGGCAAATTTTGGCGGCACATAATGACAGCAAATCCGCACAAATCTATCAACCCGCCTTTGCTCCCACCGCATCAAAGTGGGCGCGGAATTTCTTCGCCCAATCGATCCGGCGTTTCGCAAGAAAGTAAGGCCCATTGGAGGTCTTCTCTCTCGTATCCTGCGCTTCCATCGCCCTTCGAGAGGCGACATCGCTTTCAATGTCGGCCAGTGTCACAGGAATCGCGCCGAGTTCCTTCAGCAAGGTCGCACGACGATCGGCGTCGGGCAAGGCAAGAATCTTGCGATACGCGTCGCGCAATGGCTCGCGCGCGTCGATCCACGCCGCCGACCACACCGGCCGAATATCGCCGGAGAAACCCATCCATTCTCTTCGCTGATTAAAACCACCGGCCGATTCGAACGGATTGCCTTTGTCGGTCCAGTCCGTGCGGTCGGTGTAGACATCGCTTCGCACGGGCGGGCGTCGCAAGGCGCGCTCGAGCGGGCCGCCGGGTGTGCCGGGCTTTTTGATCCACAGTTTCTGCGCCTCGGGCGTCAGCAGAAATTCGATGAACCGATTGGAGAGTTCGAGCCGCTTGCCCATCGTGCCGTGGAGAATGGCGATCGGATCGGGCGTGATTGCGGTGGAGGCGACGGGCGAGACGTAGCGAATTCGCGTGAACTCTTTGGTGTTGACCTGCTCTTCGAAAGTTCGGCCGTAAAAATCGATGGCCGTCCCGACCGCCGCGTCGCCCGT
>JBBQKP010000158.1:0-8039 GCA_038326995.1 Tepidisphaerales bacterium
GAATCTCACGACCGCATCGGTTTCGCCGTCGCAGACGTCACCGGTAAAGGCATGGCCGCCGGTGTGCTCATGTCCACCACGCAGGGCTTCTTCCATTCCAGGCTGGTGTCAACGCAGGGCGACGTGGCGGCGTCGGTTCGACAACTCTCGGCGTTCATCAACCCGCGCAGGCCCGCCAACAAATTCGTCACGCTCTGGGCGGGAGTGATCGACACCGCGAAGATGACCCTGACGTACACCGACGCGGGCCACGGGTTTGGCATATTGCGACAGGCCGACGGAACGCTCGTCGCGCTCGATCAGGGCGACGGCCTGCCCGTCGGCATCGAGCCCGACTGGGAATACCACGCCGTCACCCTTCCCCTTGGCCCGGGCGATACCATTGTCGTCGTCTCAGACGGCATCGTCGAACAGTTCGGAACCGTCACCCACGCGACCGGCCTGGTCACACGCGAACAGTTCGAATTGAGCGGCGTTCATAATGTCATCAACCAGAAGCCCGACGACCTTGTCGAAGCGATGTATCGGGCCGTCATTCAGCACGCCGGCACCGATCAACTCGCCGACGACGCGACGATCATCGTCGTGCGAGTGGGCTGATTTTGGTGTGGTTCGACATCAGGCGCTCGAGTAGCGTCGCCAGATCACACGAGATGGTGTTGGCAGATTCGACCGGACGTTTGGTTCTGGAAACAAGTGCCAGATGGGTTGCCCCCATCATTTCTCCGGCTTGCTGAAGTCGTGACAAATCGCCGGGGCCTGGTGTGGACGACAACTTGATTTCGATCGCCCACCGGACACTTCCCATATCAAGTACGAGGTCGATTTCGAATTGATCGCTCGTCCGGAAGAAATAGGGCGTAAATGGTATGCCGATCGCGGAGAGCGTAGCGAGAATCTGCTCGATGACATATCCTTCCCAGCTCGCGCCGACCCAAGGCTGTTTGATCAGGTCCGCCTCATCGGTCACGTTGAGCATCGCGTGCAAAAGGCCGGTGTCGCGCCAGTAGATTTTGGGCGTTTTCACCAGGCGCTTTTTTACATTTCCTGAGTAAGGCAAGAGCCGACGAAAGAGGAATACGCCAACAAGAAAATCGACGTATCCGGTTACGGTTTTAGCATCCAGGCCGAGGCTTTGCCCGATCTGCGACGCGTTCCACGTCTGACCGTGAACGGCCGCAAGCATTTGAAGCAGTCGAACAATGACCTGCGGCTTGGCGGGCATGCCCCACTGGGGCAGGTCTCGCTGGGTCAGAAGCTGGGTGTAATCCAATTGCCACTGTGGAAAATTGGGTGTGCGCGTGCCCCCTGCAACCACCCCCCCTTGAAGCACTTCCCCTTGAAGCACTCCCCCTTGAAGCACTCCCCCTTGAAGCACTCCCCCGTCTGGAAATCCGCCATACAGCCAGTTGTGATTGCGCGATTGACCCGTCAGTTCGACAGCCAGGAGCGGAGTCAGTTCGATCAATGAAAGTCTTCCCGCAAGCGACTGCGAGACGTGCGTCATCAACGCGGGCGCGATCGAACCCAGCAGTAGGAATCGCCCGTTACGTTTTCTGTCCGCATCGATCGCACCACGAAGCCTTGGAAACACTTCGGGCCAGGTCTGTGCTTCATCCAATACTATGGTCACGTTGCGACTCACCCGCTCATCCCACTCCAGATCGAGCCGCAGTCTCTCTGAAGGCTGTTCAAGATCATAGTAGACCCCGTTGACAGAATCAGCCAAAGACTTCGCCAGAGTCGTCTTTCCACACTGACGCGGACCGATAAGTCCGACAGCAGGAAACTGCGTGAACCGGTCTTCAATCTGAGCTCGAACGAGACGATCAATCATTCTTGCAGATTAGGAATCAATTCCGAATTTGCAAGAGCACCCGTTATAAGCTGTAAAATCAGAGTGTTTCGAGCTTGTCGACCACCAGGTGATAGACGCCCGTGATGCGATTGTCGGTCGGGTCGCGGGTGACATTGACCTTCAGCGTGCCGTGCACGCGAACGCGGGAGGCCATATCCCATTTGACGTCCTTCATATTCGCATCGGGAATTGCAGATTGCACGAAGTGCTGAATCTGCGGCGGGCCCGAGAAGCAGCACTTGGCAACAGAATAAACCAGGTCGAACTGGTGATCCACGCCGCGTGATTCAAGCGTGCCGGGCGCGATCTCGCCGTCGACGATGACCTTTTTTCCGTCCAGCTCGCGCCAGCGCTGAGGCACATCCGTTAGCGTTCCATTGTTCTGGTCGAACACGAAGTTGCTCATCGCCTGAAGGTTGACGACGTATGCTCCGCTACTGGTCTTCTTTAAGCCGCCCGAAAGCAGCGTGTCGATGTAGAAATACACCGGCGTGCCGAGCAACACCCCAAACACCGCCACGAACGCGAGGATGCGCATGTTGAACTTGCGAGCGGGCGGAACATAGGGCGTCGTCATTGTTGTCATTGTTGTCATTCTAAACCTTTGAATTCCCGTTCCTTCAAACTGCTCCTTGAGCATTGCCGTCTAACCACTGCCGTCTTTCTCGATGACGTCTTTCTCGATGACGTCTTTCTCGGTGACGTCTATCTCGATGACGTCTATCTCGGTGACGTCTATCTCGGTGCAGGCCTCACGCTCATCACCTTCAGCGTGAAGAGGCTGACGATGAAGCCGTCTTCCTTCTTCTCCTCGACCGTCAGCGTGCCGACGCAGTCGATTTCGTCGGGATAATAGCTTACTGCCTTTCCGGGTGGCGTTTCAACCACGATCGTGTGCTGCAACTGAGGCGGCTGCCCGAAGCAGCACGCGAACAAGTCCGGCACGAGCACGAATCGCGAAATTTTATCCGCCTGATCAAGCGGAATCATGAACCCGCGCAGCTTGATCGTCGTTCCCGACATCGCCAACACGTCGTCAGGAATGTTCCCGCCGTGCTCGGCGTCGTACTCGAAATTGCCGAGCTTCCCCAGCGTCAACTCGACGACTTCATCGGCCTTTGGCTTGATGTGGGCCGTCCGAGGCGCGCCATCGATTCCCTCGGGCGGCGGCGTGGTCGCGCCCAGCTTTTCCGTCGCAACACGCACGCGCTCGATCCACGGCGCAGCCTTCTCGGGGTCATTGCGATATCGAACCGCCACCGCCTTCAGCAGCGGCAATGCATTGCGGTAATCGCCCTGCTCGACACACGCAATCGCCATCTGCTCGAGCTCTGCCGTCGGCAAGGTTTGAAACGTCACGTCGTCCTGTGCCAACGCCAGCCCAAGACCCACGCCGTGATAACCCACCGCAAGAGTCGCTAGACACACCGATGCAATAAGAAGACTTCGCCTGATCATGCCGTGAGTATATACCGACAAGTGCTCAGTCACATCTAAATCTGCGAGCTACTTCTGTCTTTTAATGGTCGCACGGGTCTCTGACCTGTACTCTTGTATTTGAATTTACGGGTGCCACGTTTTCTGTACTCGCAAAGCGTGCGGCTTGGCCGTGCGATTCGCCCGACTCACAATCCCGAGACGCCGACCCCTCGCAGGAACATAGATAAGAACGCCGAGCACATCAAGCGCCAGCGAGCTGGCGGCTACGACCGTGAAATAGTTACTTTTTCAATGGGTTGCACCCGCGCGGCTGTCTGGACCGTCCGTCAGGACACTGTATTTCTTCTGTAAATTCAGAAATAAAATGTCCTGCCGGACGGGCCGGAGGAGAGTTAATACAAAATTCTAAACAGCAAATTTCCGGGTGCCACGTTTTGTGTACTCGCAAAGAGTGCGACTGGGCGTGCGGCTGGGCGTGCGGTTCCACCCACATCCCGAGCACGCTCTGGAGTACCAGAACGTGGCACCCGGCATCGATTTCACGTGGTGTGATTTAGAAAGGTGATGCTACTCCATCAAGCCGCCGCGCCAGTAGGTCGCCAGTAGGTCGCCAGTTCATCACCAGTGCATCACATTGCGTGCTCGGCTAACATCGAATCATGCTCATCGACGCACACCTTGATCTGGCCTACAACGCCGTGCTACGCGGCCGCGACATCACCAAACCCGCGAGCCAGCAGCCCGTCGTCGAAAACGAAATCGCCACCGTCGGCCTGCCCGACCTGCACGCGGGCGGAATCACCACCGTCTTCGCCACCATCTTTTGCCAGCCCCAATCCGACCGACATGCCGGCTACTCCACCGCCGATCAGGCATTTGATCAGGCCGCAATGCAGCTCGATTATTACCACCGCCTGGAAAATAAGGGCCTTTTGAACATTTTCGGTTCGGGCAAGGGAACGTCTCGCCCCACCACCTCGGCCGTCCTCCTGCTCGAAGGGGCCGACGCCATCCGCGACGAGGCCGATCTGGATCACCTCCACAAGGGCGGCGTGCGGATCGTCGGGCTCAGTTGGTCACGCACCCGATACGCGGGCGGAACCGGCGCGCCGGGCCCCGTCACCGAGGCCGGCCAGCGTCTGATCAAACAGCTCGACGCGCGAAAAATCATTCACGACGCCTCGCATCTTTCTGATGCGAGCTTCTGGGACCTCATGGGCCTGTCCGACAAGCTCGTCATCGCTTCACACAGCAATTCCCGCGCGATCGTCGGGCAGGACATCAGGCAGCGCCACCTCACCGACGACATGATTCGCGCCATCGCCGATCGGGGCGGCGTCATCGGCATCAACTTCTTCGACCGCTTTCTTTTGCCCCACGATCAATACGGAAAACGCCGGGCGACGCTCGAAGACGTCCTGGCCCACATCAGGCGAATCTGCGACGTCACACAGTCCACCAAGCACGTCGGGATCGGCACGGACATGGACGGCGGGCTCGGCCGCGAGCAAATTCCGTCCGACATCGAGACCGCGCGCGACCTGCCACGCCTGCGCGACACACTCGCACGCGGCGGATTCTCCACGCCCGACATCGACCATGTTCTTTACCTCAACTGGCAACGCATCGTCGACAGTTTTGGCGAGTCAGTCCAACCATCCGAGTCACAAAGCGAGGCCGTATGATCACCGTTCGCCCCGCCACCCTGGACGACGTTCAACAGGTGCTGCCGATGGTCGAGAAGATCAGCAATCTGCACCGCAAGTGGGATGCCGACCGATTCACAATCAAGCCCGACGTTGGAACACTTTACGCGCAGTGGTTGCCGCAGCGCGTTGACGATGCACAGAGCGTTTTTCTCGTGGCACAACGTGAGGATGGCGCTGCAGGCACTGGTGCGATCGTCGGATATTTGATTGCGACAGTCGAAGAAGAGTTGCCGATCTACTGGCTGCCCGAGTGCGGCTACATCCACGACATCTGGGTCGAACCCGAATACCGCCACGAAGGCGCAGCAAGGCAGATGGTTTTGCTGGCGGTCGAGCGGTTTACGCAGCTGGGCGTCAAACAAGTGCGGCTCGAAACCGCGGCCGTCAATGACACGGGCAGAGCGCTCTTCGCCGCCTGCGGGTTTCGCCCCGCGACAGTCGAGATGATGTGCGTCATCGAAAAAGTCGGGCCATGAAAGACAAGTGCGTGAAAGACAGGCACCCGAAAGACAGGCAGCCGAAAGACAGGCAGCCGAAAGACGAGCCGCAAAAACGTAAGCCCCAAAACGACAAACCCGTGATCCTCGTCGTGGGCCTGACTCCGTGCATGGCCCGGACGATGATGTTCGAGCGGTTCATCCTGGGCGGCGTGAATCGATCGGAAAGCCAAGCCGAATACGCCAGCGGAAAAGGCGTCAACGCCGTCCGCGCCATCTGCACCACGAATCTCGCGGCCTCTTTTTGTCTGGGCCTGACCGGCGGTGATCGCACCTACGCATTTTTAGAAGCACTCAAAAACTTGGGCAGCGCCTACGAATCAATCGACACCTATCCGAACGAAATACGTTTGTGTACGACGATCATCGACCAGGCGACGGGCGTCGTCACCGAACTCGTCGAGGAACCGCCCGCCGTCGCAAAATCTGTCGCACGGAGTCTTCTCGACAGTTTTGACCGGATCATCGACGACGTGGACGCCGTTTTGGTCATCGGTTCCGTGCCAAAGGGCCTGGGCAATTGGACGTATAAACTCATGATCGATATGGCGAGAGAAGCAGGGAAATTGGCCGTCGTCGATGCCGCGGGCGCGATACTGACCAACGCGCTCGCGGCCCGGCCGCACGTCGTTCGCATCAATGAAAATGAACTCTTGAGCGCGACCGGCGCGACGGTTTTGCCGAGTAACGACGCCGTCATCAACGCGATGCGGGCCGTGGCAAATCAGACCGGCGGCGCGGTGGTGGTGTCGCGTGCAGAGCGCTCGACGCTCGTGCTGGAACTCGGCCGAGCGACGGAAATCACGCCGCCCGAGGTCGACGTCGTCAGCGGCATCGGCGGCGGGGATGTGATGAGCGGCGTGATCACGTCGATGCTGGCGTGCGGCAAGCCGCTGGTCGAGGCGGTCGTCTTCGCTCAAGCCTGCGCGGCCGACAGCGCGACGACCACGCGCTCCGCACACTTCTCGCTCAACCGCGCCAAACGTATGGTCGGTAAGATCGTGAAACGAGACGTCGGACAAGGCTGAAGATCTGACAAGACACCACGACGCGCTTATCCCACGGCCCGTTCGGCAGGACAATGTCTTACTGAGTTCTTGTTACGAGCACGCCGTTTCGCCTGCAAATCGCCGAGGAACATTCGGCCATAGTGTTGCTTTTTCACTCGTTCCTCTCACACCGCCACGCGATGGCCGCGCCACATGACGTGACCGCGAATGCAGACGATCATCGCGTAAATCAGTACGACCGATTGAAGGATGATCGTCACGGGCAAACAAAGTGTCAGCAGGATTGCCGCCGGGATCGACAGGCCGACCGCGGTGTAGCAGCGGACCACGAACACCGCGATGAGCAGCAGGTGCGAGATCGACGCGACGCGCCAGGCCGTCGTCGGCATCCAAAGGGCGGCAAAAACCGGCATCGTGCAGACCCACAGAAAAAACAGCACCGCCAGGATCGGCCAGATCGACCGCCTTGCCGTGCCCGCAAAAATTCGTGCCCATCCATGAAAAATGCGCGGCCAGGTGTCGTGCATCTTCGTGCTGCCCAGGTTGTGCCCGAGCATGAACCGCACCGACGCGCCGCTCTTCTTCAGATGCCGCATCAACTCGACGTCTTCGACGATCTTGTTTCGCACGGCCTGATGATTGCCCACGCGCTCGTACACATCGCGGCGGATCAGAAACATCTGCCCGTTCGCCGCGGCGATGTGCGGCTTGCTGTCGTCGTTCGTCAGCGACACCGTGAATGCCGCCCCCCACGACACCGCCAGGACGGGCAGGAGCAATCGATCCGCAAGCCCGGCGAACTCGAGCGAGGGCAACGCCGACAGCGCATCGTACGAACGAGCATGCGCCAGCGCGACAAGTTTTCGGGCCGCATCGCTCGCGAGGTTCACATCGCTGTCGACAAACAGCAGATAGTCGTGCGTCAGGTCGCGAGTGGCCACGTGCAGCGCGTGACTTTTGCCGAGCCAACCTTCGGGCAGCGACTCGATGTGAATGACGCGAAGTCGAGGCCCGCTGACGATCTGCGTAGCCATCTCATCAAGCTGCGATCCCGTCGAGTCGGTGCTGCGGTCGTTCACCACCACCAGCTCGAACCGCGGGTAATCCTGCTGCAGCAATTTTGAAACGCACGAGCGGATATTCTCGGCCTCATCCTTGGCGGGCACGACGATCGCGATCGACGGCGGCTCGGCCGGGAGTGTGTCGGTCGAGCGAAGCAGACGCCCCATCCGAACCCGCGCGAACAAACTCATCACGCACAGCGCCAGCCACGCGGCCGGGCCAATGAAGACGTAGATGAACAGGGCTAGGTCGATGGCGAAGGGGCTTCTTTTACGGTAACACTTCAGCCGTTTCCAGCAAATCGCATTTGCTTGGACGTTTTGGGTGCCACGACTTTTATTCAAGTCGTGAAAGGCGAGAGCAGTCTAATCGTTTGTATTTTCCTCGCGCATCACGACTTGCGTACAAGTCGTGGCACCAGATGTCGTGAAATTCTGGCGTTTGGCTGAAGTGTTACGGCTAA
>JBBQKP010000159.1:0-8015 GCA_038326995.1 Tepidisphaerales bacterium
GTGTTGACGGCCAGCTTGCTCGGCAACATCAAAACCGCCCACGGTGCGCTCTCGGGCTTGGGGGCGGGTGACAGCAATTCGCCGCGGCCCTGCGCGAGCTGACTCGCACCCTCCAGAAAGAACGGCACATCACTGCCCAGCCGCACCGCGAGCGGATGAAGGTCGATCTCCGTGCGGAAAATTTTCTGCAGCGTCACGAGCGTGACCGCGGCATTGGACGAGCCGCCTCCAAGCCCGCCGCCCGCGGGAATGGATTTTTTGATCGCCACCCTGATCGCAGTTTTCCTCGCCGCATCTGACAAGTCGTCATGCGAGAAGAACAGCCTGATCGCCCTGCTCACGAGATTGGTTTCGTCCGTCGGAATAGTCGGGTCGTCGCAAGTGAGCTCGATCGACAATTGATCCGAACGAGACAGCGAGAACGTGAGGGTGTCCGCCAAACTTGTAGTGACCATCCACGAGACGAGCGGATGAAAGCCGTGCGGATCGATATCGCCCACGCGAAGAAACAGGTTGATCTTCGCAAAGGAACGCACGACCAAGTCACCTGTGACTTCGTCACGGGCACCATTATCACGAGAGAAGATGGAATCCGCAGGATTCATAAGGCCAGGCCCGGATGTGTGCTCCCCAATGGGCTTTACTGTGCTTCGACTTATAGACGTGTATCAGCCACGCTCGCGCGTGACGACGAATGAAAGGCTAGATTATCGGCCCGACCTGTCAATGAAATCGTGCGCCCGCGTCAGACCCTGCGCGCAGACGCGATGCGCCGAATCGTGAATGATCGACAAATCGTGTGAACCCTCTGCTCGCGGGAAGGTCTACGTTTGAGCCGAAACACCCCTCAAAGCCTGCGGCGATTGCGACTAAGCCTGCGGAGGTTGCTGGGGCGGCTGCTGTTGCGGCTGCTGTTGAGGCGGAGGCTGGACATTGGGCGGCGAATTCGGCTGCGCATAGGGCGAATACGGCGGGGCATATTGCTGCGGATAACCCCCAGGATAGCCGGCCGGATAGCCGGCCGCATAGCCGGTAGCGCCGCCCTGCTGCCCGGCCCTGAATCGATCGACATCGTCCGAGCGCTTGACGCCCTGCACGAGCCACACCATGACCAGCACGAGCAGGCCCAGAATCAGGAGATTGATCGCCACACTCACGATGTTGCCGGGGTTGGATGCGAGGTTCACAATAGCGCTGCCCGTTCCGATCAGAACGATCAGCATACTGAGTCCGATGATCATCGAACTGATGATGAGCCAAGCCCTCCCGCCGCCGCGGGAAAGCGCACCTAAAATGAGGTAAAGCAGGCCCAGCACACTCAGCCCGCCGCCCGCGACCGCCATTCCCATCGTCATGGTCTCTCGATCAATTCCGGGCGGCAAATTCTGGCCCTGCTGCTGCATCTGTGCCCAAAACGCTTCGGTGGAGACGAACGAAATCCCGCCGACGCATATGCCGCAAAGCAGCATGATTGATCCGAGAACGATCATCGTAAGCCCCGCCCGACGAGCGGGGGCGAGCAGCTGGTCGATCGTCGGCGGGAAGCCGTACGAAGCGGGTTGATACGGCATCGGATATTGGGGCTGATATGTCATTGATTCGCCGGAATGTGACACAGACAAAGCGCCGCCGCAACGATGCAGGCGGTTTCGATCCGCAAAATCGGCGTGGGCAATCTCACCCTGCGCCCGCCTTTGCCTTCAAGCCACTGCAGCTCCTCCTCCTCCCAGCCCCCTTCGGCCCCGATGAAGATTTGCGTCAGAGTTGACCATTCGATCGGACCCGGAATGTCCGTTTCACGCTCGCTCGAAAGCACCGCACACTGTCTCTCGATCCTCACCATCTGAAGCGGCGTCGGCGGTGAAATGCTCATCACTCCCACTCGCCCCGACTGCTTCGCCGCCTCAATCGCGATCCGCTTCCACCTCTCCTGCTTGCCACTTCGCGGCTCGACCACCGAACGCCTGGTCACGATCGGCACGAACCGCCGCACGCCCAGCTCGCTCAATTTTTCGATCACCCAGTCCGCACGCTCACCCTTCGCGACGGCCGAGCAAACCGTCAATTCCCGCGCCTGTGCTGGTGCGACCACATCACTCACCTCGAGCTCGACGCCCTGCTTACTCAGCCGCGTGATTCTCGCGCGTGCGGTGTTGCCCGGCTCATCGAACACATCGATCGAATCGCCGACGTTCATTCGCAGCACGTTCTGCACGTGCTTTGATTCGTCTTCAGAGAGGACGATGACGCCGGGGCGAAGTAGTTGAACAAACGCGCGATGAATCATTCGACGATATCAGACGCCCGCGACCTCATCGTCGCAAGAGCACGCAACATCCGTGATACTTGGCTAAAGACAACGGAACGGGAAGTCGATTCGTATCGGTTCAATCATCTAATTGCTTCGCCGTACCCGCTCCCCCGCTTTCTCCGGTTTCTCCGCACACGGGTGAAGTGTCACGGCTTAGCGAACCTTGCCTCCAACGTTGCTACCGCTGCTTCGGACAAAATGTGGTTGCGTCGAAGCAACCCGACCAGATATTCGAGCTGTTCCTTTTCCTTGAAGTTCGGGCTTCGATTTATCGTCAAAATGAGCGCATTAACGAATCGCTCCTCCAGTTGCGTGGTTTCAGCAAACCGAAGCTTCTTGGCAATCAGAAGAGGTCCGAGATTCTGTGTGATATCTTCCACGTTCCACTCGTCAGGAAGGACTTTCTTTCGGTCGAGGGGATTATCCATCATGTCGAAATAACGCGACGCGCTGAGGCTAGGAATCTTCACAATATATTTCCGAATGTCTCCCTGCCCCCAATCTGTGAACAATTCTCTTACCATTGCGACGTAATATAAACGAACGCCTGCCTGTTTGCCTTCCTCGTTCACAATATATGACGAGTGCCTATCCAACACTGTTCCCATCCCTTTAAACGATGATTGCAATAGATTGCGCTCAAGCCACCCAAGCAGTTCTTCATCATCAAAGGGTGTCTCGGATAAGGCGTATCCCAATCCACTTTGCGCTTCGGCTGCAGAATCGCCCACCAGAAGGAGAAATACCTGATAAGGGAAAATTGGAAATGCGGGGAACCCCGGCGTCTCCTCGGCTTTCTCGATACCGTAAAGCGCAACGTAAATCGTGCTCATGGGGTAGTTGTCTTTCCAGTACTGGATAACCTTTTTTCGCGCTTTGCCAATTTCGACATCGGAACTTACGAGCATCGCTTCTTTCAGCAAATCGAAGAGCTTTCTGTCGAAACCTGGGTCGACAAAATCCTTCGCTGAGACAAAAACCGTTTGCGAGCCATTCGGCACGATGCAACTGCACGTGGTGCTCAACAAGCACACCGACAAGATAATGGATAAAGATTTCACGATGAGACTATTGGATTGGGAGTTCATTTATGAGTGAATTGATGACAACGTTTCTGGCAATTGGCGCGGACGCTATTAACGAGTGACCCATACCGGTGAGTCGCGAATTTATTCGTATTATCTCTTCCGAATATGGTATCTGTTCCGTTGGAGGACTCCCCGAGACGGAGTCCATCGGTCCTGAGCGCAGAATTCCATCGAGCAAATACTGATTCGTGTGGTACCGAGTCTGATTTGGATATCTTGTTTCACGTATAAACGAGCCTCGCCGGAACGCATCAAAATAGGCGGTGTACTCGAGCTTCCACTGATCTGGAGCCGAACCGGTTCGTGAATTTTCGCTGAGTCGTTTGGCTAAAAGATAGGTCGCACCGCCCCCCCAACTATAACCGACGATCGCCAAGTTCAGCGGCAAACCAATGTCTAGCCGTGCGAGGCGCCAGGTATTAAGTTGATCGTAAGCACGACCGCCACTATTCTCGTCATCGTTATTGACGTGTCCGAAGTCGAACGTTCCGGCATACAAATGTACCGCATACTAAGATTGGGATCCTAAATTTGAATCAATTTCTCGGAGAATGTCCGCAAAAATCCACATTGGTTCATCACCAGAACCGTATTGGTTTCGACCAGATAAAACCAGAATCGTACCGCTGTAAGATGATGCGGGACGAGTCGAAGTTGACCCTACAGTTAGGGTGAGGGGATCTAAGAGAGGCGAGTTATACACCGCGCTGACGCGGTATAAATACTCCACACCAGGCTGAACGTTTTCATCAAATCCAATTTCATGGCTCTCTGGGACTTGCTCGACAAGTGTCCAAGAGAAAGTGCCGACTATCTTTCGTTCGATGCGAAATCCAAGTTCGTTTACAGAATTATCTTCCCACGAGATTCCAATCAAGTTTGAGTTGAATGGCCTGGCAATGACCTGAGTCGGGTTTCTATCGGTTCCCGTCCAATTACCCTCGCGATTTGTACCTATTTGCACTCCTTGTCGAACTGACACCACCGCATAAAACGCCTGCACATTGGGCGGAGGATTGATGTCGGTGAACGCAAGGCTAGACGACGTTCCGATTAAATACTCTGGAGTGACATCCCATGAATTGGTTGTGCTCCGGAAAATCTGATAAGTCGAGTCAGGTGCTCCCGTGGGTGCCGTCCAAGTAATCACCATGTGGTTTTGTGCGTTCCGTGAAACGGCGACATTTTGAGGACTTAAATCTTCATCCGGATTTTGCCCACCGCCCCTCACCATCCACGATCGTCACCGTCGATTGCGACGGGTTGCCGAGGGTGAATTCGAATTCGCTGGGGAGAATCGCGGCGGTGAAGAATTTGGTTAGCGGGCCTTGTACCGCGTTATTCACGACTGTGAATAGGACGCTCGTCGTAGACTGCCCCGATGAGAATAGAAAGTTGTTGGCGAAGAAAAAGTCTTCAGGATTTGTTCCCGGATAGTAGTCGAGTTCAAAGGCGGCGGTGTCGCCTTGAGCACCGATGAGCAGGAACCCGGTAAGCCCATCGGTCAACGAGCCGGTCCGGGTCAGCTCCAACTCGAATGTGCCGACATTTTCCACGACAGATACTATTTCGGAAGTGAATGTGACGACGGGAAAAACAGGGGCCTGCTGCGCCAGCGTTTTCGCGTGATTCCAGTACGTGCTCGTCGTGTTGGCTCCGCCGACGACAGCGCGCACGCGATAAAAGTAGACCGTGTCGGCATTCAGCCCCGTGTTCGAATACGTCGTCGCGTTCGCGCCGAGGTTGAACGTCGTGAAGTTTTGCGTGAAGTCCAGACTCGTCGAGCGCTCGACGACATACGCGGTTTCATTGGTCGCGTTGTCGCGCCACGTGAGATTGATCTGCGTCGAGCTCATTTCTTGGGCGCTCAGTGCGGTCGGGGTGTTGGCGGGAACGACGCGGAAGGTCACGAGCCGGGCGCGGTCGTGGTGGTTCGCGTCGACGGCTCGGAGGTGGCGATGACCTCGCCGTTGGCGTTGAGGGCCTCGACCTTGTGTGTCACGGCCGTCTGCTCGGGTAAGTCAATCGCACCTGCCGTCGGAGACGACGCGTCGACCTCTGTCGATTGGAGGTAAGTCGCTCCGCCATCGAAAGACACGCTGATTCGATACCCCGTCGCGCCGGAGATCGGCGGCCACGACAGATTGATCGCGGTGCCGTCGTTGGCGACTGCGTCTGACTTAACGATGAACAACTGACTAACGATTTGGAATAGCGGCTGCGTCGTCGTTGGCTTCGCCGCCCATAGCTCGGGTCCTTGATCGGCGACCTGCCCGAGGGTCGTGCCCGGGGGTAGCGGCACCGACCGCCACTTGCCTTTGGCAACTTCGACATCTAGCCGAATGGCGGTCTGATAGCGAGCAGACTCGGAGACCCACGGCCAAAGGCGGTTGGTCGGATCCGCACGAAAGCCCTTTGGAATTGGCCTTCCATCTGGAGGCGAAAGCGACGTAACAACAAACACCACCGGAGACATTGATATGATCCAAGCCCTTTGCGTCGTGTTGACGGAAGGTGCTCGAGCTAAAACTCTGCTCGGTATTTGCCACCACTTTAGTTTGACGAGATGACTGCGCCACTCGTCCGAATCGAAACCTATACCGATTCGTTCGAGTGGACGGTCTTCCAAGAGGTAAAAAATTGTTCGTTCTTTCTCACCAAACAAACCAGACCGCCACACCACACGAGAGGGCTTCAATGTTGTAACACTTGTTGTAAAAGGAGGCGTAGAACGATCATCCGCAACCCAGATGACAGCAGATTCATCTTGTCCAAATGCTCCGACTGTTTCTCTACATCCGACGGTTAATAATGACGCCAGTATCATGACCATCAACGTTATAATGCGAATCTTCATACATGTCTCCTCAAGATTTATAGATGAATGTAATGACAGAAGTCAAAGATCACTGGTCATTAGAAGTAACCCCATATAAATCGTTTGGGTCAAAAGGGGTAGACGTAAACCCTGGGATCAAATGCTCGACTACCAAAGGTGCGGCGTACCAAGGCAGCGCCAAATGATTTAAGTCTGCGCCCTTTAGCTTAGAGTAAAAGATCGACCCCGACCCCGGCGGTGCAAAACGCAGTTCCCTCACCCGATCCACATTCGCGAATTGCGGCGACGTCGTCAAATTGATTTGGCTAGTCGGAGCCGTGGCGGGAAGCACCGCACCTTTCAGGCTTGCTCCAAACGAGAAATCTTCACCCCAATTGTAAGGTCCGGTACCAGTCGTATTCGTGACGCTGGGGCCATATCGAGCGGTAAGACCGCCACCGCGTGTCTGGTAGTAGCTTCTCAAAATTGTTACATTCTCGGCCAAAGCACCACTAAACCAAATCCATCGGACCAAACGAGCCGGACCGTTGTGGACCGTATCCAACGAAATGATCTGGTCGATTTGAATTTTGGATTGCAACTGATAACCGTAAAGCGTCCGCGGCGACGACAGCTTTCGCGACTCGTTGATTGAGGTGATTCCGCCCCAACTGTAACTGAGGAATCGAACCTTTACCGAAAAAATCTCGGCGGCGGTCAATATGTTGTCGATCAAACCGCCGTTGGCTCCGTCGATCTTTGCGAACAGGTCGAGCATGCCTTGCTTGCCCGCGTTGTAGGGCAGCGCGTGTCCGAGTTGATCAGCGTCCAGGTCTTTGCTCACTGTGCCGCCGACGGCATCGCCGATGGTTTCGACCCGATAGTCGCCGCGAGAAAGAATATTATTTGTAGTCACGCCGTACCACGAAACGAGCAACGGGGTCGGGTTGCCCGGCGTCCCTAATGCTGGATTTGACGTAGGGGTTGTCGTCGGCGGACCAGCAGGTGCGGTTGTTGTCGTTCGCGTTGACGGCTGAGATGTCGCAATCACGCCTCCGCTCGCGTTTAATGCCTCGACCTTGTGTGTCACGGCAGTTTGCTCGGGTAAGTCAATCGCACCTGCCGTCGGAGACGACGCGTCGACCTCTGTCGATTGGAGGTAAGTTGCTCCGCCGTCGTAGGACACGCTAATCCGATAGCTCGTAGCTCCTGCGACGGGCGACCACGAAAGGTTGATCGCGGTTCCGTCGTTCGTGACAGAGTCCGAGTTAACGACGAATGAACCCCCCGCCGAGCTGTCATCATCCACGATCATCACCGTCGTCTGGTTTGGAGTGCTCAGTTGATATGAAAACTCGTTGGGAACGAGCCTAATTGTAAAGAACTTGTTCGCGTTGACTGTCGTGTTGTTGATGATCGCAAAACCGGTCATCGTTCCGGTCGCCGACCCGACCGCGAATGAGAATCCGGGCGAATTCAACAGGCTGTAATCGGTGTTGAGGACGGCGGTGTCCCCTGCCGCGCCGATGATAATGCCACCCGTGATGAAATTGGAGAGATCGCCGGTGCAAGTGAGCGTTAGCTGCACGGTGCCAGCGTTCTCCAACACACTTACACTGGCCACACTCATCGTCACTATCGGCAGCGTGTTGTTTGACCCCGCCAGCGTTTTCGCGTGGCCCCAGTACGTGCTCGTCGTGTTGGCTCCGCCGACGACAGCGCGCACGCGATAAAAGTAGACCGTGTCGGCATTCAGCCCCGTGTTCGAATACGTCGTCGCGTTCGCGCCGAGGTTGAA